>JASEFA010000002.1:0-82045 GCA_030019365.1 Bacillota bacterium
CCTTCAGCGAAGCCAATCTACACCTCATGCCTTCCTACAAACTGTCGAAGGCCGGTCTAAGCGGACTGAGAAAATGTCACCCATGAGAGGAGACATTTTCTTGAAAGGGAAGGAAGCGAGAAGGCTCTACGTGATGGAGCAGGTGCTCCAGGGTAAACTCACGATCGCTCAAGCGGCTCAACTCCTCGGCCTCAGCGAACGCCAGGTTAAGCGCCTCAAGGGAGGCATGAAAGTGGACGCCTTCTGCCGACACGGTGCCGGGCAGTGGTCACCAGGCCCCTTCCCTCGTGCACGTCGCAAAAGAAGAACAGTACGAACCAAAGACCAACCGGCGGAGGGCGGCCACAGGTCCTTGACAGGATGCGGCAACCGCTCTCACCTGCCAGAACGGTCACGCACCGGATCACCGGCACCAGCCCCACCGACGTGAAGGACCACCTCGAACTGGCAAAGAAACACCTCCCTGACCCTGGATGCCGTCGAGAACTACCTCGTCAGCCGGGGCATCAAGGTCAAGGAACCGGCTTCGGGAGGGCCGCTCTTGGTTGCCGCCCGCTCGCCGGCTTCGGCAACAGGCTCTTCTTCCGGGCAATTTCCCGCCCGAGTCCCAGGCCTGAATCTACGAAGGAGGATGCCGCCGTGAGCTCGGGCTGGTTCCTGGTAGTCTTGATTGCCGCTTTCTTGCACGCGGCCTGGAACATGTTGCTCAAGACCGCACGCGGGGGTATGGCCTTCACCATCATCATGCTCACGGCCACGGTGGTCCTGTACCTGCCTGGTTTCCTGATCGTACACGACCTGGGAGGCTTTACCCGCAAAGCCTGGCTATGTGTGGTGGGCAGTGGTGCGGTCCACGGGTTGTACTTTACCCTGCTGTCGATATCGTACAGCCGTGCTCATCTATCCCTCGCTTATCCCGTGGCACGGGGGTCGGGCGCCGCGCTGGCAGCCCTGGGGGGCACCGCAATATTGGGGGAGAGGCCGGATGCCACGGGGTGGACCGGCATAGCAGCGGTCCTGGTCGGGATGGGTGTCCTTTGGGTGTCCGAACATGTGGATGGCCATCTTCGTTCCGTGCCCGGGGCGAGCAGGCGGCGACCACAAGGCATCCCTGGGCTATGGTGGGCACTGGGTACCGGGGTGTCGATCGCCACCTACAGCCTGGTGGACAAGGTGGGCGTGTCCGTCAGCCATCCCTTCGCCTACGTGTACCTGGCGATGGCCTTTGCCGCAGTCATCATCCTGTTTGTCTCCCTCGGTCAGCAGCGGTGTGCGGCGGTAGGAGGAAGAAGCTGGCGAGAGGGACTGGTTTCCGAATGGAACCGCAACGGAACCCGGGCAGTCGCTGCGGGCTTTTTCATGCTCTTCACTTACCTGCTCGTGCTGTTCGCCATGCGGGCTTCCCAGCTTTCCTATGTGGCCCCTCTACGCGAGAGCAGCGTCTTGTTCTCGATGCTGCTCGGGCGCTTGGTGCTGAAAGAACCGATCAGCGCTCACCGTTGGGCAGCCGGGGCGGCCATCTGCCTGGGAGTCGTCTTGCTGGGCCTCGCCCGTTAAACCCGGTCCTCGTTCAGCCAATGCAGCACCCGTTGCCGGTTCGCACAACTCTCATCTCAGAATGACAGCGGCCTGCCTCAGAGTCAGCGCCGCCGAACGGGGCAGGTCCTCATCTACCAGGAGACGCATCATGCGGTCACCCGCACCTGTTCCTGACCCACCACCCTGGCAGCATGCGCGAGTATAGCGAGAACCTCCTCCCGCTCCAATCCGTACTCCTCCTGGATCTCCTCAAAGGTCATCCCTGAAGACACTCGGGCAGGGAAAACAGCTGCGGGCCGGGAACTCAGCAGACCGGGGCCTCGCAGATACTCGATCCGGAGGTAGTGACCATGAAAGTAAGGCCGCTGATACTGGCCGCACTCTTCGCCGCCGTGCTGTCCGCTCTGGCCCGGCTTGCCATCCCCATTCCCTTCTCCCCCGTCCCCGTCACCGGGCAGATGTGCGGGGTATTCCTGGCCGGTGCGGTTCTGGGTAGCCGCCTGGGCAGCTTCTCGGTGCTTGTCTACGTCCTGCTGGGGGCCTTCGGCCTGCCTGTGTTTGCCCAGGGCCGGGCGGGCCCGGGGGTCCTCTTGGGGCCATCCGGCGGCTACCTGGCTGGATTCGTCCTCGGCACCTACGCCTCGGGCAGGGTCCTGGAGAGGCGAGAGCGACCGGGGTACCTCACCACCGCCGCCGCGATGGCCCTCTGCCTGCTGGTTACCTACGGGGCCGGTGTCACCCAGCTGGCCCTGGTGTTGCACCTTCCCCCGGCCAAGGCCCTGGGGGCGGGAGTTCTTCCCTTCCTCCCCCTGGACCTGGCAAAGCTCGCAATTGCCGCCGGGGTGGCCGTGCCGGTACGGCGTTCTCTTGAGGCGGCCCACCTGCTCCCGAGCCGGTCCAGCGGGCGTCGCTGACGAAGGTATGCCAGCATCAGCTGGCCACGTGCCGAACCTCTCCGCCCTCGCCCGTGGCCCTCCCGGCAAGCAGTCTCGCCGATTCTTCCGCGTCGAGCTCCATGATGTGGGGCACGCCGGTCACACGCGCGGCTGCAGCCCGGCGGGCACCTTGGGGTGGAAGTGGGGCTCCTGGACCGCCCCCGGCCCACAGAATCACGGCGCCGCCAGCGGTAGTGCCTCTCGCAGTGCGGCCACGAAGCCGTGGACCGAAGAGGCCGCCTCTTCCGGGGAAGAAGCCGCGGCCACGCGCTGTACCAGGGCGCTCCCCACGACCACCCCATCCGCCCAGCCCGCCACCTCGCGGGCCTGGTCCGGCGACGAAATCCCGAAACCGACCAGCACGGGGAGCGAGGTATACACCCGCACGCGACCCACCAGATCCCGGGCCCGGGCCGAAACTGAATCCCTCGCCCCGGTTACGCCGGTGACGGAGATGCAGTAGACGAAACCGTCGCCGGCCTCCACGGCCATTTTCATCCGCTCATCGGGACTGGTGGGAGCCACGAAGGGGACCAGCGCCACTCCATGGCCCCGCGCCGCCTGCCCGAGATCCGCTGCCTCCTCGGGGGGCAGGTCGGGCACCAGCAACCCCGCTATCCCCGCGGAAGCGGCGTCGCGACAGAACTTGTCGAGCCCGTATTGCAGCACCGGGTTGAAGTATGTCATCACCGCCAGGGGTGTTCCACTTCCCCTCACCCGGCGGGCGATTTCCCAGGTGTCCCGCAGGCGGAACCCGGCCCGCAGGGAACGAACGGCCGCCGCCTGGATCACGCGGCCGTCGGCCAGGGGGTCGGAGTACGGGATGCCGATCTCGACGCAATCCGCCCCGGCCGCCGCAGCGGCCCCCACCACCCGCACCGTCGTCTCCAGGTCAGGGTCACCCGCGGTGAAGTAGGCGGCCAGCGCCTTACCACCGGCAGCGACCCGGCTCCTCATCCGCTCCACCAGCGCGTTATCGCGCACCCTGCCCACCTCCCTGCCGGCGGTAGCTCTCCAGCACCATGGGCACGTCTTTGTCCCCCCGGCCGGACAGGCAGACCACCACCACGTCGTCGGGCTCGAGGCGCCCGGCCAGCTTCTCCAGGTAGGCCACGGCGTGAGCACTTTCCAGGGCCGGGATAATCCCCTCGAGCCGGCTCAGCAGCTCGAATCCCTGCAGGGCCTCCCCGTCGGTGACTGCCACGTACTCCGCCCTTCCCGTCGCCTTGAAGAAGGCGTGCTCGGGTCCCACCCCGGGGTAGTCGAGCCCGGCCGAAACCGAGTGGGCTTCGCGCACCTGGCCGTCTTCATCCTGAAGCAGGTAGCTGTAGGACCCGTGCAGCACCCCCCGCGACCCCGCGGTGAGGCTGGCGCCGTGCCTCCCCGTCTCGATCCCCTCCCCCGCCGCCTCCACCCCCACCATGCGCACGTCATCGGAGTAGAAGGGGTGGAACAGGCCCATGGCGTTGCTGCCGCCCCCCACGCACGCCACCAGATACTCGGGAAGCCTGCCCTCCAGGGCCACGACCTGCTCCCGCACCTCCTGACCTATGACGGACTGGAAGTCCCGCACCATGGCGGGGTAAGGGTGGGGCCCCACCACGGAGCCGATCACGTAGTGCGTGGTTTCCACGTTGGTCACCCAGTCACGGATGGCCTCGTTGATGGCGTCCTTGAGGGTGCGGCTGCCCGTGCCCACCGGTACCACTTCAGAACCCAGCAGGCGCATGCGGAAGACGTTGAGCTCTTGCCGGCGCATGTCTTCTTCCCCCATATAGACGTGGCACTCCAGCCCGAGGAGGGCGGCAGCGGCGGCCGTGGCCACCCCGTGCTGGCCCGCCCCGGTCTCGGCGATGATGCGCCGCTTGCCCATCCACCTGGCCAGCAGGACCTGCCCCAGAGCATTGTTGATCTTGTGGGCCCCCGTGTGGGCCAGGTCTTCCCGCTTCAGGTACACCCTTCCCCGCCCCAGATGCTCCGCAAGCCGGCGCGCCGGGTACAGGGGCGTGGGCCTGCCCACGTACCTCTCCAGGTAGTACCGGAACTCCGCCCCGAAGGCGGCATCGCCCCGGGCGCGCCGGTATGCCCGTTCCAGCTCCTCGAGGGCGGCCATGAGGGTCTCCGGCACGAACCGGCCCCCGAACTCCCCGAACCGGCCCCGCTCATCGGGCCACGGGTACACTGCCATCCCGAACACCTCCCCTGAAGCGCTGCTCCCACTGCCGCACCGCCTGCACGAACCGGTGCATCTTGCCCCGCTCCTTGACGCCCGCCGACTCCACCCCGCTGGACACATCCACCCCGGCGGGGCGCACCCGCTCCAGCGCGGTGCCCACGTTTTCCGGGGTCAGGCCCCCAGCCACGATCACCGGCAAGGGTAACGCCAGGCCTGTGGCCAGGTCCCAATCCCAGGGCACTCCCGTCCCTCCCCGCCCGACCAGAGTGTCCAGGAGCAGGTAGTCGGCCAGGCCGGCCAGGCGCAGGGCGTCCCGGTAACCGTCTTTCCCGCCGGAAAGCGCCGCCGCCACCACCATCTTTACCCGGGGCCGCAGCCGCCGCAGCTCCTCCATCACCGCCTCCCGGTAGGGACCGTGCCACTGCACCGCGTCCAGAGGAACTCCATCCACCAGGGTAAGCAATTCCTCCAGGGACGGGCCCGCCACCACGCCCACCCTGATGACTCCGGGCGGTGCCTCAGCCGCCAGCCGCCGGGCGCGCTCCACCGTCACCGCCCGCCGGCTGGCCGGGTGGAACACCAAGCCCACCCCGTCGGCACCGGCTTCCGCTGCCCACGCCACCTCTTCGGGCCGGGTCAGCCCGCATATCTTCACGAATACCCTCACGTTCTCTCACCTCCCGGTACCCGCACCAGCAAACGAGCGCAACCGGCCCCCCGGGTCGGGTGTGGTGAGCAACGCTTCCCCCACCAGCACCGCCCTGGCTCCCACCCGGGCCAGCCGTTCGACGTCACCACGGTCCCGCACGCCGCTTTCGCCCACCACGGTGACCCCGGGCGGGCACAGGGGAGCCAGTCGCTCGGTCACGGCCAGGTCGGTCCGGAAGGTACGGAGGTCGCGGTTGTTGATGCCCACCAGCTCCGCACCCGCAGCGAGGGCCGCTTCCAGCTCGGCCTCGTCGTGCACCTCCACCAGCACGTCCAGACCCAGCTCCCGGGCCAGCGCGTGCACATCCCCCAGATTCGGCGGCGGGAGCACTGCGGCGATCAGCAGGATGGCGTCAGCCCCCAGGGCTGCCGTCTCGTACACCTGGTACTCGTCGATTACGAAATCCTTCCGCAGCACCGGCAACCCGACTGCCTTTCTCACCCGGGGCAATTCCTCGGGATCCCCCCGGAAGAAGCGGCTCTCGGTGACAACGGACAGGGCGCGGGCCCCGTTTCTCTCGTAGACGAGGGCGAGATCGACGGGCCGGACCGTCCCGCCCATGAGCACCCCCCGGGAGGGCGAAGCCCGCTTGATCTCGGCGATGATGCTCACCCACCCGGAGGGACCCGCCAGCAGGGCCTGCCTGAACCCCCGGGGGCGATCCCGGCAGCGCTCGCTCAGGTCCCGCGAACGCTCGGCCAGATCCCTGATGGCGGGCAGGGGCACGCGCGCTCTCCTGACTTCCACATCTTGCCGGGCCGCCGCCACCAGCAGATCGAGAAACCCTCCCCCGTTCATGGCTCCCCACCCGCGGCCCCATCGGCCGCTTCCGCCGTGAAGCGCTGCAGGGCACCCAGGGTGGCCATCGCCCGGCCGGTATCGATGGCCCGGGCGGCGAGAGAGATTCCCTCCCGCAGGCTGCCCGCCTGACCGCTCGCGTAGAGGGCAGCACCCCCGTTGAGCACCACCACGTCCCGGCGCGGCCCCCTCTCTCCCGAAAGCAGGGCCACGATCATCTCGGCGTTGTCCTGCGGGGTACCTCCAACCAGGTCCCCGCGGCCCGCCCGCGGAAGACCCAGGTCCCTGGCGTCCACCTCATCCACGCGCACGCCCCGCGGTGTCACCTCCGCCACCAGATTGGGACCGGTGGTGGTCAGCTCGTCGAAGCCATCACCGTGCACCACCAGGGCATGCTCGGTGCCCACGAGGGCCAGCACGCGGGCCACCAGCCCGACCAGGGAGGCATCGTATACGCCTAGCAACTGCCGGCGGGCCCCGGCCGGATTGGTCAGCGGTCCCAGCAGATTGAAGATCGTGCGCATCCCCAGCTCCCTGCGGGGACGGGCGGCAAACCTCATGGCCGCGTGGAGCCGGGGAGCATACAGGAACGCGATTCCCACCTCGTCCAGGCAGTACGCCATCTGGCCCGGATCGAGGTCTATCCTGACACCCAGCGCTTCCAGCACGTCGGCGCTCCCGGACCGGCTGGAAACGCCCCGGTTGCCGTGCTTGGCCACGGGCTGGCCCGCCCCCGCCACCACCAGTGCGGCGGCCGTGGATATGTTGAAGCTCCCCCTCCCGTCGCCCCCCGTGCCACAGGTGTCCACCAGCCGCGGGTGCCGGCACACCACCGGGGTCGCCAGCGCCCGCATGGCCCGCGCTGACCCGGCGATCTCGTCCGCCGTTTCCCCTTTCATGCGCAGCGCAGTCAGGTACGCCCCGATCTGAGCTTCCGTCGCGCGGCCCTCCATGATCTCGCGCATGGCCGCCTCCGCTTCCCCAGCGGAAAGGGAAACCCCTTCGACTACCCTATGCAGCGCCTCTTGCAGCATCATTGCATCCCCCTCGCGCTCGCCGCCATCCCGGGCCGTCCCAGAAAGTTGGCCAGGATGGTTTTCCCGGGCCCTGTGAGCACCGATTCGGGATGAAACTGCACCCCTTCCACCGGGTACAGGCGGTGCCTGATCCCCATGACCAGTCCGTCCTGCGTCCAGGCGGTGACTTCCAGATCAGGGGGCAGCCCCGATCGGTCCACGATCAACGAATGGTACCTGGCGGCCTCAAAGGGTACGGGAAGGCCCGTGTACAGGCCGTCCCCCCGGTGCCAGATGGCGGAGACCTTCCCGTGGACGGGCTCCGGAGCCCGGCACACCTTCCCCCCGTATGCTACCGCCACGGCCTGATGGCCCAGGCACACCCCCAGGAGGGGGACGCGCGCCCCCAGGGCCCGCACCAGCGCAATGCTTATGCCCGCTTCCTCCGGCCGGCCCGGGCCGGGCGATATCACGACGGCCTCCGGGCGCATCCCGGCCAGGGTCTGCACATCGACGGCGTCGTTCCGATACACCGTCACCTCGGCCCCCAGCTCGGCCAGATACTGCACCAGGTTGTAGGTAAACGAATCGTAGTTGTCCAGGATCACCACCAAGCCCCCTCACCTCCCTCCCCGTTTCAGCGCCCCAGAGACGTGCCTCCCCCCTGCGGGGCGAGATCCGTCAGCAAAAGCCCTCGCGGGCACACCCGACCCACCGGCCGCCTCCACCGCCAGAAGCAGGGCCCGCGCCTTGGCCAGAGTCTCCTCATACTCACGGTCAGGGTCGGAATCCGCCACGATGCCGGCACCGGCCTGCACCACCACCCTGCCCCTGCGCATCTGGACCGTGCGAATGGTGATGCACATGTCCGCGTTCCCGGAAAAAGCGAAATACCCCACGGCACCGCCGTAGGGGCCGCGCTCGACCGGCTCCAAGTCGCTGATGATTTCCATGGCCCGGACCTTGGGCGCTCCCGTGAGCGTGCCCGCGGGGAAGCAACTCGCCAGCGCAGAGAAAGCGTCGGCATCGGGACACAGCTTCCCCCGCACGGCGGAGACGATGTGCATCACGTGAGAGTACCGCTCGACCGTCATGAACTCGGTGACCCGCACCGTGCCGGGCTGCGACACCCGGCCCACGTCGTTGCGGCCCAGGTCCACCAGCATGACGTGCTCCGCCCGCTCTTTGGGGTCGGACAGCAACTCCCGCGCCAGCACCTCGTCCTCGACAGCATCCCGGCCCCGCAGGCGCGTCCCCGCGATGGGACGAGTTTCCACCCAGCCATCCTCCACCCGCACCAGCATCTCCGGTGACGCCCCCGCCAGCTGCATGTCCCCCAGGTCGAGGAAGAACATGTAAGGGGAAGGGTTGACGGCCCGCAGCACCCGGTAAACGGAAAGGGGGCTTGAGTGGAGGGGAGCCTCCAGGCGCTGGGAAAGCACTACCTGGAAGATTTCCCCCGCCCGGATGTACTCCTTGGCCCGGCGCACCGCCTGGCAGAATTCCTCCCGGCTCAGGTTGCTGCGAAACGAAGTACCGGGGCCGCCCGCCGTCACCGGACTGGCCAGGACGCCGCCTTCCAGAGGGCGGGCCAGGTCGCCTTTGATCTCCTCAATGCGCGCCCTTGCCCTGCGGTAACACGACTCGGCGTCATCACCGGGAAGGGCGTTGACGACGATCCCCAGGGTGTGGCGCAGGTGGTCGAATACCACCACCACTTCCGCCATCACGAACACCGCTTCCGGCCACCCCGCGCTCCCCCCACGCGGCCGGGGCAGCTTCTCCAGCCGGTGGACCCATTCGTACGAAACATAGCCCACCGCTCCCCCGCAAAACCGCGGCAGGATTCCCACCACCCGCAGCCGGTAGCGGGCCATGCGGGAGCGCAGGACAGCCACCGGGTCCCCGCTCAGGCACTCCTCGCCGCCCCGGTGCCGAATCGTCACCGTGTCGCCCTCGCCCCTCACCTCCCAGAAAGGGTCCAGTCCCAGGAACGAGTAACGTCCCACATGCTCGCCCCCTTCGGCGCTTTCCAGCAAGAAGACGGGCCTGTGCCGGGCCAGCTTTAGCAGCGCCGACACCGGGGTTTCCACATCCGCCACCACCTCCTCCCATACCGGAATCACCACCTCCCCCGCCTCGCCATCCGCCCCGCGTGCCAGTCGCACGAACTCTTCCCGCGACGGCCTCGCCACACTCCCACCTCCCCAGTACTGCCCTCCATCTGCTACCCGGGAACGCCGCCGACCCCGAGGCACCCCGATTGCACGACCCAACAGCCCGTCCCACAAAGCAAAGGGCCCCCGCCGCTGGGACGAGGGCCTTTCCCCCGTGGTACCACCCAACTGGGGTCCCCCGGCCCGCGAAACAAAAAACCTTTCGCCCTGGGGCGAAAGGTCGTTCCGCGGTGCCACCCAAGTGAGGAATCCCCACTCTGCCGGTACGGGCTGCCAGGCAGCCGATACCGCTTCCCGCTAACGGGGGAAATCCGGCCACCCATACTGGAGGCACGGCCTCGTTGGGGCGGCGGCTCCGGGGCCCATTCCCCGCATCGGCTCCGGCCGGGCTCTCACCTCACCCCGGCTCTCTGGGCGGCGACTGGTGCGGGTACTCCTCCCCTTCTTCGCCTCTTGCTTGACTCATACTTTAGCGGCCAGAACACCGTCTGTCAAGCACGCTGGGTCGGCGCTCTGACCTGTCCAAGGGTAGCACCTGCCAGGGAGAACCTGCCCCGACGGCGGCCGACTGCCTCACAGGAAGCGCAGCGCGCGCACGGGATCGATGCGGGACGCGTGCCGGGCAGGGAAACAGGCGCTGGCGACGGCCACGGCGAGGGTCCCCAGCCAGGCCAGAAGCCCCAGGAGGGGATGCCAGCCCACCGGTGGCGACGCCGGGTCCAATGCGGGAAGCAGCAGGCGGGCAAGGGATATCCCGGCTCCGTAACCCACCACGGCCGCCCCGCTCCCCAGCATCAGCACCTCAACCAGGATGATCTCCAACACATCCCGCTGCCCGTACCCCAGGGTCCGCAGGACCCCCACTTCCCTGGTCCGGTCTCGCACACTGGCAGCCTCCGTGGCACCCACCAGCAGACAGCCTGTCATGGCGGCCAGGACCGCCACCAGCGGCACCATCGATCTGATCTGCCCGAGGATGGCCAGGCGAGCCTCTCCCTCAGTGCGTATGGGAGTAATCTCTACGCCTGGCAGGAGCGCCTTCAGGCGGGCCACCGGGTCCGCCCCGGGGGCGGACCGTAGTTCCACGAAAGTCAGGCCCGCGGGCCGGCTCACGCGACGGCGTAATTCGGCCAGCGAAAGGAAAAGGACGCCGTCCTCTTCCTTGCCCGTCTCCTCCAGGACTCCCGCCACCCAATAGGCCCTGCCAGACAGCCGGACGTGCCCTCCAGGGCCCGTTCCCCACAGATCGGCCAGATGGGAGCCCAGCAGGATCTCGTCCTCCCGTTCGGGATATCTCCCCCGGACCTGCCAGTAAGTTCTCATCCTCCGCTCCGCTTCCCAGTCGACACCCACGGCCAGGGTCTCATCGCCCGCCGGTCCCGGTATCAGTTCCAGCAGCTTGGGAGCCACCACATCGATGCCGCCCGCCTGCTCCACCCTGGCAACAGTGTCGGTGGGGAGGTCCTCCGCCCGGTAGCTGAGGCCCGGTCCCACCGGGAAGCCCGCGTAAGTGAAGTCCCATTCCTGGCGCGGGGCCGAAATCACCACCCTGAGGGCACCGGCATGCAACTCTTCCCCCAGCTCGCCCTCCATGGTGCGAGTGATGGCCAGGAGCCCCACCACCGTGGCCACGCCGGCCGCCAGGCCCAGGAGTAAGAGCAGGCTCAGGCCCGGCCGGCGTCGCAGATGACATAGGGCGAGAGCGGTTCGGGTCATGGCGACCCCGTCCCCCCGGCCAGGGCACCATCTCGCATGGAAAGGACCCTGCCGGCGTAACGCAGGTTCTCCGGATTATGGGTCACCATCACGACGGATACGCCGTCTCCGTTCAGCGCCGCAAAGAGATCCAGGACCTGGGCCCCCGTGCGCGAGTCGAGGGCGCCGGTTGGTTCGTCGGCCAGCACCACGGCCGGCCCGTTGACGACGGCCCGGGCAATGGCCACCCGCTGCTGCTCGCCCCCGGACAGTTGATGGGGCAGGCGGTGACGCCTGTCGACCAGTCCCACCCTGGCCAGAGCCTCCTCCGCAATCTCCCGCTGGCGCTTCCGGGGCACGGCCCCCGCCACCAGGGGGAGCATCACGTTCTGCAAGGCGGTGAGATAGGGGATGAGTTGAAACTCCTGGAAGACGAAGCCCACGTACTCGTTGCGGAAGCGGGCCAGCCTTTCCGGATGTAGCCGGTAAATGTCCATACCATCGACCACCAGGCGCCCGGATGTAGGCGGGTTGAGACCGCCGAGGACTCCGAGGAGAGTGCTCTTGCCGGAACCCGACGGCCCCGTCACCCCCACGAACTCCCCCGGCCTGACCTCCAGCGAGACATGGCCGAGGGCGACCACGGGCCCGTCCCCGCTGGGATACTCCTTGCGCAGGTTCTCCGCCCGGATCAGGCTCTCCACCCCGGTCAGGCTTTCCGCCCGCGTCAGGACGTCCACCCCGGTCAGGTTGTGCGCTCGCATCATGCTCATGCCGCCCATACCCCCTGCCTGCGCTCTTCTCACAGGAAGCGTAACGCTCTTACCGGATCCACACGGGCGCCCTGCCAGGCGGGTACAGTGCACGCCAGCAGGGCCATCACCACCGCACCCACCACTCCCCCTGCCAGGAGCAGGGGACTCGCGGAGACCGGCTGGTTCACCCAGGCCAGGGACGGTCCCATGAGACGGGCCACCGCGCCACCCAGAACGGCACCCGTAGCCCCTCCCGCCAGACCGACCAACCCCGCTTCCAGGTAGAAGAGAGCCAGCACCTGACGCTGCCCAAAACCCAGGGCGCGCATGATGCCGATTTGCCTGGTTCTCTCCTTCGCCGCGCCCAGCACCGCCAGGGCCACCGCCAGAAAACCGAGTCCTGCTGCGGTCGCGGCCAGCGCCAGGGCGAGACGGCCGAAGCGGTCCACCACTGCGCGGCGGGCCGCCACTGCCTCCTTGATGGCACTCACCTGCGCGTCCGGAATCTTCTCCGCAACCTGCCTCACGATCTCGTCAATGGGGCAGCTGTTACACAGGGCGGCCACCTCGAGGAGGCTGACCCGGCCCGCTCTGCCGCTGAGTTCCTGCAGGACCCCCAGGTCCATCCAGACCGCCCGGTCTTCGTCGGAGCCCACGGGATCGATCACCCCTGCGACCCGGAACGCCCGGCCCGCCAGATAGACGGTGTCACCCACGTCCTTTTGCCACCGCTCCGCCACCCGCGCCCCCAGCAACACCTGGTCCGGAGCCAGGGACAGCACGGGATAGGCAGGAGCGTAGCCCGCGTCCCGATCGGGAGTATGGCCGGCGGAGGGAGCCTGGCTGCCGGGCATCGCGCGAACCACCCTTATCCTCCACCACTTCTTCAGCCGCAGCTCGGCCCCAAAGCGCACGCCCACGGCCAGGGCCGGTCCCTCGGGGCTCCGGACCACGGCCAGGAGCTTGGGTGCCACCACCGCGATGCTGTCCCGGTTTCTGATGGAACGCACCGCCTCCGTGCTGCCTTCCACCAGGTACTGCTCCCTGACCGCCGCGGCGGGCAGGGCAACTCCGGCGTAGCTGAACCGCCTCCCGGCCCGGGGAAGGACCAGGATGTTGGCCCCTATCCGGTCAAACGCGTCCCCGACCGCCCTTCGCATGGCTCCCGTAAGGGCGAACATAGCCGTCACCGTGGCCACGCCCACCGCTATGACCAGGACCAGGAAGGCCGCCCTCCCCGCGGTGCGACGCAGGTTGCCCCAGGCGATATCAGCCAGGCTCAACCACCCCACCTCCTACCCGCCGGCCCTGCCCGCTTGTGCCGGGCTGGCAGCCCCGGGCGCGAGATCTCCTGCCACCCGCCGCACCGTGGGCGGCAGATCTCCTGCCACCGGCCGTAGCACGGCGAGGAGAGCTGCAGCCGCCCGCCGTAGCAACGGCTAGTCGATCTCCTGCCACTGGCCGTAGCGGTAAATGTAGCTCTCGACCAGCCGCCCGTCCTTGTAAACGTCGGCCTGCAGGTGACAGCCGAAATCTCTCACCTGCACCCGGACCGGTCCCGTGTCCCCCGTTTGCTCGCGGTACACCTCCAGGGCAGCCTGCTCCAGGGCCTTCAGATCCGGCCCGGACCCGCCGGCCCAGGCGGCCCCGCTCCGACCCCAGAAGCCGCAACCGCCCGGCCCACCGGCGCAGCACCCGAAACCCGTCCCCCCGCGGCCCCAGAAACCGCCCCCGCCCGGTCCGGCGGAGGGTGCGGCGTCACCTGCACCCGTCCCCCGGACCAGAGGCGCAAAGGCACCTCCATATGCGGCAGCGACGCCGCGCAGCCCGGCTGCCGCCACCCCGCCCCAACTACGGAACCCCACCATTAGCGCCACCGCGAGGACCAGTGCGACAATGAGCACCGGTCCGGCCCGCCGCCCGGTAAGGTAGCCTCCTGGCATCCCCGTCCCTCTCCTTTCTAGATCCTGGGTTTCCAGGATCGCAGCTCCTGTTCATCGAGGATAAGTCTGCCGCCATCCACCCGGTAGTTGACTTGATCAGGCGGGAACAGCAGGCACCCTCCGGACACTCCTTTGAGATCCTCCAGTCGCCACTGGGTACCGCAGACGTTGCACACCAGGCGGTCTCCCCGGATGTGGAAACTGGTACCGCTGCAGGGCTCACAGAAGGAAACCGCCGCCACCACCCGGCCCGATGGAGCCACGAACACGGTTACGGGGAGGTAGTCGAAGCTGCTCCCGTTGGGCAACCTGACGGGCTGGTCCGGAATCTTGAACCACACCATCCCCTTCTCCTCGACGGTTGGCAGGTCAACGTATATCTTGCCGTCGCGGAACTCCGGCACGATCTCCGTCTGCCCAGTGCTCACGCCCGGGTCGTACCTCCGGGGCGCAAGCCGGTAGGACTCTCCCTGGGCTGCCCGGCCGGGGGTATCCCGGTTACCCGCCATGAGGATACCCGCCAGCAGGATCCCCACCAGCGCCGCCGCCCCCCCGAGCACGGAGATGGCAGGGAACCGGCGGCGCTGCCCGCCTGGACCACCCAACACCCTGGCCTTCTTGTCGGCGTTCGTGCTCACCTGTGCCACCCTCCTACAGCGCGTAGTAGATTGGGGCATAAAAGAGACCGTCAGCACAGCGGGACCAGAATCGCTCCCGTGAGCAGCCACACGGCCAGCACGACCCAGCGCGCCCTGCTGCCTTCCTCCACGGGCGATAGTCCCCCCAGCAACCGCTCGGCCCTACGTTGCACCTCTCCGGCGCCCGTGAGAGGCGTGAAGTTGTCCAGGGCCAGCTGCCACCAGCCTCCGGCAGCACCCAGCCGGTAGCTCTTGAGGAGGGCGGCTGCCAGGGCCAGGGGCCTGCCGGTGACGCGGGCAGATACGGCGTCGGCCATCACTTCCGTCTCGGCCTGCAGCCGTCGGGACACCAGAGGAGAGAACCCGGTGAACAACAGGATGTCCCGCAGCGTGGCGGCCAACCACTTCTTCCAGTGGTCGCCGGCCCTCACGTGAGCCAGCTCATGGGCCAGCACCGCCTCCAGCTCTTCATCGTCGAGCCCGTCCGCCAGGGGCCGGGAAAGCACCACCACCGGCCGGAGGATGCCTGCGGTGAACGCCTGCGAGACGGGACGCGGTACCACCATCACCGCCGGCGGCCTCATGCCCATGCCCTCGGCCACAGCCCTCAGCGCCAGGGCCACCCTGCTCTCATCGGGCTCGGGCCCGAAACGGTGCCAGAGGCGGCCAATCAGTACCGCTCCCGCGATGGCCTTGCCCAGCCCCGCCACCAGGAACACCGCGAATAAGGGCGCCAGCAACTGAGCGAGCACGGTGCCCGCCCAGCACAACCAGCCCAGGAAGACGCCTGCGGACCGGTGCCCTCCCAACACCGGGACCCAGCACTCGACCCGCCAGCGCCACGTCCAGGAGGCAGCGTACAGGACGAAGGGCACCGCCAGAGGAGCCCACCACGCCCCGCGCCGGACACCAGAGGACAGCCCCGGTAGCCTCGTCACCAGCGCGGCCAGGGCCGTGCCCACGAGGATCCCGAAGAAAGCGTAAACAATGAACGGGTGCAGGTAGCTCATCCTCGCGTCTGTTCCTCCGACCCTCGCGGTTCCGCCGCTCCCTGGCTCGACCGTGGCGACCCGGGCTCTGCTGAGCGCCGCCGCCTGATGACCTCTTCCAGCTCCCTCAACCTGGCTTCATCCTCGGTACCGAGCCTTTCTACCAGGTGGGACAGGACCGGCCGGGCGAACTCTTCCAACAGGCCGTCCAGCACCGTCCTGGCCACCTTATCCCTGAACTCCTCCCTGCTCAGGGCGGGCCGGTAAACGTAGTAGTTCCGTTCCTGCTCTCTCTCCAGGAGACCCTTCTGCGCCAGGCGGGTCATGGTGGTCATCACAGTGGTGTAGGCGAGGGGCCGCCTGCCGGCGAGATGCCGATGCACGTCCCGCACGGTGACCCGGCGCAGGCGCCAGGTTACTTCCATGACGTCGGTCTCCAGGTCTCCCAGGACCTTGGTCAGCCCCGTTTCCCGGGGACGAAACTCGAAGGGAATGTCCCCCGCCATCCTCCCACCCCCTGCGGGTGCATTATACACTCCGCATCTACTACAGTCAATCGTAGTTGCTGACCACTCACCCACCGCAGTCCCGCAAGCCGGGTGCTACAGGGAGCCCTCGGAGCCGGCCATCCCCAGCAGAAGGGTGCCCCAGAGCATGCGGAATGCCTCCAGGTAGGTGGGGGCGGACACGGCTACGGTCTTGGCGGAGGCCTTCTTCACCTGCGGGAACAGGGTGGCGCTGGTGACCGCCGCCGAGGTCTTGAAATCCACCTGGAACTCCACCTGCCCGCTCACCACGAAGGGTCTGACCGTGCCCCGGCCCGCCACCGCCCGGGCAGCGGCATCGCGAATGAGTTCCCGCGTGCGGGCGGGAGGCAGGCTGGCGCCGCTGAGCCGGTCGATCCCCGTCTTCACCGGCACCACCTCGATATCCCCCAGCAGGGAGCTGGCCTCCCGGCAGACCGCTTCGTCACCGGTGACCAGCACCACGGGAACGCCAAAAGCGCCGGCGATGCCGGCACTGATGGCCGTCTCACCTACGGGCTGGCCGTTGAGTCTCACTTCGTTGACCAGGCGGCCGAGCAGGGTGTGATTGAGGACGCCGCCGTCGGTGCCTTCGCGGGAATGGTATGCCACCAGGAAGGCACAGGCGAAGGAATCGTCGATTCCCTCCATCTGCAGGAGTTGCTTGTTCACGCCCGCGACCAGCCGCGCCCGGGGGTCGAGTTCCTCGATCAGGATGTTGATCATGTTCCCGTGGGCGTCGTTGACCACCACCTCGGTGACGCCCGCCTGGCAGGCCCCTTCGACGGCAGCGTTGACGTCGCCGGTGAGCAGCTTACGCATGCGCTGGTACTCGGCATGGGAGCTGTCGGTGTGGGGACGCACCACCACTCCCGTAGCGCCCTCCATGTCCGCGGAGATGTAGACTTTCATCCCGAGAACCTCCTTCACACAGTCGGCGGGCCAGGCGCTCTCACCGGGCGAGGACCCGGCCGGGACGAGCATCACGCTGCCCGCCCTCCTCCACCACCACCTGACCATTCACCAGCACCCACCTGATCCCCTTCGGGTAGCGCCGGGGCTCCAGGTAGTCGCCCCCTTCGTCCACGGTGGCGGGGTCGAAGGCCACCAGGTCGGCATATGCGCCTTCCCGGATCACACCCCGGTCATCCAGGCCCAGGGCGCGGGCGGGGCGGGAGGTGATGCGGGCGACCCCCTCTTCCAGCGAAGGTCCCGCGTAACGGCGCAGGTACCTGGGGAACACCCCGTACGTATTGGGGTGAGGCAGGAAATACGGGGGATGACGGACCTCCCAGCGGTCGTCGAAGATGAAGCTGTCGCTGCAGGCCATGGAGCGGGGGTGGCTGAAGAATACGGGGAGGGCTTCCTCCCGGCCCAGCATCCCCATGCGCGCCCGGGTACGCGGATACCGCTGCACCAGGTCGAACAGGGTGGCCAGGGAGTCGCCCGTCCCCTCGCGGGCGATGGCCGCCAGGCTCCTCCTCTCCAGAGAGGTATCCTCGCACCGCAGGATCACGACGGCCTCCGCCCAGCGGGGATCCCCGCGCGGGTTGAGGGAGTACCACTTCCCCGCCTCGACGAACTCGCGCACCTCCGCCTGGTAGTCCGGGGCAGCCAGGAGATCCCCCAGGCGCTCGGGGGAACCGGCATCGCGCAGCCAGGGCGAAAGCAGCGACACCAGATAGGGGGCGATCACCACTCCTCCGTCCACGTTGGGGATGACGTCAAAGGACACGTCCACCCCCTGGCGGAGTCCTTCGTCCAGTATCTCCAGGGTGGCCTCGGCCGCCGCCTTCAGCAGAGAGGCAGGCGGATCGGGGAAGATCCGGTATGCCGGAAGCAGGTGGGAAACCTGCACCCTCACCCCCGCCTGGCGTCCGATTTCCACCGCCTCCTTCAGCCCCCGCGCCAGGGCGGGCTCGGGAGTCCCCTTGCGGATGCCCGTCCGCCGCCAGTGCGTGGCATATATGCCCCCGAACCCGGGCAGCACCCGGGCCAGTTCTACGATTTCGGAGGTCTCCGCGTACCCACCGGGTTCGTAGTCCAGGCCGGTGGACATGCCCCGGGCTCCCTCCTCCAGGGCCCGCCGGAGGAGATCGCGCATGGCGGAGATTTCCTCGGGCCGGGCGGGCCGAGCGTAGTCGGTGCCCATCACGATGGTGCGCAGGGCATTGTGCCCCACCAGGGGGACGTAGTTCACGGCCGGGCGGGCCGCCTCCACCCGGGCCAGGAAGTCCCCGAAGGAGCGCCAGTCGATGTCCAGGTCGTGTTTCTCGGCCGCCTTGCGGCGCACCGCTTCCAGCGGTCGCATGGTGGGCTCGTAATACTTATAGGGGGCCACCTCGTGCCACCAGTCGAACTCCCAGAACGAGAGCACCCACTGGTCGCCCAACGGGGCGGGCGAAAAGCCGCAGTTGCCCCCCGCGAAGGTGGTGATGCCCTGTCGCACCGCACTGGGGGCACCGGGGTAGAGGAGCAGGGTCTCGTCCCCGTGGGAGTGGATGTCGATGAAGCCGGGAGAAACCACCAGCCCGGCCGCATCCAGCACCCGGGCGGCCTCCACTCCCTCGGGCAGGGGCGGCGGGCCTACCGCGGCGATGCGGTCACCCCGCAACCCCACCCATCCCCGGAATCCCGGGCTGCCGGTTCCGTCTACCACCAGGCCGTCAGAAACGATGAGGTCGAAACGGCTCATACTCTCTCCTCCCATACCGTTCCTGTCATCGCCCGAGCTACCGGGGGCAAGGCCCGTCCCGGCCACCGCAGGCCGATCACACTTTCAGGCGGGGGTCGAGCAGGTCGCGCAGCCCATCCCCGAACAGGTTGATACCCAGCACCGCCACCACGATGGCGATGCCGGGGAAGATATACAGCCACCAGGCCAGGCCCAGCCACTGCCTGCCCGCGTTGATCATGGCCCCCCACTCCGGCTGGGGAGGCTGGGCACCCAGCCCCAGGAAGGAAAGCGCCGCCCCCATCAGGATGGCGCTGGCAAAGTGGAGGGTGGCCAGCACGATGATGGTGCTCCCTATGTTGGGCAGGACGTGCCGCCCCAGGATGCGCGGGCTGGCGGCACCGGCCGCCGAGGCTGCTTCCACGAACTCTTTCTCCCGCAGGGGGAGAACGGCGCTGTGCACCACCCGGGCGAACCCGGGCACCATGGAAAGCACCACCGCCAGCATGGCGTTGCGGAGGGACGGCCCCAGTACGGCCACGATGACGATGGCAAAGAGCATGGTGGGGAAGGCCAGCCAGAGGTCGACCACCCGCGCGATGAAGGTGCCCAGGCCGGGGAAATAGCCCCAGAGAACCCCGGCCAGCGTGCCCAGCAGCACGGTGAGCACGGTGGCCGCAAGGCCCATGGTGAGGGAAATGCGTGAGCCCCACACGATGCGGCTGAACACGTCCCGGCCGAACTCGTCGGTCCCGCACAGGTGCTCCAGGGAAGGAGGCTGAAGACGCTGCTCCACGCGCATGTCGACCGGTCCGTAGGGGGCAATGTGAGGGGCCAGGATGGCGCACGCCACCACCGCCAGCACCATGAGTGCGCCCGCGATCATCCCTCTGTTGTGCCCGGCGATGCGTCGCAGCCTGCGCATGTCAGGCCTTCACCCGGGGATCCAGGGCCCCGTAGAGGAGATCTACCACCAGGTTCACCAGCACGAAGGTGGCCGCCACCACCAGTACCCCTCCCTGCACCACCGGGAAGTCACGGGTGAGGATACCCTGCACCACGTAGGAGCCGACGCCGGGCAGGGCGAACACCGTCTCGGTCACGATGGCACCTCCCAGCAGGTACCCCAGATCCAGCCCCACCATGGTCACCACCGGGATGAGGACGTTCTTGAGGGCATGCCGGTACAGCACCGCCCGCTCGGACAGACCCTTGGAGCGGGCGGTGCGCACGTAATCCTGCCCCAGAACCTCCAGCAGGCTGGAGCGGGTAACCCGGGCGATGTAGGCGGCCGAGAGGATGCCCAGCGTGAATGCCGGAAGCACCAGGTGATACGGTCCCCCATACCCGCTGATGGGGAACCATCCCAGCAGGAAGCCGAACAGCCACATGAGGGCCAGCGCCAGCCAGAACGAGGGCAGGGACATCCCCAGCACCGCCACCGAGGTGGTGAGGTAGTCGAGGGCGCTGCCCCGGCGCACCGCCGCCAGGATGCCCGCCGTCACCCCCAGCACGGTCTCGATGAGCAGAGCATAGATGGCCAGCTGCATGGTGACCCGGTATCGCTGGAGCAGTTCCCGGGCCACCGGGATCCCGGTGAGGAGCGAACGACCCAGGTCCCCGTGGCCGAGATGAAGGAAGAACCGGGCCAGCTGCAGGTGTAGGGGAAGATCCAGGCCCAGTCCGTGGCGCAGGGCAGCAACAGCCTCAGGAGTAGCCCGCTCGCCCAGCATCCGTTGCACCGGGTCACCCGGCACCATGTGGATCATCAAGAACACCACTATGGATATGCCGACCAGGACCAGGAATCCCTGCCAGAGACGCCGGGCGACGTACTGGTAACGCAGACCCGTTCTACCTCCCCCGCCCCGGGGAGGGGCTCCGGCCGCAGTGACGGGGACGCCTCAGGACGCCCCCGCCCGCCCCGGCCGGAGCCCCAGCCGGATGCAGTCTCATTTCTCGATGGAGATGTCGTTGTACAGGATGCCCACGAAGGGGTTGTAGCGCAGGTCCTTCACCGAGGTGCGGGCCGCCACGAAGCCCTTCCGCACCACCAGGGGCACCCAGGGGGCGCCGTCCAGGATCAGGTTCTGGGCCTGCTCGTAGTACTGGGCGCGCTGGGCGGGATCCACCGTGGTGCGTCCCTTCATCAGCAGGTCGTCCAGCTCGTCCGTACCCCAGTGCATGCGCACGCGCCCGCTGTCCTTGTGGAACAGGAAGTACAGGATATCGGGGTCGGTCCACCCGTACATCCACAGGATGGACTGGTGCAAGCCTTTGGGCGTGCCGTCCCGGATGGCGGCGTCCTCCATTACCTGGATGTTCACCTTGCCGCCCGCGGCGGCGACCTGCTTCTGGATGAGCTGAGCTGCCCTCTGGTCCACGGGGTCGTTGGTGATCCACAGCGAGAACTCCAGGGCCTTGCCGTCCTTCTCTACGATGCCGTCCCCGTTGCTGTCCTTCCAGCCGTCTTCGGCCAGCACCTGCTTCGCCCGCGCGGGATTGTAGCCATATTCGGTCTTCGCCTGTTCCTCCAGGGTCTTGGAGTGGCCGGGCAGGTGGTGAGGCAGAGCGGTGTAGACGGGAGTGGCCAGCCCGTCATAGCCCACCTGGGCGATCTCGTCCCGGTTAATGGCCAGGTTCATGGCCTGGCGCACCTTCACGTCATCGAAGGGCCACTTCTGGCAGTTGAAGCCCAGGTAGCGGATGCCGTTCTCGGGGAATTCCACCAGCTGGATATCCTTGTCCTGCTTGAGCTTGGCTACCTGCTGCGGGGGAACGGTGAGCAAGAGGTCGATGTTGCCCTTCTCGAGCTCCAGGATGCGGGTGGCCTCGTCCGGTATGATCCGGAACACCAGCTTATCCACCTTGGGAGCACCCTGGTTCTTCGCGAACGGGGGAGCCCACCCGTAGTCGGGATTCTTCTCGAAGACGATCTCCGACCCGCGGGTGTGAGAGACGAACTTGAAGGGTCCCGCCCCCACCGGATGCTGGCCGTAGTCCTCCCCCTGTTTCTTGATGGCTGTGGGAGACATGAAGGAGGCGAAGGTCAGAGCGAAGGTGGTCCACAGGGAGACGTCCACCTGGGAGCAGGTAAGCTGCACGGTGCGTTCGTCCAGCACCTTGATGTCGCTGATGGAACCGACCATCTCCCGGTTGAGCCCCTTGGGGTCGTCCCGCATGCGCTCCAGGCGGAACTTCACCGCCTCGGCGTCCAGCTTGGTGCCGTCCTGGAACTTCAGGCCGGGCTTGAGCTTGAACGTGATCACCTTGCCGTCAGGCGACACGTCCCACGACTCAGCCATGTTGGGTACGAACTTGCCGTCGAAATCCATCGACACCAAACCGTAGTCGTAAAGCACCATGAACGGGTCCTCAATCCAGGTGGTGCGATCGATATCGAAGGTGGCAGGGTCGTTGACGATGCCCACCCTGAGCACCTTCTGCTGTTGCGCCGGCTGGCCGCCACAACCGGCCAGCACCAGGCCGACTGCCAGCGCCGCCACCAGCGCAACCATGGCAACCCTCTTCATCTGCGTTGTGTCCTCCTTCCGGGCCGCGACTCCCGAATTCCCTCTGACCCTCGGAAACCAAGACAGGCGTAGCGCGTAGCGCGCGCACCTCGAGCTGTGACCGGCCCCACCTCCTTGCAACAGGAATGACCGCCGCCTTCGATTTATGCATAGAAGGGGTGCTTGTTTTTACAGTATAAAACTCGCTCACAACCGCTGTCAATCAAAATGTGCACCACCAGGCGGCGGACCAGCCCCCGGGAAGGCCGGGTCGGCCCGCAAAGACGTAAGCCGCGCCATTATCACTCCCGCCGTCTGGGCAGAGGGCTCCCTGCCGTGCCCGAAGCGGCCCGCTCCGCCATGCGGCGGGACATCTCCCTCGCCCGCCGGGCCACCTCCCGTTCGTCCGGCAGCCCCACCAGGTGGCCGTCCTCCACCACCACGCGGCCGTTCACGATCACCATGTCCACCGTACCGGGTCCCGTGGTGACCAGCGCAGTCACCGGGTCCCCGGCAGTACCGGCGAACTCCAGCCGGCCCAGGTCGATCAACACCAGGTCAGCGGCCATACCAGGGGCCAGGTACCCGATCTCGTGCCGGGCCAGAACCGCCGCCCCGCCCGCCGTGGCCAGGTAAAGCACCTCTTCGGCGGAGAGACCCCGCTCACCCAGGGCCAGCTTCTGCAGGAGGTAGGCCACCCTCACCTCCCCCCACATGTGGGAGCTGTCGTTGCTGGCGCTGCCGTCCACCGCCAGCCCCACCCGCGCCCCGGCGGCGAGCAGGTCGCGCACCCGGCACACCCCGGAGGAAAGCTTCATGTTGGACGCAGGACAGTGGGCCACCCCGGTGCGGGTCTCACCCAGGAGGCGGACCTCGCCATCGTCCAGGTGAATGGCGTGGGCGAACCAGACGTCCCGACCCAGCCACCCCAACTGCTCCAGGTAGGCCACCGGCCGGCATCCGAACTTCTCCAGGCAGAAGCGCTCCTCGTCCCTGGTCTCCGCCAGGTGGGTGTGCAGGAGAACCCCCCGGGAGCGGGCCAGCTCCGCCGTCTCCTTCATCAGGCGGGGAGTGACGGAAAAGGGCGAACAGGGCGCCAGGGCCAGGCGGCACATGGCATAGGGGGCGGGATCGTGGTAACGGTCGAGCAGGCGCTCGCAGTCGGCCAGGATGGCGTCCTCGTCCTGGGCCACCTCGTCGGGGGGCAGACCCCCCTGGCTGCGCCCCAGGGACATGCTCCCCCGGGTGGGATGGAACCGTATGCCCAGCTGCCGGGCGGCCGCGATTTCGGCCTCGATGAACCCCTCTGGCCGATCCCGGGGAAAGACGTAGTGATGGTCGGTGGACGTGGTGCATCCGCTCTTCAGCAGCTCCCCCAGCCCCACCAGGGCGCCCAGATACACGGCTTCCGGCGTGATCCCCCGCCATATCTCGTACAGGGCGAGCAGCCAGGGGAAGAGGGGGATGTCCTGCACGGCCGGGATGGCCCGGGTGAGGGTCTGGTAGAGATGATGGTGCGTGTTCACGAACCCGGGGAACACCGCCCACCCGGAGGCATCGATGACCCGGTCCACGGTCTCCCCTTCCCCGGCGCCAGGACCGAGGGCAGCAATCCGGCAGCCGTCGATGAGGACATTCCCGCCCCGGACACGCTCCCGGAGGGGGTTCATGGTCACTATCCAGTCCGCATTCCTGATCAACGTCCGCATGGGTCTCATTCCCGCATGGCATGAATGTCCAGGGCCCGGTAGGCGGCGACCAGGTTGGCCGGCGAGACCCCTTCCGGGACCAGACCCGAGGAGGTACCGACCACCAGCCCTCCGTCCCGGGCGGCCCGGGCCAACCGCATCGCTTCCCGCACCACCGCCTCCGGGGTGCCGCGGCTGAGCAGGTCTACCGACAGGCCTCCCAGCAGCCCCAGTCGGCCCCGCCACATCCCCACCAGCCGGGCGACGTCCATCCCGGCTTCCGGTTCCAGGGAGTGCAGGCCGTGGAAGCCCGCCGCCGCGATGTCGGCCAGCAATGGTGCTACCGCCCCGTCGCTGTGGAAGACCAGGAGGGGGATGTCTCCCCTGGCGGTGCGGGCAGTGCGGCAACGGGCGGCCACCTCCGCCCAGAGCGGCCGGAGCCGATGCCGGACGACCCGGGGAGAAAGCAGCAGGCCCCCGGTGTATGCCAGGTCCTCCCCCATCACGATGCCGTCGGCACCCGCCGCCAGGGCCTGCGCCACCTGGCCGAGCACCCGGTCAAGCTGCACGAGGAGCAACGTGTCCGCATCCCCCAACCACGAGTCCGCATCCTCCCACCACGAGTCCGCATCCTCCCACCACGAGTCCGCATCCCCCAGTCCCGAGCCGACATGCCCCGACGAGGAGCCCGCCTCACCCAGTTCCGAGCCGGCGTCCCCCAACCCAGAGTCACTCCCATCGCTCCGCGGGCGGCGGTGCGCCCCGGTCAGGAGAAGCAAGGCCTGCGACCAGCCCAGCAGGCCCGCCAGGCCCTGCCAGGGCCCATCCACCACCGCCCATACGAAGAGATCACGCCCCGCCCAATGAGCAATCTCCTGGATCCAGGACGAGTGGGGCGCCGGCTCAACGGGCGCGATCAGGGGTGGGCTGTCGCCGGCGGCAGACCCCGCCGGCGGCCACGCAGCCGCTACCGCCCGCGGACCTGGCGGCGGGAGCGATGGGACCGGCACGCCCACCATGTCCGCACCCAGGAGGCGCAGGGCCTCCTCTTCCGCCTGCCAGCGGCCGGGCCCGCCGGCAGGGAGAGGACGTGCGTGCCCTCCCAGCAGGGCCCGGACCAGCACTCCCGCCATCCGGAACTCCCCCCGGGGCACGCGATCGGGCGGCCGGCCCTCAAGGGCCTCCCGCACCCGCCGGTAACCGGTCATTCCCTCCCGGCCAGCATCTCTCGGGCCCGCCACAGCTCGTCACCTTCCGGAGAAAGAATGGGGACCCGCGCCCCTTCCTTGAGCAGCCAGTTTCCTTCCGGCACCACACGCCCGACCACCGCCGCCCGGATACCCGCCCCGCCCAGAGCACCCAGCAGCGGCCCCGGGTCGGGCACTGCCACCAGGAGTGAACCGCTGGAAACCAGACGCAGGGGGTCCACCGACAGAGCCCGGCAGATGGCATCCACCTCGGGCGGGACGGGGACCTCCTCGGCCCGGATTTCCACACCCAGCCCGGCGGCGTATGCCATTTCCCAGGCCGCTCCCAGAACGCCACCCTCGGTCACGTCGTGCATGGCGGTAGCCCCGCACCCCACGGCCACCTTCGCCTCGGGCAAAACGCTCAATGAGTCAAACAGGGACCGCGCCCGGTCGATGACATCCGCCGGGACCAGAGCGGACAGCCGGGCGGGGAAATCCACAGCCAGTACGGCAGCCCCTTCGATCCCCGCCCCCTTGGTGAGCACCAGGGCATCGCCCGCCTGCGGCCCCTCGGGCAACCGGCAACCGGGCCAGGGCTGCCCCAGGGCGGCAACACATACAAGGGGCAAGGGGAGGCCGGGCACCAGCTCCGTGTGCCCCCCGGCGATGGCCACCTTCAACTTCCGGCAGGCGGCGTCAGCCTCGGCCATGAACCGGGCCACGTACTCTTCTCCCAGTTCGAGGGGAACCAGCAGGGTGATGCCCACGGCCACCGGCTCGGCCCCGGCAGCGGCCAGGTCGTTGCACGCCACGTAGATGCATAGCTCGCCCGTGCGGGTGCTGCTGCCGGTGATGGGATCCACCGAAAAGACACACATCCCGCCCCCCAGCCGCAGGACGGCGGCATCCACACCGATGCCCGCACCCCGGATGACCTCCGGCCGCCGGGCGCCCTGATGGGCGAGCACCATCTTCTCCAGGATCACCGGAGGGAGCTTACCCCCCGGCGCCCTCGCTGTTTTCTGCCTTTCCACGAAATCAGCCTCCGGATCTAGCGGTGATGAGGCCCAGGAGAAGCCTTCCCGCCTCCCGGCAGTTACGGGCCAGCAAATCCAGGGTGGAAGGGTCAGCCCCGTCCACATGGACGCCCGCCACTCCCACCACCGGCGAGCACGTCACCCGCGCCAGCTCGTCGGCCAGGGGACGGATCACCTCTTCCTCCTTGTGGGCCGGCAGGTTGATCACCGAGGAGGTGCAGCTCGACCTCTCCGGGTCGGCCAGGCTGGGTCGCGGCACGCTCACCACCACGGTGCCCACGTGGGTGCGGTCGCCCCCGAACAGCCCCACCACGTAGCCGTCGTCGGTGGCCCAGGCCCGGGCCTGCACCCGCAGGTGCCCTTCACCCGCCCGCGCCTCCCACTCCCGCAGGCGCCCCTCCGCCGCCCCCGCCTCGCGCTCCCACCATCCGCCCCCGCTCGTGCCTGCTTCGTGCTGCGGCCGGGCGGCAGCCTCCTCGCGCTGCTCCGCTTCACCCTGGCCTTCCCAGCGCGGGCTCAACCGGTGGGATATACCCAGGTGATCCAGGATCCGTGCCACGGTATGGTCGACCAGGTCGGCCGGGGAGGCAGGATGGCAGTAAAAGGCGGGCATGGGGGGAAGGACCACCACTCCCAGTCGCGCCAGCCGCAACAGGTTCCCCAGGTGAACGGCACTGAGCGGGGTCTCCCGGGGAACCACGATGAGCCGCCGCCGCTCCTTCAGGCACACGTCGGCCGCCCGGACGATGAGATCGGCGGAGTAGCCGTGGGCGATGGCCGCCGCCGTCTTCATGCTGCAGGGGGCGATGACCATCCCGTCTACGGGGAAGCTTCCACTCGCCACCGGCGCGCCCAGGTCGTCGGGGCTGTGGGTATGGGTGGCCATCCCCCTCAGCCCGTCAGGGGGAAGCCCCGTCTCCAGGCGCACGGTCTCCCATCCCCACCGGCTGACGATGAGGTGGGTTTCCCTTCCCGCCTCCCGCAGGACTTCCAGGAGGCGGACGCCGTACACCGCCCCCGAAGCTCCCGTGATGGCCACTATGACCCGCGCCATCTCTGCCACCATCAGTACCGCTGCCAGAGGGCCCGGGCCCGTTCCCGCGACCGGGCCAGGATGGCCTCTTCATCCACGGCCTGGAACTCACCACCGCGCACGAGGATGCGCCCCCCCACCATCACGGTGTCCACGGCCGACCCCGGCACCCCGTATGTGAGGTGACCCATGTAGTTGGTCTCGTCCAGGGGAGTGAAGGGCCGGTAATCCACCAGGATGATGTCGGCGTATCCTCCTTCCGTGATCCGTCCCAGGGGACGGTCCCAGTACCGGGCCGCCAGGCGGGCACTGTTCACCCAGGTCACTCGCCTGAGCTCTTCGCCCCCCATCACGCGGGGATCCTCCCGGTCCAGGCGGGCGACCATGGCGGCGAGGTTCATCTCCCGCCACAGGTCGAGGAAGCCATCGCCGCCCAGCACCACGTTGATCCCGGCCTCCAGCAGCGCGGGGACGGGCGACGTACCCACGGCGTTGTTCATGTTCGACTGGGGGTTGTGGGCCACCGTGCATCCCCTCTCCCGCAGGGTGGCGATCTCCTCTTCGCCCACCAGGACGCAGTGAGCCGCGATGCTATTCTCCCCCAGCACCCCCGCTTCCGCCAGGCGCCGCACGGGATGCTTCCCGAACTGGCGCCGCGACTCCTCTACGTCGGCCTCCCCCTCCGCCACATGGACGTGAAACCCGGCCCCCAGACTGTTACCCATCGCCGCGGCCATGTGCAGGGTCTCCTCGCCCACCGTGAAGGAAGCGTGCAGCCCGAAGGCTGCTCTGAGGAGCGGTCCACCTTCCTTCCGGCACCGCTCGACGAAGCGGCAGTTCTCCTCCAGCCCCCGGCGCGCCACGTCCGGGCCGTCCCGGTCCGACACCTCGTAGCACAGGCAGCCCCGCACCCCCAGGTCGGTGAAGGCACGTGCCACCTGGTCCAGGCTTCCCGGGCAGACGCGGGGGCTGGCATGGTGATCGAAGAGCGTGGTGACCCCGTGCCGGACGGCCTCCAGCAGCCCGGCCAGGGACTGGTAGTAGTTGTCTTCCGGCGTCAGGGCCTTGTCCAGCCGCCACCACAGCCGCTCCAGGATCTGGCGAAAGCTCCCCGCCGGCTCCCCCCGGCCGGGAATGCCGCGCGCCCACTGCCCGTACAGGTGGGTGTGCCCCGTCACCAGCCCGGGCAGGATGAGCATCCCGCCCGCATCGACGAAGGGCACCCCCGGGTGGCGGACCCGCATCTCGGCCGTGGCACCGACCTCTTTCACCATTTCTCCTTCCACCAGGACCGCCCCGTCGGGGAAGAACCGGTTGCGTTCCTCCATGGTGATGAGGATGCCGTTGCCCACCAGCGTCCTCGTTTCCGTCCCCACTTCCCCACCCCCTGGTCTCGGACAGCTCCCTCACTGGCCCCTGCCTGCCGGCCCCGGTCGGGCACCCGGCGTCATCACACCGCCGGCGCGTCCAGATGGAGGCCCCCAGCCGGCGTCATCACGCAGCCGGGACGTCCAGATAGAGGCCGCGGCCCGGCCGCCCGCAAAACTCGCCTTCCTCTACGATGACCTCTCCCCGGGAGATCACCATGCGCGGCCAGCCCTGCAGATCCCACCCCTCATAGGGAGACCAGCGCAGCGCAGGCCCTGACCCCGCTATACCCACCTTCTGCCTGGCGCAGGGGTCGACCAACACCAGATCGGCGTCCGCCCCGGGGAGGAGCGTCCCCTTACGGGGATAGAGGCGGAAGGCGCCGGCCGCGGCCGTACTGGTCAGCTCCGCCAGCCGGGGAATGTCAATATGCCCCGCCACCACTCCCAGCGTGTACGTCAGGGGCAGGAAGGTGGCGAACCCGGGGAGACCACCCGGAACCCGGAGGAAGTGGGGAGCGGCGTCCTTTTGGGCCACGCTCAGGGCGCAATGGTCCGTGCCCAGGAAATCCACCTGGCCGGCGGCAATCCCCCGCCAGAGGGCATGCTGATCCTCCAAGGTCCGCAGAGGCGGGCTGCAGATGAAGCGGTGGCCGTCCTCTCGCGCGTACACCGAATCGTCCAGGGCCAGGTAGTGGGGGGCCGTCTCCACCCAGGCGACCCGGCCGGAGCCGCCTCTCCGGCGCAGTGCCCCCTGCTCCCGGCGGGCGGCTATCACCGCCGCCAGCCCTTCTCTGCTGGACAGGTGGCGGATGCACACGGGAGCCCCTTCCAGCCGCGCCAGGGTGAGCACACGATACACCGCTTCTCCTTCCGCCAGTGCGGGCCGGGTGTGGGGAAACCGGGCAGCTCCGCCGTGCGCTTCCCTCACCCGCGCGGTCATCGCCTCCACCACGGCAGCCGATTCGGCATGGACGGTGGCCAGGGCCCCCGTACGCCCGACAGCACCCAGGGACGCCAGCAGGCCCCGGTCATCCACCATGAGGCCGGGATTGACCGTATATAGCTTGAACGAACGCACTCCCCCGCCGGCCAGAGCGGGTACCTCGGCCAGGGTGTCGGGGTCGGGGGAAGTAATGGTCACGCTGAAGGCATAATCCACCACCGCGCGTCCCCCGGCCTGCGTCCGCCTCTCCTGGAGGGACTCAGCAAGGCTTTGACCGGGCCGCGCCTGAGCGAAGTCACTCACCGTGGTGATGCCGCCGCAGGCGGCGGCCACCGTCCCGGTGTACCAGTCATCGCAGGTGGCAATGCCGCTGGCCAAAGACATCGCAATGTGAGTGTGGGGGTCGATCAAACCGGGCAGCACCAGGAGGCCGCGGGCGTCCACCACCTTCCCGGCCCGGAAACGCCCGAGCTGACCCAGAGCAGCCACCCGTCCGGCCCGGACACCCACGTCGATTTCGCCCCAATCCCGAGGCCCGTAAACCCGTCCGCCCTGCACCACCAGGTCAAAATCCACGGGCCACCCCACCCCTTGGTCGCTGCCACTTCACAGTTCGCCCCATCCCGGCGTCTTTCCTCCGCCACCATGTAACAGTTGCGCGGACCCTCGCGGGTCCGCGCCCGAATGCGGTGAGCAGGTCTGTAAGCCGAATTCTGTGCCCCCGCGACCGGCCGCACCGGTGGGCGGGGCGGCAACCATCCATCTGGGACCCCGGTTGCCCGGGGCCTCCTGCGACCTAACCCGGGGAGTCCACGGGCCGCCTCATTCTCCCCCTACTTGGTCTTGCTCCGGGTGGGGTTTACCTAGCGAGCCGGTCGCCCGGCTCCTGGTGGTCTCTTACACCACCATTGCACCCTTACCTTCGGGACATACACTCCCGCAGGCGGTTTCTTTCTGTGGCACTGTCCCTGGGGTTGCCCCCGCTGGACGTTATCCAGCACCCTGCCCTGTGGAGTTCGGACTTTCCTCGAACACGACCTCGCGGTCATTGTGCCCGCGGTTGCCCAACCTGCTCTATGAACAGCTTAACATCCCTTCCCCACCTCGTCAACTTCCCTGTACTGCTGCACCACTGCTTCGCACAGCACTACTGCTGTACTACTTCCGCCATGGCAGCGCAATGTGCCGAAAACTGGCCCAGACTCAGCCAATAACTGCGCCAGAAAAAGCGCGCACGGACGAGTCCGCCAACCAGTCCACCCACCTTGTCCATCTGCCCTTACCAAACCTGAGCACAACTACCCCAGTTACTCAAGTATATACCACCATTTTCTGGAGACACCAGCCTCCATATCTCGCAGGAACCCTCCGGCCTCAGGAGAGGCGGACCAGTATGCCAGAATCTGGCTCATACTGGGAAGGGGAGTTCGCCAGTTTTCGGCGCACTCCCCTTGTTGAGGGACTTCACCGGCCCCGGCGACCTGCCTGATGCGGGCCCAGCGGTGTACTACGAATTCCTGCTACCGGCACAGGGCAGAGGCCAGGAGGGGTGGTTGGAGCAGCGGGCACGAGAAGGAGTGCGGGCGGTCGACGTCGAATACTGACGAAGAGCCGGCACTCAAGGGGGTAGCCGGTCTTGAGCTTTTGCACGGAGGTCGATGTTCCATGGGTGGTGCGCATCGCGTCGTTGGAGTCGGGTGGGGGAAGCGGCTGGTTCCCGCCCTGGTTGCAGTGTTGTTCCTCTGCGCCACGCTGGGCCTGCCGGCACGGGCCCGCGCCCAGGGCCTGGTCCTTTTCACGCCCTTCCCCGGGGTGGTGGCCAGGCCGGGAGAAACCCTCACCTTTCAGCTGCACCTTTCTGCCCGGGGCCCGGGCGGCCAGAAAGTGACTCTGTACGTGACCGGGCAACCGAAGGGATGGGAGGCCTTCCTCCTGGGTGAGGGCCGCCAGGTCTACCAGGTGTACGTACCCGCAGATCAGGAGCAGGAGGTCCAGCTACAGGTCAAGGTACCTGATGATGCCCGGCCCGGCGAGGCGCACGTAACGGTGAGCGCCCGTTCCGCCGCCGGAACCGCCAGCCTGCAGGTGAGCATCCGGGTCAGTACCGAGGAGGCGGGTCCCGACCGGCTGGTGACCCAGTATCCTTCCCTCACCGGCCCGAGCAACGCCACCTTCAGTTTCCGCCTGGATCTGACCAACAATGGGCCTCGCGAGCGCTCCTACAGCCTGCGCGCCGACGCCCCGGACGGATGGCAGGTCACCTTCAGTCCCGCATACGAGCAGAAGCAGATCGCCGGCCTGACCCTGGGCGCGGGGGAAACCAGAGGCCTGGATGTGCAGGTCAGGCCCCCCCAGAAGGTGGCGGCCGGCCGGTACAACATCACGGTGCAGGCCCTCTCCGCAGCCAGCCAGGCGTCCGCGGCCCTCGAGCTCAACATCCTGGGAACCTTCGAGCTGAAGCTCACCACCCCCTCGGGGCGGCTCAGCGCCGACGCCAACCCGGGGCGGGAAACCCCGGTCAAACTGGTGGTGGACAACACCGGCAGCGCCGACCTGGGACGGGTCACCTTCTCTTCCAGCCCGCCCCCCAGCTGGTCGGTGCGTTTCGATCCCGAAAGCATTGACGTTCTGCGGGCGGGGGAAAGCCGGGAGGTCACCGCCTACATCAAACCTGACAGTCGCGCCATCGCCGGCGACTACGTGGTGACCCTCAGCACCAGCTCTCAGGGCGCGTGGGAGAGCGCGGACTTTCGGGTGACGGTCCTCACCCCCACCGCCTGGGGGATGGTGGGGATCGCCCTGGTGGCAGCGGTGATGGCGGGCGTGTGGGCCACGTTCCGCAAGTACGGCCGCCGCTGACCCGCCCGGGACAGCACGAGCTGCGCGGGCCCCAGGTATCCGGAACTGTAAGTCGGTCACTTGAGGCGGGTAGTGCCATGGAAAAGGACGTCATCGTCAGCCTGCGGGGACTGACGAAGAAATACGGCAACCTGGTGGCGGTGGACCACCTGGATCTGGACATCTACAGGGGTGAGGTTTTCGGGCTGCTGGGGCCGAACGGGGCTGGCAAGACCACCACCATCCTCATGCTCCTGGGCCTCACCGAGCCCACCGAGGGGACGGTGCGGGTGGCGGGCCACGATCCCGCCCGCGAGCCCCTGGCGGTAAAGGCCATGGTGGGATACCTTCCCGACAACGTGGGATTCTACGAGGACATGACCGGACGGGAGAACCTCCGCTATACCGCCCGACTGAACCACATCCCGCTCCCGGAGGCAGAAAGGCAAATCGCGCGGTTGCTGGAGACGGTGGGGCTGGGGGATGTCGGTGACCGGGCCGTCCGGGAGTACTCGCGGGGCATGCGCCAGCGCCTGGGGATGGCCGACGCCCTGGTCAAAGATCCCCGCCTGCTCATCCTGGATGAACCCACCCTGGGGATCGACCCCGAGGGGGTGCAGGAGGTGCTGGCCCTCATCGTCCGCCTGGCCCAGGAGGAACAGCGCGCGGTCCTGATCTCGTCCCACCTGCTGTATCAGGTGCAGGAGATATGCGACCGCGTGGCCATCTTCGTGCGGGGACGGCTGGTCGACCCCGGGCCCGTCTCCGTGCGGGAGCTGGTGGCCAGCGGGCGGAGCCTGGATCACTACTACCGCCAGTATTTCCAGGGGGGTGACTCCCGGTGAAGCCGGGCATGGGTGCAAGCGTTACGCCGGCTGCGCTCTCCTCTCTATGGCAAAGGGTGAAGCACAGCACTTCCTCCTGGTCGAGCGGAGGCCTGGGAGTGGTGTGCGCCAAAGAGATAGGGGATCACACCTCCAGCATCCGCTTCCTCATCCTCTTTCTGCTGGTGGGCATCACCGGACTGAGCAGCATGTACGTCGGGGCCCAGAGCATCCGCGAGACCGTGGCCCAGGAGGGGAGCCACTTCGTCTTCCTGCGCCTGTTCACCACCTCGGGCAGCCTGCCCCCCTTCATCGCCTTTGTGTCCTTCCTGGGCCCCCTGGTGGGACTGGCCATGGGATTCGACGCCATCGTGGGCGAACGTACTCGCGGCACCCTCAGCCGCCTGCTGTCCCAGCCCATATATCGGGATGACGTCATCAACGGCAAGTTCCTGGCTGGCATCTCCATGCTGGGATGGATGATGGGATCCCTGGGCCTGCTGGTGGCCGGGCTGGGTCTCATCCTGACGGGAGTGCCACCCACCACGGAAGAGGTGGTGCGGGTCCTGGCCTACCTGGTGGTGACGGTAATCTACGTGGCCTTCTGGCTGGCCCTGGGTATCCTCTTTTCGGTCATATTCCGGCAGGCGGCCAGCTCGGCACTGGCGGGCATCGCGGTGTGGCTGTTCTTCGCCGTCTTCGCCCGCCTGCTGGCCGGTCTGATAGCGGACACCTTCTTCCCCGTAACGCAAGACACCCCGGTGGACGTGGCCCTGCGCAACGCCCGCTGGCACCTGGGCCTGGCTCGCCTCTCCCCCACCGTCCTCTACGAAGAGGCCATCATAACCCTGCTCAACCCCAGCATTCGCACCCTGGGTCCCTTCCTGCTGGAACAGGTGCAGGGCGCCATCGCCGGGTTCCTGTCCCCGGGGCAAAGCCTGCTCCTGGTGTGGCCCCACCTGGTGACCCTCGTCGCTCTCACCGCGGGCGTTTTCGGGGTCGCCTACTACCTCTTCATCCGCCAGGAAATCCGGGCCTGACCCCGGGCGATTCTCTGCGGCCTCCACGGCCTCGCCAGGGGGCGCCGTTACTGTCCGCTGGTGATTTCCCCGCCTCAGGGAGGGCACTGCCTCGGAGCACGCTGTGGTCGTGGGTGTACTGGTCGCCATAAGGCCGCAGGCGCCTGGGCACCAGCTTGACGAAGGAGGAGGCCAGGAACTGGTCCGGATCCAGGTCGAAGAACCGGCAGTATTGCGATACGTCTTCCTGCACCTGACTCCAGTCCGCGTCTTCCAGTTCGCACACGCGCACGTCCGGTGATAGGCGATCCGCGCTGGCTCCTCCCCGCAGGCAGATAGCCCCGCCGTGCATGCCCGCTCCCGTCCAGTCTCCGGTAATCGTTCCCAGTACGACTATGCGCCCACCCGCCATGTACTCACCCAGGAAACCCCCGGCCGCACCGCCGATGACGAGCACGGGGCACCGGTCGCCCGCAGCCTTCATGTTTATGCCGGCCCTGTAACCCACGTCACCCCGGATGTATACCCGCCCGCCCCGCATGGCATAGCAGAGCACGTTGCGGGCGTCGCCGTGGACCACGATCTCACCGCCGCTCATGGTGTTGGCAACGGCATCCTGGACATTGCCGATCACCCTGATGTGGGGCCCATCCATAAAGGCCCCCAGGTCGTTCCCCGGGACCCCCCGCACCACGACGGAGGCGTCCCCGGCCAGGCCCGCAGCTATGTAACGCTGACCGCAGACGCCCTCCACGTAGATCCTCCGTGCCCCCCCGGCCACCGCCTGGCGGATATTCCTGCCCAGCTCGCGGAAGTCCATCCCGCCTGCGCAGATCGTGTACGCGCCTCCGCTGTCGGCACTGCCCATTGAGATCACCTCGCTGCCTCGCAAAATGCCCAGAGATCCTTCACCTGCCTGCGGGCTGCACGCCGAGAATGTCCAGGGTCAACGAGTCCAGGCCCAGCCCGCGCAACCGGTCCCGGTTGCCCCGCAGGCTCTCGATGGCGTTGATGCCCATGGCCCCGAGCATCTCCTTTATCTCCAGGCCCCAGGCCCGCAGGAGGTTACCCAACCGGAGAGCCGCTGCCTCCGGGTCGAGGCGGCTGGCCAGCTCCGGATCCTGCGTGGTGATGCCCCACGCGCACCTGCCCGTGTAGCACCTCTGGCAGAGGCGGCATCCCAGGGCTACCAGAGCAGCGGTACCGATGGCCACCGCGTCCGCACCCAGGGCAATGGCCTTCAGCGCATCAGCGGCGCTGCGGATGCCGCCGCTCGCCACGAGCGACACCAGGTGCCGGATGCCTTCCTCCCGCAGCCGCCGGTCCACTGCCGCCAGGGCAACCTCCAGGGGGATACCCAGGTGGTCCCGCACAACCAGGGGTGACGCACCGGTCCCGCCCCGGAAACCGTCGATGGTGATGAAGTCAGCCCCTGCCCTGACGATGCCGCTTGCTATGGCGGCCACGTTGTGTACGGCGGCGATCTTCACCCCTACCGCCTTCTGGTAGTCCACGGCCTCCTTGATGGCGTAGATGAGCTGGCGCAGGTCTTCGATCGAGTAGATGTCGTGGTGCGGGGCAGGGGAGATGGCGTCCGTGCCCACCGGGATCATGCGGGTGGCCGCTATCTGGGGCGTCACCTTCTCCCCCGGCAGGTGCCCGCCGATGCCGGGTTTGGCCCCCTGCCCGATCTTTATCTCGACTGCCGCCGCCGCCCGGAAGTAATCGGGGTCGACGCCGAACCGGCCCGATGCGCACTGGACGATGATGCGGTCGCCACAGGACAGCAGGTCCCGGTGCAGGCCGCCTTCCCCCGAGTTCATGAACGTACCCATCTCGCGGGCAGCCATGGCCAGAGCGCGGTGCACGTCGAGGCTCACCGCCCCGTACGACATGGCCGCGAACATGATGGGGATCTCCAGCTCGAGCTGTGGCTGCAGAGCCTCACCCGGTACCAGCCTGTCCGGCTTCCTCCCCAGGTAGGTCCGTAACTCCATGGGCTCCCTCAAGGGATCGATGGAGGGATTGGTAACCTGGGCGGCGTCCAGCAGGAGATGATCCCACAGGATGGGGTAGGGCTTGTCGTTGCCGCATCCGGTCAGGCTCTTCGCGCCGCTGGCGGCCTGCTGCCATATGCCGCGGACCGCCCACTCCGGCCAGAAACCGTTGGGCTTCAGGGGCCAGAGGTTCGGCGCCACCGAAATGGCCCCCGCGGGGCAGACGGCCGCACAGCGCAGGCAACCGGCGCAGCTGCCCTCCTGCGGCGTCACCCGTTCCTGGAAGCTCAAGGCACCAAAAGAGCATTGCCGCACGCACAGGTGGCAGGACCTGCAGCGGGCCTCGTCCACCCTGACACTGAATTGGGGTGGAACGTAGGACGCGTGGCGCATCCTGTCCCGGATGGCGCCGCTCATGATCGCGCCACCCCCACGGAAACGGCGACCTGCGGCCGCCCCACCTCGACCATGATCGGCTCCCCCGCGAGGGGAGCCCAAACCCTGTCGGGGCCCGAGCAGACGGCGCGGATGGCCGCTTCCTCAGAGGCGAGGTAAGACAGGTCGCCCCGGGTAGCTGCCACCAGCGGCCTCAGCATAAGGCGGTCGGTAAGCCCAACCAACCCGCGGGAGTGCCCCAATATGGTAGTGAACGGGCCGTTCAGCAGGGCTCCCGCGTATACGATGCGGGCAGCACGGAGCAGCGCCGCCTGATCCCCCGACCCGTCCAGCTCCTTCCAGAAGGGAGGGGTGAGGACGCGGCATGCAACTTCCAGGGCCAGGCCGTGCCTGCGCACCAGCAGGTCAACCAGGTAGACGATCACCTCGGTGTCGGTCAGCAGTGTGCACCTGTACCCGAACGACTCCACGTAGCGGCGGTTGGTCCCGTAAGACGACAGTTCCCCGTTATGCACCACCGACCATTCCAGCAGCGAGAACGGGTGTGCCCCGCCCCACCAGCCAGGGGTGTTGGTGGGAAACCGGGAGTGCCCCAGCCAGGAGTAACCCCGGTACTGGTCGAGCATGAAGAAGTCTGCCACTGCCTCCGGGTGACCGACCGCCTTGAACACGCCCATCTCCCTGCCGCTGGAAAAGACAAACGCCCCCGGAATCCCGGTGTTGATCTCCATCACCGCCCGCACCACGTACTCGTCCGGACCGCACCACTCGCGCTGTGCCCGTTCGGCCGGGCGTTCGTCCCAGGAGTGCGCGGCTACCTCTTCCGGCAGCCTGAGAAAGTAGCGCCAGAGCATGGGGGCCCCGGGCAGGACTCCGGGCCGGGTGGGGATGGGTTCCGCAGCATCCACCTGAAACCTCGCCCGCAGCAGATCCTCGGTCGCCGTGCGGGCCTGGCCGTCCTCATACATGAGGTGGAACACGTAACACTCTGCCAGGTCCGCATATATCCCGTAGGCGGCAAATCCCGCCCCCAGGCCATTGGTGCGTTCGGGCATGGCGCAGACCATGCACGCGACCGTGGCCCCCGAAATGAGCCGTCCCCTCGTGCTCGCCACGGCGGCAACCCCGCACCCGGACGGGATGCGCATCCCGTCCGCAGTCTCACCCCGGCGCAGCCCAACTCTGGCTCCCATCCCTACCGTCCTCCCTCCCGTCGCGTCTGCCGGGTGCTCCCCGCCCCCACATGCTGTCTTCGCCTTGCAGAAGGCTGTGGGGCTGTCACCCGAGGATAAGAAAAACCCGCGCGGAATTCCGACAGACGGAACCTTCCGCTCGGGTCTTCTACTACCCACGGTGTTGCAGCATCCGCTGCATTGCGCCGCTTGGTCCAGACCATTCCCCGGCTGCAGCACGCCAGACCGGCCTGGAAATGCGGAACCCTAGGCGCACTCCCGCCCCAGCACTGCGATTTGGCCCCAGATCCATATTCCTTTTGATGCGAATTCTAGTCACATCTGGAGGCAATGTCAATATCCTGCGTCAGGTTCCCTGACAAGATCTGAGCTCCTGCCGCTCAAGTGGCTAAACATACGATTTCGCGCATAGTAAATCTCTGGCACCATTCCAAGAAAACAGATGCCAGGAGGCAATTCCCCCCTCAGCCGTCCAGGTCGCACACCAGGAGCCCGGCGGGCACCTTGGGGTGGAAATAGGTGGTCTTCCGGGGGAACCGGTAACCCTCCCGAGCCTTGCGGAATACCTCGCCCACCGAGACAGCAGGGACCAGGAAAGTGACCTCGGCCTGCCCGGCCAGGACCTCGTCCAGGGCGTAAGCCGCATCCCTGGTGTACTCCACGGCCCGGGCGGCACCCGCCTCACCATCAGCCGTCGGCCCCTGCGTCGCCCGCTGCGTTGCCCCCTGCCCCCCGTGCACGACGCCATCCAGCACCCTCAGGGCCTCAGCCGTCTCGCCCTGATAGCTCAGCACCCGTGCCCCACCTGCGGTCACCGCCGCCAAGGATACCAGGCCAGAACGAGAGGATACGAGGGACTCCAAGCGTGCCCACCAGGCAGCCGCCCCTGCCCGAGGGGCACGGGCGACGACCTCCGCGCAGCCGAACGCGGCAGCCACGGCGTCGACGAGACCCTCGGCACCGCCCGGGCCCGCCCTGCGCACGAGGCGATGGGTGGGCAGTACCAGCAGCCCCGGATCAGCTGTGGATACGAGGGCAGCCAGCACACGCTCGTGCCGTTCTTCCCCCGTTTCCTCCGCGAACCGGCGCGCGGACTCGTAACGGTGATGCCCGTCGGCGATCACGGCGGGCAGGGGAGCCACAACCCCGGTTACCCGGGCGACCGCGTCCTCCTTCAGGCGCCACACCCGCAAAACCTCTTCCCCTGTGTGCACCTCCAGTTCGGGCGGTCTCCCCGCCACCCCGGAACGCAGCGCTGACGCCACCCGGCCGTGGGGGTCTTCGTACAGGACGAGAATGGGGCTGAACTGGGCGTGGCAGGCACGCAGCAGCTCCAGGCGATCCTGTTTGGGCACGGCCATCGTCTCTTCGTGAGCCATGACGCCGGGCGCCAGGCAACCCACCAGGGCGGCGCGGACCAGGTGGCGGCCCTCGTGGAAGAAGGCGTGCTCGCAGACGTAGAGGGATGGCACCTCATCCTGCACCAGGATACCCTCTCGGCGCCATGCCTCCCACAGCGCTGCGGCCCGGCAGTACCGGTCAGCAGGGCTTTCCGCGCTTGGGATATGGAGTTCAAGGCGGACGGAGTTGTACGGATGCCGTTCCGCAAGGCCGCCCGCCGCTTCCCCGTCCACCACATCGTAGGGCGGTGAAATCAGAGCACCGAGATCCACTCCCACGCGCCGGGGGTCGTAGTGAACCGCCCGGAAAGGCATAAGTCGCGGCATCCTCACTCCCCCTCACGCCGGCCGGTGCAGGTACACGGGACGGGCGGAAATGACGCCCCGCACCCGGGCGATGCGGGCAAGGGCCTCGGGGGGCGCGGGAGAGTCCATGCCCAGCACCATGATGGCCTCTCCGCCTCGCGCCAGTCTCGCCACCTGCATGCCGGAGATGTTCACGCCGGCTTCCCCCAGGATGGTGCCCACCTGACCGATGATGCCCGGCTGGTCCACGTGGGGGCAGACCAGCATGAACTCGGCCAGGGGGGTATCTGTACGATATCCGTCTATGCGCACCAGGCGCGGTTCCCCCCGGGGGGACAGGCTCCCGGCCACGCTCCGCTCGCCCCGACTGGTGACCGTGGAGACAGATATCTCACCCGGGTAGCCGTCGCCTTCATCCATCCTCACCTCGCTGACCCGGATTCCCCTCTCCCGGGCCAGCAGGGGGGCGTTCACCGCGTTGACATGGTCCTGCAGGAGAGGACGAAGCAGCCCCTTGAGCACGGCGGAGAGCAGGGGACGAGTGTCCATCCTCGCCACCTCGCCCGACCAGGCCACGCGCACGCCGCCGATCATGCCTTCTGACCACCCGGCCGAAAAGGCACCCAGAGTTTCCGCCAGCGGCAGCAGGGGGGCAAGGCGCTGGCCGTCTTCGGGGGCGGGAGCGGGCACGTTGACGGCGGTGGGTACCAGTTCTCCCCTGAGCACGGCCAGCACGGCGCGGGCCGTTTCCACGGCCACGCTCGCCTGGGCCTCGGCGGTGGAAGCACCCAGGTGGGGAGTGATCACCACGTTGTCCAGGCCCAAAAGGGGATGGTCGGGCGGAGGGGGCTCCGACGCCAGCACGTCCAGCGCCGCCCCTGCCACCTCTCCCTCCCGGAGCGCTCGGGCCAGGGCCTCCTCGTCCACCACACCGCCTCGGGAGCAGTTGATGATGTGCACTCCCGGCTTCATCCGCGAGATGGCCTCCTCGCCGATCAGGCCCTGCGTTTCCCGGGTCAGGGGGACGTGCACACTGATGAAGTCCGCGGCAGGGAAAATGACGGCGGGCTCAGCCGGGATTACACCCACGGCCTCCATGCGCTCGGGCGAGACGGCGGGGTCATATGCCATCACCTTCATCCCCAGGGCCAGGGCCCGCCTGGCCACCTCGGAACCGATCCGTCCCAAACCGAGTAACCCCAGGGTCTTGCCCCGCACTTCCGTCCCCAGGAAGCGGCTCCTCTCCCACTTCCCCGATCTGGCGTGCAGGTGGGCCTGGGGGATCCTGCGGGCCAGGGAGAGGATAAGGCCGATGGTGTGCTCGGCCACGGCCACCGTGTTTCCACCCGGAGCGTTCACGACCACGATGCCCGCGCGGGTGGCTGCTTCCAGGTCAATGTTGTCAACTCCTACCCCCGCCCGTCCGATCACCCGCAGCCGGGGCGCCGCCGCAATCGCGCGGGAGGTGACACGGGTGGAACTGCGCACCAGTATCCCGTCGTACTCGCCGATGCGCTCGATCAGCTGCTCCTCGCGCAGGGGCCCGCAGACGTCAACCTCTGCCTCCTCCCTGAGGACCTTAACCCCTTCCTCCGCTATACCGTCGGTTACCAGGATGCGCATGGCCCTCACCCTTCCCAGCCGAACACTTCTTCGGCAGCAGCCACAGCCCGGCCGCGTTCAACCTCTGCCCCCAGATCCAGGCAGGCCATTTCCAGCGCGGCCAGCGTCACCACCACATCCTGCCAGCTCACCTGGCCCACGTGACCGATGCGGAACACACGCCCGGCCAGCGGTCCCTGGCCCCCGGCCAGGATCACCCCGTACTTCTCCCGAAGGAGGCCGAGGAGCTTCTGCCCGTCGAGCCATGACGGCACCGTGACCGCGGTCACGGTGTGGGAAGCGCACTCGTCGCGGGCCAGGGTCCCGAGCCCCAGGGCGCGCACCCCCGCGCGCACGGCCCGGGCCACGGTGGCATGACGGCGGAGCACGCTCTCCAGGCCCTCGGATTCGAGCATCCGCAACGACTCCCGCAGGGCATACAGCAGGGACACGGCCGGGGTGTAGGGCGTTTGGGGCGTGGGGCGTTCCAGGAAGCGCCGCGCCGCCCCGAAACTCCAGTAAACGCTGCGGCAGGTGGTCCGGTTCGCCCTGTCCCACGCCCGGGGACTCACGGACACCACGGCCAGGCCGGGCGGAGCCATGAGACCCTTTTGGGAGGCTCCCACCACCACGTCGATGCCCCAATCGTCCGTGCGCAGCTCGATGGCGCCCACCGAACTGATGGCATCCACCACGAACAGCACGTCGTCCCGGGGAATGGCAGCCCTGATGGCGGGAAGGTCCATGGTCACCCCGGTAGAAGTCTCGTTGTGGGTCACCACCACCATCCCGATGGACGGATCCGCCTCCAGCGCCTCGCGCACGGACCCGGGGTCGACCGCAGTCCCCCACGCGAACTCCAGGGTGCGGACGCCGGCGCCGGCCACCCGCATGATTTCGGCAAAACGCGCTCCGAACTCGCCGGCCACCGCCACCAGCACCCGCTCCCCCGGTCCCACCAGATTGGCGGCCACCGCCTCCATGGCCCCGGTACCGGCGGCGGGGAACACCAGCACGGTATGGCCCGTCATGAACACGCGTCTCAGTCCGTCCGTCACTTCCCCGAGCAGGGCACCGAACTCGGGACCCCGGTGGTTGATCATGGGTGCCGCTTCGGCCAGCGCCGCCCGCGCCGGCACCGGCGTCGGCCCCGGGATCATGAGACACTGCCTTTGCAACATGTCCTACCTCCTCTCCTAAACCGTCCCTTGCATGCAAAAAGCCACTCGCCACCCACTGATCGGGGACGAGAGGCTTTCTCCCGCGGTGCCACCCCGCTTGTCGCGCCGGAAAGCGCGCACTCCCGAAACCGAGCGCGCTCCGGCCGCGACCCCTCATTGGGCGATAACGGGCCCTCCGTCCGGGCTTGGGCACCCGCCTTGTGCCTGCCCTCGGGGCTGGATTCCCCAGACGGGGGGCCAGCTCGCACCTCCCGCTGGCTCTCTGATTCCCCACGCTTTCCAGGTACTGTGCCCCTCAACGGTTCATCAGGCTACTTGGCGCAAAGTCTACCAGGTTTGCCGCCGAAATGTCAACATGCAGGCCTCTATTCCTCTATCGTGATGGCGTCTATCGTCAGTGTACCGCAACTTCGCCCCACGCCCGCTCCGGCCGGGGCGGCTTGCACCGTGCCCCGGTCGACACCGTGGAGAAAGAAGCCGGTCAGACCAGGTGGCAGGCTACCTGGTGGTCAGGGGCAAAGGGACGGAGGACCGGTACTTCGCGCCGGCACTCGTCTCTGGCCCTCGGGCAGCGAGGCCAGAACCGACATCCCGGCGGCGGAGACGAGGGGTCGGGAACGTCGCCCTCGAGGGGAACCCCCAGGGTGCGCCGGCGGGGATCGGGTACGGGGACCGCCCCGATCAGGGCCTGGGTGTATGGGTGCAGCGGCGTGCCCAGCACTTTCTCAACCGGCCCGCTCTCTACCAGCACCCCCAGGTACATCACCCCCACCCGGTCGCACATGTGCTCCACTACGGCGATGTCGTGGGAAATCAGCAGATACGAGAGTCCCAGCCTGACCTGCAGGTCGGCGAGGAGGTTCAGCACCTGAGCCTGCACGGAAACGTCCAGGGAACTGGTGGGCTCGTCCAGGACCAGCAGGGAGGGGTTGAGCGCCAGGGCGCGGGCCACGCCCACCCGCTGCCGCTGGCCCCCGCTCATCTCGTGCGGGTAGCGGTTCAGGAACTCGCCGGGGAGACCCACCAGGGCGCACAACTCTGCCACGCGCTCCCGCAGCTGGCGCCCGCCCATGGGCACGTGAGCGCGCAGGGGCTCCGCCACGATGTCCAGGACCCGCAAACGCGGATCCAGGGACCAGTACGGGTCCTGGAACACCATCTGCACGTGCCGGCGCATGCGGCGCAACTCTTCCCCCCTGAGGGAAGTGAGGTCGCGACCCTCGAACAGCACCCGCCCCTCCGTGGGCTCGACCAGACGCAGCACGGTGCGGGCCAGGGTGCTCTTGCCGCAACCCGACTCCCCCACGATGCCCAGTGATTCCCCCCGGGTAGAAACAGTGAAGGTGACTCCGTCCACGGCCCGGACCCAGCCCGTCACCCGACGCAGCATTCCCGTCCTGATGGGGAAGTACCTCTTCAGCCCCCTCACCTCGAGGAGCGGGGTCATGGGGCTCCCTCCCCCGGAAAGTGGCAGGCCACCGCCCGACTACCCCGGATCATCAGGAGCGGCCGCTCGCGGCCGCACACCTCTTGCGCCCGCGGGCACCGGGGAGCGAAGCGACAACCAGGGGGCAAACGCAGGGCATTGGGCACCTCGCCCCCGATCACCTTGAGCCTACCCCGGCCGCCCCGGCGCGGAATTGCCGCCAGCAACAAGCAGGTGTAGGGGTGGGTCGGATGACAGAAGATGTCCTCGACCGGCCCCCACTCCACCACGTCTCCGGCATACATCACCGCCACCCTCTCCGCGATCTCGGCCACCACCCCCAGGTTGTGAGTGATGAATATGACTGCCGCCCTCACCTGCTGCCTCAGTTCCACCAGCAGCCGCAGGATCTGGGCCTGAATCGTCACATCCAGGGCGGTGGTGGGTTCGTCCGCTATGAGCAGCGACGGCCGGCACGAGAGGGCCATCGCGATCATCACCCGCTGCCGCATGCCGCCGCTCAGTTCGTGGGGGTACAGGCGCAGGGTGGCCTCCGGACGGGGAAGGCGCACCAGACGGAACATCTCGACCGCCCGCTCCCGGGCCTCCCTCGCGCCCAGGCCCTGGTGAAGGCGGATGGCCCTCACCATGACGTCACCCACGGGGAAAACGGGGTTGAAGGCGGACATGGGGTCCTGGAAAACCATCGATATCTCCTTGCCCCGCATGCGATCCATCTCCCGCTCACCTTTTTGCAGGAGATCCTCCCCGCGGAAGAGGATGCTGCCCGAAACCACCGCTTTACCGGGCGGCAGCAGGCGCAGGATGGCGCGTGCCGTCACCGACTTGCCGCAGCCGGTCTCGCCCACCAGGGCCAGCACCTCACCCGCTCCCAGGGACAGGTAGTGCAGGTCAACCGCCTGGACGGTGCCGCCGTAAACGCGGAAACCCACCTTCAGATCCCGGATGGACATGAGATCGCTGGCCAGGGTCTCATCCGTTGCCGCAGGTGCACCAGGTGCCGTGAGGAACCGCTCCAACCAGGCTACGCCTCCCGTGTGCGGGGATCGGAAATCTCCCTGATCCCGTCTCCCACCAGGTTGAATGCCAGCACGGCCACAAATATGGCCAGGCCGGGGAAAGTAACATACCACCACTGGTTAAGAAAGAAGTTGCGCCCGATGCTCACCAGCAGCCCCCACTCAGGCGTAGGGGGCTGCGCCCCCATCCCCAGGAACCCTAAAGACGCCGCAGTGAGGATCACCCCGCCGAAGTCCATGGAGGCCTGCACCACCACCGGAGCCATGGTATTGGGCAGGATGTGGCGCCAGATAACCACCCAGGGCTTGACCCCCGCCGCGCGGGCGGCCTCCACGAACCCCCGCTCCCTCACCGAGAGGGCCTGGCCCCGGATGAGGCGGCTGTACCAGGGCCACCACGCTATGCCGATAGAAATCATGACGTTGGTCAGGCTGGGACCCAGCATGGCGCATATGGCCACCGACAGTAACAAGGGCGGAAAGCTCATGAACACGTCGCACACCCGCATGAGCACCTCGTCCACCGTTCCCCCGAAGAACCCGGCCGCCAGGCCGACGGGCACCCCGATGAGCAGGGCCAGCCCGATGGCAATGACCCCCACCGTCAGGGATATGCGGGAGCCAAACAATACCCGGCTGAACAGGTCGCGCCCCAGTTCGTCCGTGCCAAACGGGTGCTCCCGGCTGGGCGTAAGCAGGGCCCTCTCCGGATGCACGTCGGTACCGGCATCCCCTGGATAGGGCGCCAGCCAGGGGGCGGCCAGCGCCACCAGGATAAGCAGCAGCACCACCGCCGTGCCGGCCACCGTCAGGCGGTTGCGCCGGAAAAGGTACCACGTATAGCCGAGCCCCGCCCTCCTGCGCTCTTGACTGTTGTGATCCGGTGTGGCGTCCGGAGTGCGCGTTGCCTCGTCGCTCATGTCATCCCTCCAGCCGGATGCGCGGATCGAGCCAGGCCAGGATGAGGTCAACCACCAGGTTGACAATCACGTAGGTACATGCCACCACGATGGTGACTCCCATGATGGCGGGGTAGTCCGCCGAGAGGATGGACTGGGAAGCGTACTGCCCCAACCCTGGCCAGTTGAAGACGCTTTCCACCAGGAACGTCTCCGCCAGGGAATACGCGAAGGTGAGCCCCAGTACGGTAATGGTGGGCCCCAGCGCGTTCTTGAGGGCGTACCGGTAATACACCACCGGGCGCGGGATGCCGTACGCCCGTGGCACCACGATGTACTCCTCGCTCATCACCTCGAGGAGAGAGGAGCGGGTCATCCTGGTGATGAGCCCCAGGGGGTATGCGGCCATGGTGACGGCCGGCAGCACCATGTGGCTGAGGGCGTTGCTGAATACCGGCCAGTTACCCGTAAGGAGGGAGTCCAGCAAATACGACCCGGTGATGCGGTGGATGGGATAGGTGAGCCGCACCACGGTGTCCACCCGGCCCCCCAGGGGTAGAATCCCAAGGTAGCCGAAAAAGAGCAATTGCAGCAGCATGGCCAGCCAGAAGGTGGGCACCGAAACCGCCCCGATGGACAGCAGCCGGGCACCGTGATCGGGCAGCCTATCCTTGCGGGTGGCGGAAAGGATGCCCATCGGCACCCCCACCGCCACGGCGATCAACATGCCGCTCAGTATGAGCTCCAGCGAGGCGGGCAGGAAGGCGCGAATATCCGCGATGACCGGCCGGTGGGTGCGGATGGACCTGCCCCACTCCCCCCGCAACAGGTCCCCCATGTAGCGCAGGTACTGCACGTACAGCGGCTTGTCCAGGCCCAGCTCTACCCGGGCGCGGGCAATCTGCTCCGCGGTGGGGTGGCCTCCCACCCAGCGCGCCGCGGGGTCGGAGGGGATGACCCTGGCGATGAAGAAGGTCACCAGTGTCACCCCACATAATACCGCAACTCCCAGCAGCAACCTGCGAACAATATACGCTCTCAACCCCTGCCGTACCTCCCGACCGTGTCACGATAAGCGCCACTTCCTCCCGACAGCGTCATCTCTTCCGCCAAGGCCTCGCCCTCCCCACCAGGTCGGCCAGGTTAAGAGCTACCGCCAATGGCTCCAGGACGGGTACGTCCAGTCTCTCGGCTACCGCGTGGGCCATCTTCGCCATCGCACCGCAGCCCAGCACAATCACCTCCGCCCCCCGTCCTACCAGATTCCGGGCTTCCGAGAGGATTGCTTCCGCCGTGACGGCCTCGTCACTGGAAAGTTCCAGGACCCCTATGTCGATCCCCACCGCACCCGCCAGCCGATGAGTCAACCCCATCTCCCTGACCTGCAGCTCGGCCCAGGGGCCGGCGTTCCGCCCCGTCGATACCACCCCGAAGCGGTGCCCCAGCAGCAGAGCCAGTCTGCAGCTGGCCTCTGCCAGGCCAATAGCAGGTCTGCCCGTGGACTCCCGCAGGGCCAGCACGGCCGGGTCGGCGAAGCAGTTTACCACACTGACGTCGAATGCCCCGCCCTCACCGCGCGCTGCCCGCACCACACCGGGACGGGCACATGCCTCCTGGTAAAAGGTTTCTATACATCGCGGTCCTGCGCTGATGTCCTTCACGTTTGCCCTGGTCCAGGGCGGCAGCACGGTGCGAGCATATTCCGGTACCCATGATAGCAGGCCGGGCGAGACTACCGGATTCACCAGCAAAACATCTACGGGATCAGGATCCCCGCCGATCCTGCCGCCAGGCCCGCCCGCGAACACCCCTGCTTGCTCCCCAGGCCCGCTGGTACCTTCAGCGCCGCAACCCTGGATCCTCCCAACCCGCGGCTCCCGGTAAGGGGCATACAGGCCCCCCCGGTAATGGGACAATCCCAGCCTGGCCAGGACCTGCGCGGCCCGGAAGGCAAGGGCCATCGGCTCCAGCACCACCAGCCCCATCCCCTCCAGGACGGCAGCCACCCTGGGGGCAAGCGGGGCCAGGCCGGTGCAGCCCAGCACCATTACCTGGGCGTTCGCCTCCTCGTGGGCGCGCAAGGCGGCCCGCACCGCGCACTCCACCGTGCGGTCGGGCTGGCGTTCCAAATCCGCCACCGCCACGCCCAGGGGGTAAACGCCGCCCACCGTCCCCTGCAGACCCAGGCGACGCACGTAACGGCGGAACATGACCGCGGCGGTCTCGTCGGGAGCCAGCACCGCCACCCCTTCCCCGAAAAGGGGAGCCAGGGCCAGGGCCGTCTCGCCCGCCCCCAGCACCGGACAGGCGAGGAGTTCGCGGCCGGGGGCCAGGCCGGGGTCGGCGCAGCAGTTGATGACCACGGCGTCATACGCGTCTCTGCCCGGGCCCCGTTCCGGTGCCCCGCCCGCCTCCGCCAGAGCGTCCAGCAACGCCGCTACCCCGTACTCGGCCTCCACCAGCCTCGTCTCCCTGTCCACCGCCGGGGGCCCGTACCTCAGGCTGGCCACCCGTACCTCGTCCCCGGGTGCGACGAGGGAACGGAGGTATGCCTCATCCTGGGCGTCCCAGACGTCCGTCCCCACGGGATTGACAAAAAGGTACCTGGCCACACTCGTCCCCCCAGTACCGGCCCCTCCCCGGCCTTGCGTCACCCTGCCGGCTCACGCCCACCCGGACATCTCCGCCAGGACTCCGGCGCGCAGAATGACCTCTCCGTCCAGGAAAAGGGTAGGTGACATGATGATGCCGTCGACGTGCAGGGGAACCTGCACGTGCCCGCCCATGCTGGCGTTGTCCCCGAAGGCCACGTGAACCGTACCCAGGACTTTTTCGTCCTCGAGCACGTTCCCGCTCACCGTGGCCAGGTCGTTGGTACCGATCCCCAGCTCCGCAAGGTTGGCAGCTCCCTCGCCCACCTCTTCCATGAGCCGCCTCAGTTCGGCGGCCACCCGGCCGCCCTCGATCCGCACCGCGCGGCCACCTTCCAGCCATACCCGCACGGGTTGATCCACTCGCACGTCCAGCAGAGATCCATCGATCACCACCACACCCTCGGCCGTTCCCTCCACCGGGGCGATGTAGGCCTCTCCGGCGGGCAGGTTCCCGAAGCTCCCGGGGGTCAGGTAAAGCCCGGTGTCGGCATGACCCACCCGCCCGGCCAGAGACATGGTGACGCCGGTACCACCGGCACTCACGATGCGGGCCCTCCCCGCCCGGGTGAGGAGGTCGGCCAGCGTCGTCGCTCGCCGGGCCACCAGGTGGTAGTCGGCGGGGAGCACCCTGGCCATCATATCCGCCGTTATCCCCGGCATAGAGGCGACGCGGGCCCCGCGCGCACAGGCCTCCCGTCGGGCGGAAGTGTGGGACAGGGAAAAGGTGGTGGGCATCACCACCACGTGCGCGTGAGCCATGGCAGCGGCCACCGCGGCGGGCGGCTCCTCCCCGTCCCGGTTGCGCACCTCCATGAGCACCAGAACCGGCTCCGCACCCAGTTCCCGGGCAGCCCGGCGAAATGCTTGCCCCAATTCGAGGCTGGGCGCGTCGCAGACCACCGCCACCACCTCGCCCGGCTTCACCCCCAGGCACACCTGGAGGGCCCGCCGGGCTCCTGCCATCACGTCCACCGCATCCATATCCCTCACCCGCCCCGCGCAGCTCTGCCCAGATCCTCCAGTTCCGGGCCCACCACCCGGCCCCGGTCCAGGATCTGGACCCCATCCAGCCACACAGATGAATTGAGGCATATCCCGTCGCAGTGCGAGGCGGCCCGGATGCCGTCGGGCGGGACATCAATGGGGCTCATGTAACCGATGCCCCACTCCGTGCACCCCCACACCCGCTCGTCTTCCAGCACGTTTCCCGTGAGCCTGGCCCCAGGGTTAAACCCGTAGCAGACGTGGCCGAGCCGGAGCATATTGGGATCCCGGAAGGATTCCAGCCAGGCCCGGAACTCCTCCGCCTGGGGGCCACCCGCGATGGAGACTATGCGGCCCTCCCGTATCTCGAGGGAAATCGGCGCCTTGAGAATGCCCAGAGGCGGGCACAGCGACCCGTCGAACACGATGGTTCCTTCCACCGTCTCCAGCCGGGGGGACCAGCCTACCTGCCCGGCCAGCATCCACACGCCGGGGGTGGACGCATCTCCCCAGTCACAACTGATGAAGTGGTCAGGCCCCACGTTCTGGAATGACACCTCCGTGCCGGCAGGGGTGGTGATCCGCACACTGGTGGCCCGGGAGGTCAGGTCGCGCACCTTCTCCAGGAAGCGACGCAGGGCGGCCGTGTCCACGCGACCGACAGCCCTCACCATGAGGTCCGCAGTCATGCCGCACAGGCACAGGTAGCGCAGTTCCGGGTTGGCGGCCGTAGCATGCTCGTATACCCCCGAATACAGCAGCCACTGGAGGTTATACTCCACCCAGGCCTGGGAGGATGCCACCGCCCGGGCCAGAGCTTCTACGGGAAGGTCGGGGTCGGCCGCCTTACCCACCCCGCGGGGAGTCGCCACTTTCAGGACCAGGGGCTTGCCCCCCGAATCCAGCACCGCGGCGGCCGTGGCCCGCACCACCTCCTCGTCACTCAGCGTGTCCGCCGTGATGGCCACCACTTCCCCCGGCTTGACCCGCAGGGACTCCCGTACCAGCTTCCCGGCGGCCGCGCTCAACTCAAATTCGTAGGCGCCCATTGGTATCACCCGTCCTCGTGTCGGGCGTCTCTCCCAGACCGTGGCACCGGCAAGAGCCCTACCTACCCCTGCCGGGCGAACCGGCCGGGATCCCAGTCCACGTCGAACCCGAAGAAGCGAGGAACCAGGATACCCAGCCCCCGCTCGTTGAGCCACTCCCGGGGAGCGGGGAATCCGACCACCGCCACCTCCGTCCCCGCCGGGGCATGAGGATTGAGGATCGGGCTGCCGTCTTCCTGGCGGAGCACGCAGATGAGATCGGGAACGGTGACGTCCACGTGCCCGTCCTTCCAGGAGATGATGTTTTCGTTCTTGAACCAGATGCGGTACCTGCTACCCGCCCAAGCACCGGTACCCTCGAGTTCCATCTCCCCGAACAGGAAACCTTCCCTGTCTTCCCAGCGGGGATCGGTGCGCACCACACCCCGGAACAGGAGTTCCCCTCCGCCGGTCCGCACCACCGCCTCCACAGGATCCCGGCCCGCCTCCCAGGCTTCGCGCCGCGCCCGTCCCACCGCCAGGGCCCGCGTCAGTGCCCCCGGGATCACCCCGCCCGCTCGCAACTGCCCCACCCGAGCGGGGTGATCCGCCGTAGCCACCATCCCCCCGCTGGCCACGGCGACGGCCCGCACCAGGTCTTCCGCCCGGAAATCGTCCACCACCCGCTCGATGACCACGGGTTCCCCGAAATCGGTGCACAGGGCCAGCGGGTAGATAGGCAGCCCCTGCAGGTAGTACGTGGAGAACTGCAGGTCGGGAACAGCCCGACCCGCGGCATCGGCGTCCAGGAGGGGAATCCCGGCCCGGGCGGCCACGGCCATCCCCACCGCCGTGTTAAGCCCGCCGTACTCAATGGACACCAGGGCAGCAAACGGACGGCCCAGGTGCCGCTCCAGGGCGCGCATGGCCAGGTATGCGGGCAGCTCTTGGGGCCGTGGCAACCGGGCGAAGCGGGCGGATGCCTCCGGGCTTTTGGGAGCCGTGGAACCCGTGAAGTACACCGAGCAGGTGGAGGCGTCATCCGGCAACTCCTGTGGCGAGGCCAACCAGAACACCTGTCCCGCCTCGTGCTCGCGCCGCACCATCTCCCACCCCAGGGAGGGATCTCCCCCGCCGCCGGTGGCGAGCAGGGCACAACCATCCAGCACGTCCCTGGCTTCCTGGATCTCCAGCTTGCGCAACGAAGACCACCCCCAGGGAGGCTACTTTGCCTCCTCGCGATAACAGTCGTACCACCACACCGCGTGCGGATAGGCCGGGTTGTCTACGAAGCCTTTCAGCGACGCCGCCACGGGCCGCACGTACTCCAGGTCGTACAGGAACAGGGCAGCTGCGTCTTCCACCAGGATCTTCTGCGCCTGCACGTACTTGGCGATGGCCTGTTGCCGGTCGATGCCGGAAACCCGGCGCCCCTCCTCGATGAGCCGGTCGTACTCGGGATTCCTGTAGTAGCTCAGGTTGAAGACGATCTCAGGCTCGGAGTGGAAGAGGTTGACCAGGAAGCTGTACGGATCGGCGTAATCAGGCCACCAGTAAAAGAGGAAGATGTCCTGACGCTTCTGGGGGTCCGGATTCTTGGCGAGTTCCCACTGCTGCTCCCAGTTCATGACCCGGATTTCCAGGCCGATACCGAGCTCGGCGAAGGACGCCTTCATGAGTTCCGCCACCCTGCGCTCCTGGTCGTCCCCGCTGGTGTACGTCAGCGTCAGCTTCAACCCGCCCTTGCCGTAGCCGGCCTTCTCCAGCAGGGCGCGGGCCTTGTCCGGGTCGTACGCGTACTGGGGCACTTCCTCGGAGTAGCCCCACAAGCCCTTGGGCACCGGCCCGCGGGCCTGGGAAGCGTAACCGAGCATGACCGTGGAGATGATGTCCCGGTAAGGCACGGCGCACGAGATGGCCCGCCGGACATCCGGGTTGTTCAGCGGCTTCTTCTCCGTATTCAGCATCCCCAGGAGGTTCTGGAAGGAGGGGGTCACCACCACATTGACCTTGGGATTCTTCTGCAGGTCGGCGATTTGATCCAGGGGAAGCTGGTTGGTGTAGTCAGCCTGCCCCGCCTCGATCATCTGGCGGCGGGTGGTGGGTTCGGTAACCTGCTTGAACACCACCTTGTCGAAGTGCTTACCTTCCCACCCTCCCCAGTAGTCGGGGAACTCGGTGAGCACCAGGTCCCCGGCCTTGTCGTAGCTCTCCAGCGTGTAAGGACCCGTGCCGGCCTCATGCCCGGCCGCGAACCAGTCCTCCCCGTGCTCCTTCACCGCCTGGGGGTCGAATACATGGGCTCCGTACCCCGAAGAAACGACGAGGTCAAGCGGAGCCGGGTACTTCAGCTTGAACACCACCGTGTACTGGTCGGGCACCTCTATCCTGTCCACGGAATCCCATATGAAGGACGCTCCCTTCCCCCGCTGGATGGTGCGTTCGATGGAGTACTTCACGGCATGGGCGTCCACGGCATTGCCGGTGTGGAACTTCACACCCTTGCGGATGTGGAACGTCCATTCCAGCCCGTCGGGAGAATGGGAATAGTCCGTGGCCAGCACCGGGGTGAACTTCTGAGCGATGGGGTCGTAGCGGAGCAGGGTCTCGTACATGTTGTTCATGGCGACGATCTCGTTGGAGAAGCTGTCGCTCGGGTCCCAGAACACCATTACCTCGCTCGAGTTGGCGTAGACCGCGACCTGGGGTTTGGCCGGCTGCTGGGCCGGCTTGCTGCAGGCAGCCAGCAGGGAAACTGTCAGGATCACCACCAGCAGTGGGCCTAACCTACCTTTGCGCCCGTTCATCCCTGTCCCCCCTTTGCTTGCGCGTGGGCCGGGCCCGCACCCCGGCCCGGCTCACTCCGGGTGTCCTGTGCTCCCCCGCTCGCCCGCCGGGCTCCGCCGCATGGGCCGGCTCTCTCCCGGCACCGGGGCAGGTGCCAGTACCGCTGGACGGGGCAACACCGCAACCCGTTTGGTTAGCGAGTGTTCTGCAGCCGTGCCTGGCATCCTGCCGTCCTGGTCCTCCCTTTTGCACCAAAAGTGGGTCATTGCCTTGTCCGATATACACAGGGAAATACCCCGGGCAGCGCGAAATCACCCTCAGGGGGACTGGCCGTGGCCATCAGTGTCATGGAGGCGCTGCGCATAGGCAAACTCCAGCGGGCCCGTGTTCTGGCCGGCCGCCGGGGGCTCGGCAGGCTCATCGAGCACGTGGACGTCATCGAAATGCCCGAGATCGACCCCTGGGTACGAGCGAACGTCCTGTATCTGACCAGCTTCTACGCCATCAGGGACAATCTACGGACCCAGCAGGACCTCATCCGTTACCTGGCCGCGCACGGGGCAGCCGCCATAGCGCTCGATACCAAGAGCTACCTCAACGGTGCTCCCCCGCAGGTACTCGAGGTGGCGGAGTCGTGCGATTTTCCCGTCATCGAGATCCCGGAAGACGCCAGCTACATCGACATCATCACTCCGGTGCTGGAAGCGGTGTTCACCCGCAAGCGCAGCCGGGACGATTTCCTGGAAGACCTCCTGGAGGGCAACGTCAAACCCGAGGCGATCCAGCAACGGGCCAGGTACCTGGCCTGGAAGCTGGATGGCAAGCGCACGGTGCTCATCGTTGACCTGGACGATTTCCAATCGTTCTGCCTGTCAGGCCGCCTCTCCGAGCGGGCCATCCAGGAATTGAAGAGGCGCTTCCTGGCCGTAGTGGCGGAGACCACCCACAGGACCCTGGCAGGAGAGCACGTGGTGGCTCCCCGCAGCGACAGCGTGGTGATCCTGGCCCAGGTACCCGACGATAACCTATCCCCCACCTCCCCCTATCCCTGCCCCCTGCCCCCCGCCCCGCGGGCGACCATCGAGGACCTGGCCCTCAGGGTTAAGCAGGCGGCCGCGCGTGTCCTGCCCGGTCTCACTCTCTCGGTGGGGATAGGCCTCTTGTGCAACTGTCCCTCCCAGATCGCAGAAAGCTTTGCAGCCGCCGGAGATGCCCTCAACATCAGCCTCGGGCTGGCGGGAGGCGACCGCATCGCCTTTTATCAGGACCTGGGGATACATCGCCTCTTGCTGAGGATCGGACCGCAGGCGGAACTGGAGCGGTTCGTGAGCGAAGAAATCGGCCCCCTCATCGAACACGACCGCCGCCGGGGCTCCCAGCTTGTGCGCACGCTGGAAGTATTCCTGGACAGCGGATGTCACCTGGAGAGGGCCGCTTCCCGGCTCTACGTCCACCGGAATTCGCTCAAGTACCGCCTTACCCGGATCAAGCAACTCTTACGGCTGACCAGCCTGGAAGGCGAACGCCTCGCCTCCCTCGCCTTCGCCGTCAAGGCCCATCGCATCCTGACCGAACGCAACCGGGCCGATGCCCGATGACCCCGCTGCGAGGCAAGCGATTGCGCCGGCACCCACCACACCTCACTCGGGCCCGCTGTGCATGGGAGATGTTAGGGGTATTTCCAGTCGTTGAAGGAATTGGTCGGTGCGTGTAGTATAATTACAATAATGGCAGAACACGGCAGAGGAGGTGAAGGCATGCGTAGAGTTGCGTTGGTGTTGCTGGCCCTGACCTGTGCGCTCGTGCTGGCCGCCCCGGTGGCCGCCGGAGAGAGCCTGGTGCCGGCAGCACCCATTGGGGACGCGGCAGTCCCGGTCCAGGCGCCCGGGGCAAAGGCGCCGGCGGAAGGGGCACCGTTACCTTTCCTGGGCGACCGGGACGGGAACGGTCTGGCAGACGACCTGGATGAATGCCTCACCGGGGTCGGTCCCGGGGAAGGCGTCCCGGTGGTGGTGGTCCTCAGGGAGGCTCCAGAGGAAGGTGTGATGGCTCGGGTCGAGGAAACCGCCGGCGGGTTCCAGGTGAGGACGCAGTGGAAACACGCCCTCAACGGTTTCGCCGCTACGCTCACCCGTGGCCAGATTGAAGCGCTGGCCCGCAGCCCGCTCGTGGCGCGTATCGACCGGGACCGTGAGGTCCACGCCTTGCTGGATAAAGCGACGTACTGGACGGGCGTCAGGCAGGCGTGGGCTGACTTCGGGGTGACCGGTGACCGGGATGGCAACCCGGACTCGTACTCGAACAACGACGTGGTGATCGCCGTCCTCGACACCGGTATCGATGCCACCCACGTCGACCTGGACGGGGGCAAGGTCATTGGCTGGTACGACGTGATCAACGGCCTGACCAGCCCCTACGACGACCACGGCCACGGTACCCACGTGGCCAGCATCGCTGCGGGCACCGGCGAAGGGAACTCGGCATACCGTGGTGTGGCACCGGGGGCCGCCCTGGTAGGCATCAAGGTGCTGGACGCCAACGGCAGCGGCACTACCAGCGGGATCATCACGGGTATCGACTGGATGATCGCGAACAAGAGCACGTACGGCATCCGCGTCGGTAACATGAGTCTGGGTTCCAGTGGGTCGTCCGATGGTACCGACTCACTGTCCCTGGCCGTCAACAACGCCGTGAGCAACGGGATCGTCATGGCGGTGGCGGCGGGGAACTCCGGGCCGGCCACGTACACCATCGGTTCTCCTGCCGCCGCAGCCGATGCCATCACCGTTGGGGCGCTGTACGATCCCGGGGAGAAGGGTTGGGTGCTGGCTGAGTTCTCCAGCCGGGGTCCCACGGCCGATGGCCGCACGAAACCCGACATCTGCACGCCCGGACGTTATATAACGGCTGCACAGGCCAACTCCGGGAACGGCTACGTCACTTACAGCGGCACCTCCATGGCCACGCCCTTCCTGGCGGGCGTGGTGGCCCTGATGCTGGACGCGAACTACGGCCTCACGGACGCCCAGGTGAAGGACATCCTGTACAGCGGCACCAACGTGAAGGACTTCGGCCCCGCGGGCAAGGACATCGACTTCGGTTACGGCATCAGCCTCTGCTACAATGCCGTCAAGCAGGCGGGCGGGTACTCGGGTACCTGGAGCGATGGCCTCAGCTTTGGTTACGCTTCCGGATACCTTTCCGGCAGGGGTGATGCCGACTGGTGGCAGTTCGACGTCACCGATGCCTCCCGGCCGGTCGGCATCACGCTGGTTATCGTCGACTGGGCGGTGAACAGGGACTTCGATGTCTACCTGTACGATCCCGCGGGGACCCTGGTGGCTTCTTCCACAGGCACCAAGCGGCAGGAGCAGATCCTCTACCAGCCCACGGCTACCGGGACTTACCTGATCAGGGTCTATTCCTTCCTGGGCTCGGGCAGTTACTGGTTCAACGTGAGCTGGAAATAGGGGAGATCCAGGCCGGGCCAACGGCTCACAGAGTATGCACAGGCGCATCGCGGGACCGGGATGCGCCCGTGTGATCCTCCTTTAAAAGAAGTTGAACTCGGGGACGCCGGCTACTTGCCGAAGTTCACGCGGGGGGCGGTCTCGGCCCCCTCCTGGGCCTGGAAATAGGGCCGCTGGTCGAACCCCAGAGCCCCGGCCAGCAGGACGGTGGGGAACGTGCGGATTATGCGGTTGTACTGTTTCACCGCCTCGTTGTAACGCATGCGCGCCACGTTGATGCGGTTCTCCGTACCCGCCAGCTCGTCCATCATGCGGTTGAACTGCTCGTTGGCCTTCAGGTCCGGGTACCGCTCCACGATCACCAGCAGCCGGGCCAGCGCGCTCTCCATCTGGTTGGCCGCCTGCACCTGCTCGGAGGTGCTGGCCGCCCCGGCCAGCCTGGCCCTCGCCTCTGCGACGGCGGTGAACACCTCCTGCTCGTGAGCGGCATATCCCTTAACCGTCTCCACCAGGTTGGGGATGAGGTCATAGCGCCGCTGCAGCTGGCTCTCAATCTGCGCCCACTGCTCGTTGACCTGCTCGGACACATTCACCAGGCGGTTGTAGGTGGCGGCCAGCGTGCCACCGGCCGCCAGGAAGATAGCCAGCACCACGGCCAGGACCACCACAATCGTTCTCCGCAATCTCCTCACCCTTCCTCCGCTTCTTCCGGGCAGCGCGGGCCCGGTACTGTCAATCTGGTGTTGCCCGGTATCGAGCGTGGGCCCCCGCGGGCGGCACTCCCCGGCCCCGGGGTGCGGTCACCAGCCCCGGCCGGCTCCCCCGCCGCCGCTGCGCCCTCTCCCGAAGCCACCGAACTTGCCGCCCGAGCGTCCGGACCAGCCTCCCCCACCGAAAGGCCCCCAGAACGGCCCGCCCCGGCGGGAGGTACCCGTCCCGTACACGGGGACCAGCCGGGTCAGCACCCGCTTCTTCTCCCGCCGGTAGCCGCAGCGGGGACATGTGTACAGCACCAGGGCCGTGCCGGTGGCCAGCATGGTGGCCGGGGTCACCACCTTCTCCCGGACCAGCAGGCGGGCGTGGCAGGAAGGGCAGCGGGGTGAACCGGCGCGGGCCAGGACGTACACCAGGAAGATCACAAATGCTGCCATGCCCAGCCCGAACAGCACCGGGAAGGCCACCGCCGAAACCGGCGCGGGCCGGGCGGGCCCACGCTCCGCCTCCTCCGCCGGAGCGGCCCCGATTTCGGCCGCCAGGGCGCGGGCGCAGGCGGACAGCCCCTCGCCGTATCTGCCCTCCTTGAACGCGGGCACCAGGTAGCGATCCAGGATGGCACCCACCTTGCCGTCAGGGAGGACGCCCTCCAGCCCGTACCCCACCTCCACCCAGACCCGGCGGTCTTCCATGGCCGCCAGAATGAGGACGCCGTTGTCCCTGCCCTTTTTGCCGATCCCCCAGGCTTCGAACAGCCGCACCGCATACATCTGGATGCTCTCGTCACCGGTGCGCCGGACGGTGACAATGGCCATTTCCGCCCCCGTCCGGGCTTCCAGGGAGGAGCAGAACTCCTCCAGACTCTGCCGCTCGGCGGCGGAGAGCACCCCCGCAAAGTCGTTCACGAACCCGCTGGGCGCGGGCAATCCCCCGGACGCCCCCGGCACCGATACCCCCACCTCGGACGCGCCCGACCCGGGTGCCCCTGCCCCGGATGCCGCTGCACCCCACGTCTCCACCAGGGTCACCGTCACCAGGAAGGCAACTGCGAGGATCAGGGTGAGGGTGCGCGCCGCCCCGGACGCCGGGACCCTCTTGCTCACGCTAAGGCCCGCTCCCCTCATCCGCCCGCACGCTCCCCTCATCCGCCCGCGCGCTCTGCAACGCGGCGTAGCGGCCGACCCAGTCCAGCGTGCGATTGACCAGGGAGTCGGCCGCCCGGTTCTCCTCGCGCCGCACGTGACGGATCTCGAACCGGCGCAGCCCGCGGATGAGCCGCTCGGCCTGCCCGTGCAGGTCCACCAGCCTTGGACTCCTCACCCGGTACGCCCCCGTCACCTGGCGGGCGAGCAGTTCGCTATCCGTAAACACCGTCATCTCGGCCACCTTCGCCCGCCGGGCCTCTTCCAGAACCCAAACCAGAGCAAGGTATTCGGCCACGTTGTTGGTGGTGACCCCCAGGTACACACAGAACTGCCTTTGATTTCGGGAACCGTCGGTGATCACTCCGGCAGCAGCGGCCGGCCCGGGATTACCCCGGGCCCCCCCATCGATGTAGACGGTCCACGCCTCACCTGCGTTGCTCCTGCCGCCCAGCTCCCTTACCCCCGTCCCGCCACGCCAGCTGCCCCGCCGGAGGCAGCAGTCTGCCCACATGCGGCCTCGCATAAGAGTATAGCATACCGTTTGACGCCGAGAGCTGGCAGGCGGTGCTCTGGTAAGCCGGGCCGAGGCACCGGCCGCCGACGGCGAGAGCTGGAGCCGGGTGACTTAACAGTACTGCGTTTGCGGCGGTAGCCTGCGGGCAGTCGTCAGCGGGACCCTCGCTGCGTCAGGGAAGGGGACGGCCGGTGATGTAAGCTTCCGTGCGGGGATCGCGGGGAGCGGTGAACAGGGTTTCGGTGGGTGCCCACTCCACCAGCTCTCCGTCCAGGATGAAGGCGGTGAGGTCCGAGGCCCGGGCCGCCTGTTGCATGTTATGGGTGACGATGATGATGGTATACCGCTCTTTGAGCTCCTGAATCAGCTGCTCGATGCGCAGGGTGGAAATGGGATCGAGGGCAGAGCAGGGTTCGTCCAGGAGGATGACCTCCGGTTCCACCGCTAGCACCCGGGCCAGGCAAAGCTGCTGCTGCTGACCGAGGGAGAGGTCGAGGGCGGGTCGGCGCAGGCGGCCCCGCAGCTCGTCCCAGAGGCCCACCGCCCGCAGGCACTTCTCCACGATCTCCCCCAGTGCGCTGCGGTCGCGAATGCCGTGCACGCGGGGACCGTAGGCCACGTTGTCGAACACGGACAGCGGAAAGGGATTGGGGCGCTGGAACACCATCCCCACCCGCCGGCGCAGCTCCTCGAGGAGCATCCCGCCCGTGTAGATGTCCTGGCCATCGAGGAGGACGTTGCCTTCGATGCGCACCTCGGGGATGAGGTCGTTCATGCGGTTGACGGTGCGCAGCAGGGTGGACTTGCCGCACCCGGAAGGACCGATGATGGCGGTGATGGCCTTTTCCGGGAAGACCAGGGTGATGTCCCGGAGGGCCGGTCTCCCCCGGTAGGACAGGTGCAGCCGGGATACCACTACCTTACCGTTCACCAACCGCCGCTCACCTCATCTTGCCTCCACCCGGCGGGTGCTCACCTGATCCTGCCTCCGCCCGGCCGCTGCGCCCGCGCCACACGCCCCGGCCGGCGCGCCGGACCACGCCCGCCCTTAACCGAAACGGCCGGAGATGTAATCCTCTGTCCGGCGATCACCGGGCCGGGTGAAGAGCTGTCCCGCAGGGCCGCACTCCACCAGCTCACCCAGGTAGAAAAACGCCACCCGGCCGCCCAGGCGAGCCGCCTGCTGCGGGTTGTGGGTCACGAAAACGATGGTATACCTCCCCCGCAGCTGCTCCACCGTTTCCTCCACCCGCAGGGTGGAAATGGGATCCAGCCCCGAGCAGGGCTCGTCCATGAGGACGACCTCGGGCTCCACCGCCAGCACGCGGGCGATGGAGAGACGTTGCTGCTGACCCCCGGAGAGGCTGAAGGCGGAGTCACCCAGGCGGTCCTTCGCCTCGTCCCACAGCGCCGCCGCCCGCAGGCTGCGCTCCACCATTTCGGCCAGGCGCCTGCCTCGCACCCCGTGCAGGCGGGGCCCGTAAGCCACGTTGTCGAAAATGGACATGGGCAGCGCGATGGGCAGGGCGAATACCATCCCCACTCGCCGGCGCAGGGCATCCACATCCGCACCCGGCCGGTACACGTCCTGACCGTCTATGAGGAGATCTCCCTCGTGCCGGGTGCCCGAAACCAGGTCGTTCAGCCGGTTCAGGCAGCGCAGAAAGGTGGTCTTCCCGCTGCCCGTGGGTCCCATGATGGTAAACTGTTCTCCCCGGCTCACCTCCAGGCTGATGCCCTTCAAGGCCTGCACGGTGCCGTACCAGAACTTGAGGTCGCGGGCCAGGATCTTCGCCGGCTCCCGCCCGTCCCGCGGGGCCGCCGGGTGCCTGCGGGCCCCTCCCGCTTCGCCGGCCGGGTACGTCATCGTCCCGCCCCCCGCACCCGGGCCAGGTGGCGGTGCATCAGGTAGTAGGCCACGAAGTTGACGGCCAGCACCGAAAGCACCAGCACCGCAGCGGTGCCGTAGGCGTTCCGCATGGATATCCCCTCCCGCGCCAGGAGGTAAAAGTGCACCGACATGGTGCGCACGGGGTCCAGTACGGAGCGGGGCACCCGCAGGGAGGCTCCCGCGGTGAAGATCACGGCCGCCGTTTCCCCCACGCTGCGCCCGACCCCGAGCATGACGCCGGTGAGGATGCCGGGCAGCGCATTGGGCAGCACCACCCGGGTGATGGTCTGCCAGCGCGACCCTCCCAGGGAGTAGCTCACCTCGCGGTAGGCGCGGGGCACGGCGAGCATGGCTTCCTCGGCCGTACGGATGATGGTGGGCAGGATCATGCCGGCCAGGGTGAGGGCGCCGGAGAGGATGGACCATCCCATCCCCAGGTAGATGACGAAAAACAGGAAGCCGAATACGCCGAATATGATCGAAGGAATGCCCGCCAGGGATTCGGTGCCGAAGCGGATGAGAGACACCACGCGCCCCTGGTGGGCGTACTCGGCCAGGTAGATGGCCGTGGCCACTCCCAGGGGAGCCGCCACCAGCACGGCACCGGCGGTGAGGAGAACGGTGCCCACGATGGTGGGGAAAATGCCGCCCGCCCGGCCCATCTTCTCGGGGGCTTCCAGGAGAAAGGCAGGGGCGAGGACGGGCAGGCCCTGCCAGAGCACGTACCCCACAATCAGCACCAGGATGCCCACGGCCAGCACGGCGCTGGCCGTCAGCATCCCCCGCATGAGACGGTCCCGCCGCCGCGAACGCAGTATGACTTCCCGCCCCCAGCGACCGCTCACCGGGACTTCCCCCTGCCGGCCACCGCTCCGGCCACCAAGTTGAGGACCATGATGATCAGGAACAGCACCACCCCCGTGGCGAACAGGGCCTCGCGGTGCTTGCCCGCCGCATAACCCAGCTCCAGGGCGATGTTGGAGGTCAGGGTGCGCACCGGGTCCAGGGGGGAAACCGGTACCAGGGTGGCGTTTCCCGCCACCATGATCACCGCCATGGTCTCCCCCACCGCCCTCCCCATACCCAGGATCACCCCCGCCAGGATGCCCGAGCGGGCCGCCGGCAGCACGCTCATGCTGATGGTCTGCCAGCGGGTGGCCCCCAGGGCCAGGGAGCCTTCCCGGTAGGTGGGCGGCACCGCCCGCAGGGCATCATAGGAGACGCTGGTCACCGTGGGCAGGATCATGACCGCCAGCACGCAGGCGGCGGCCAGCACGGAAAAGCCGGGTCCTCCCAGGAACTGGCGGATCAGGGGGACCAGCAGCACCAGCCCCAGGAAGCCGTACACCACCGAGGGAATCCCCGCCAGCAACTCCAGGGCGGGCTTGACCACCCGTCCCACCCCTTCGGAGGCCACCTCCGAAAGGTACATGGCACACGCCAGGGCTACGGGCACCCCCAGCACCAGGGCTCCCGCCGTCACCCACAGGGAACCCACGATCATGGGCAGGATGCCGAAGTGGCCCCGGGTGGGCGCCCACCTGGTCCCGGCCAGGAACTCCCCCAGTCCCACCTGGGCCATGATGGGAATCCCACCCGCGAAAATGAACACGGCGATGAGGCCGAGCAGGCTGAGAGACGAGAACGCCACCACCACGAGCAGGCGATGGATGAGCCACTCCCGGCCTTTCACGGATTCCCACTCCCCTTCGCCGCCGGGATCAGGCCCTCTTCCCGCAGGATGGCCTGGCCCGGCCCCAGAACAAAGTCGAGGAAAAGGAGAGCGGGTTCCCGGGGCTCACCCTTGAGGACGAACAGGAAGGGCCGCACGAGCTGGTACCTGCCCTCCAGCACGGCCGGCACCGAGGGAGTCATCCCGTCGATGGAGACGGGCCTGACCCGCTCATCCACCAGGCCCAGGCTGATGTAACCGATGGCCCCGGGGTCGTGGGCCACCGTTTCCCGCACGGCGCCATTGGAGTCCTGCACCAGGGCCCGGGGATCCGGATCGGAGCCCTCCATGATCATCTCCTCGAAGGAAGCCCTGGTGCCCGAACCTTCCTCCCGCAGTATGACGTGGATGGCAGAGGGAGGCCCTCCCACCTGGCTCCAGTTGCGGATACGGCCCGCGAATATGTCCCGCGCCTGATCCCGGGTGAGTCCCCTGACGGGATTGGAGGGGTGCACCACCACCGCCACGGCGTCCTGCGCTATGAGGACCGGCCGCAACTGGGCCTGTTCGGCCGGCAGCAGATGACGGGAAGACATGCCTATGTCGGCAGCACCGCTCAGGGCCGCCTCGATGCCGGCGCTGGAGCCGCCTCCCTGCACGTTGACGGATATCTCCGGATGGCGGGACATGAACACTTCCGCCAGCAGCTCGGCAAAGGGCTGCACCGAGGTCGATCCCGCCAGGGTAACGGTGTGGACTCTTGCCTCCCGGCGGCAGCCGCCCAGGGCGGTCAGGGTCAGGAGCACGACGCCCGTCAAGGCGAGAGCCCCCGCCCACCCCCTGCGCGGGCGCAGATTAGACGTTGAGGTCGCGGAGGTCTCCGGTGAGCATGTAGATGACTCTTTCTGCGATGTTGGTGGCATGGTCCCCCATCCGCTCGATGTGCTGGGTAACCAGGATCAGTTCCAGGGCCCGGGAAATGTTCCGGGGATCCTCCATCATGTAGGTCAGCAGCTCACGAAACACCTGGGATCGGAGGCCATCCACCACGTCATCGTCCCGGGCCACCTCGGCCGCCTTGCGGGCGTCCCGCTCCACAAAAGCCTCCAGAGCCTTCTTGAGCATGCCCTGCACCACTTCCGCCATGCGCGGCACGTCGATGAGCGGTTTCAGCAACGGTTGCCGGGCAATGCGCACCGCCGCCGAGGCCACCCCCTCGGCATGGTCGGCCACCCGTTCCAGGTCGATGCTTATCACCATGGCGGCACCGATCACCCGCAGGTCCCCCGCCATGGGTTGCTGGGTGGCGATCAGCTCCATGCAGCGGTTCTGGATCTCCAGGTGCAGGCTGTCGATGGGTTCATCTCCTGCAATTACCTTCTCGGCCAGCTCCACGTCCTGACGCTTCAGGGCGTCCACCGAAAGGGCCACCGCTTCCGAGGCCATGTGGCCCAGGCGCAGCAAATCCTCCCGCAGGTTAGCCAGCCCTTCTTCAAACGACCTGCGCACCGTCGCGCCTCCCCCGCAAACGATTCCCGGTTGTTGTTCTCCCTCTGCCACCGCTTTCCCTTCCTCTCCTCGCTCCCCACGTCACAAACGACGCGCGGCAGGAAAGCGCCGGGCGGCCGGCGAATCCGTCTCCCGCGCCCGCCCACGCGCGGTCGGCCAGTCCGGCCGTCGGGCGCCCCGCACAGGCGATGCGCGAGTCCGCCTTGCTGGTCCGCACCCGGGCGGGCAAAGGAGGCATTCCCATGGAGTTTCCGGGAGACGAGATGTACGCCGAGGCCAGAGATCTCCTGATCTCCCTGTTGCGCATCGATACGGCCAACCCGCCGGGCAACGAGATGGAGGCGGCCCGCTTCCTGGAAGGGCTGTTTCGCCGGGAAGGGATCCCCTGCCAGGTGTTCGAACCCGCGCCGGGGCGGGGCAGCATCGTGGCCCGCTGGCCCGGCGAGGGCAGGCACAGCCCCCTCTTGCTCATGGGGCACCTGGACGTGGTGCCCGCCCGTGCTGAAGACTGGCAGCACCCTCCCTTCGCGGGGACGGTGGCCGACGGTGCCATCTGGGGGCGGGGGTCGCTAGACTGCAAGGACATGGTGGCGAGCTGGGTGACCATCCTCATCTGGATGAAGCGCCTGGGACTAAAGTCGGGCCGGGGGGTGGTCCTGGCCGCCACCGCCGATGAGGAAGCGGGAGGTACATGGGGGATGGCCTGGCTCGCCCGCCAGCACCCGGAGCTGCTGGCTGCGGAAGCGGCCCTCAACGAAGGCGGGGGCGCCTCTTTCTCCCTGGGGGATAGGCATGCGTTCACCTGTCAGGCGGCGGAAAAGGGCGTGTGCTGGCTGCGCCTCACCGCGAGAGGCCGGGCCGGACACGGCTCGGTACCCCTGGCCGACAACGCCGTAGTCAAGCTGGCCCGGGCGGTCGCCCGCCTGGGTGAAGGCGAATTCCCCCTGCACCTCACGCCCACCGTGGAGGCCATGCTGGCCGCCTTCGTGGAGGCCGGGGGACCTGCGGTGGGAAAGGCCATCCGGCAGGCCATCGCCACCGGAGGCAGGCGGGAAGACCTGGAACGCCTTCTGCCACCCGAGAAGGCCGCCGGGCTGGCGGCCACCCTGCGTAACACGGTGAGTCCCACCGTGCTGGTGGCGGGCAGCAAGACGAACGTCATCCCTTCCCTGGCCTCCGCGGAGGTGGACGGCCGCCTGCTCCCGGGATTCACCCCCCAGACCTTCCTGGCCGAAGTGCGGGAGGCCATGGGTGAGGCGGCTGCCGGCGTCGAGGTGGAGGTCCTCATGAGCGATCAGCCCAGCGCATCCCCCTTCCCCACCCCCATCGTGGAGTGCCTGCGCGAGGTGCTGGCCCGCCATGCCGCCGGTAGCCTGCTGGCCCCCTTCATGTCAACCGGGATGACGGACGGTCGCTTCCTGCGCCGGCTGGGGGTGCCCGTCTACGGATTCTGGCCGTATCTGCCCCACGTGCCCGTGCACCTGGCCCACGGTACCGACGAACGATTGCCGGAGGACAGCTTCCGCTTCGCCCTGCAGGTGATGTGGGACGCCGTCACCTCTTTCTGCACGGCCGGCTGAAGCCAGGCAGAGGTGGTGCCGCACCCGGCAGAGAAACAGGGAGCACGGGGCCGTGCGGCGGAGAAAACGTCCGATTTGGGCGCGCAGATGCCCATTTCCCGGCCCGGCCGCGCCGGCACGGCCTGGCGCCGCCCGTGAACCCACCCCACCCGGCAACGTATAATCGCAGGGGAGCAACCGGAGGGGGTCAGGGTGGCGGCGGCGCCAGATTACATATTGAGCGTCCTGCAGTGGCTTTGTTTGCTGGCGGTCTCGTACTATTACATGCTCACCTACCTGGGGCTGGCACGCCCGTCGCGCCCGCCCGCGGCGCCACCGGCCACCGCTTTCGCCCTGCTCATCCCCGCCCACAACGAGGAGAAGGTGCTGCCGCCACTCCTGGAGAGCATTGCCCTTCAGGAATACCCCCGCGACCTGATAGAGGTATACGTGGTGGCGGACAACTGCACCGACGGTACCGCCCGGGTGGCGGCCCGGGCCGGTGCCACCGTCCTGGAGCGCACCAGCCCCCTGCGGGGCAAAGGATATGCCCTGCAGTTCGGCCTGCGGGAGATCCTGAACCGGTCGCGCTGCGCCGCCGTGTGCATCCTGGATGCCGACAACCTCCTCGATCCCCTGTTCCTGAGCAGCATCAACGCCCGTCTCCTGGCCGGCGCCCGGGTGGTGCAGGGCAGGGTGGAAACCAAGAATCCCCTGGACTCCTGGGTGAGCGCTTCGTACGCCATCAACTTCTGGCTCGCCAACCGACTCTGGCAGCTGGGGCGGGCCCGAGCCGGCCTGTCGGGGCTGCTCTGCGGCACGGGCATGTGCTTCCGGCGCGAGGTCCTCGCGGCCACGGGCTGGCCGGCCACCTCTCTCACCGAAGACCTGGAGTACACGGTCGTCCTCATCTCGCGGGGCATCAAGGTCACGTGGGCCCACGAAGCGGTGGTGTTCGACGAGAAGCCAGATCTGCTGGGACCGTCCTGCCGGCAGAGGTTGCGCTGGTTGCAGGGCAAGTGGCAGATTCTCTTCTCCTACGGGCCGCGTCTGTTCATGGAAGCCCTCGCCCTGCGCAGCTGGGCCCGGGCAGACGCCCTGCTCTTCCTCCTGCAACCGGCACTCCTGTTGGCGGGACCGGCGTGCGCTCTCTCGGCCGCCCTGCACCCGCATACGGTGGTGGCGGTCACCGCCGCCAGGGAGGAGAACCCGTTCCTGCTGGCCCTGGCCCTGATACCCTACCTGCTACCCCTGATCGCCATGTATCTGGAAAAGGCCCCCGCCAAAGCTTACCTGTACCTGCCCGCCTACACCTTCTTCTCCTTCACCTGGATACCCATCACCCTGGCGGGGCTCCTCACCTTCTGGCGCCGGGCCTGGTACCGGACCCCCCATACCCGGGCCATTACCCTGGAGCAAAGAACGCATCTCTACTCCCTGCGCCCGGCGGGTCCGCACCGTCCCGGGCAGATCCGGGTAGCCCCGTGAGCTAGTGGCCTTCCCGGTCGTAAGCCAGCCCCAGGGCGCCGGGCGCCACCAGGCGGCGCCTGCCCCGGGCACTGGCGAGGAGGACCAGGATGGTGAAGATATAGGGAAGCATGCTCAAGAAGAAGGATGGCACCACCGTGCCCACCGCCTGGATGCGCAGGCCCAGGGCATCCACGCCTCCGAACAGGTACGAACCGCCCAGGGCCGCCAGCGGGTTCCAGCCGGCGAAGATCACCAGGGCCACGGCAATCCAGCCGCGCCCGGCCGTCATGTTCTCCAGCCAGGTGGGAGCATAGGCCAGGGAAAGGTATGCCCCGCCTGCTCCCGCCAGCATTCCCCCCACCACCGTGTAGAGGTAGCGCGTCCCCACCACGCTGATGCCCATGGCATCGGCTGCCGCCGGATTCTCCCCCACCGACCGCATGTGCAACCCGGGCCGGGTGCGATACAGGAAGAACCACAGCGCCGGAACCAGCAAGTAGCTGATATATACCAGGTAGTCGTGGGCGAACAGGACCGGCCCCAGGAACGGGATGTCGCCCAGGAGGGGCACCGTGATGATACGGAATGTGGACGGCGCCGGCACTCCGATGAGGGGCTTGCCCAGGTAGCCGCTCAGGCCGGTCCCGAACAGGGTGAGGGCCAGGCCGCTCACCACCTGGTTGGCCCGCAGGCCCACGGAAAGCACGGCGTGAATCAGGGCCATGAGGCCGCCCGCCAGCAGAGACGCGATCAGGCCCAGCCACGGGCTCCCCGTGCGCACCGTCACCAGGAACCCCGAGACCGCCCCCACCAGCATCATGCCTTCCACGCCCAGGTTGAGGATGCCCACCCGTTCGGCCATTATCTCCCCCAGGGCCGCGAACAGGATGGGGGTGCCGGCCGTCACCGCAGCCTGGCAGATGGATACCGCCAGCAGCCAGTCCATCTATGACCCTCCCCCGTGCCCGCCAGCCGGAGCAGCCCCGGCATGTTTCCGGGGTGGGATGACCAGGCGGACCCGGTAGCGGGTGAAGAACTCGCCCGCCAGCACGAAGAAAAGAATGGCTCCCTGCAGCATGTAGGCCACCGCGGCCGGTATCCCCGCCAACTGCACCGCATATCCCCCCACCAGCAGGGCACCGAAGAGGACGGCCACCACCAGGATGGCCCAGGGGTTCAGGCGACCCAGCCAGGCCACGATGATGGCCGAATACCCGTACCCCGGCGAAACTTGGTGCTGGAGCCGGTGGATGACCCCGGAAACCTCGCACATGCCGGCCAGCCCGGCCAGGGCCCCGCTCAGGAACATCACCAGCAGGATGTTGCGCTCCACGTTCATGCCCGCGTACCGCGCCGCGCGGGCGCTTTCGCCGATCACCCTCACCTCGTATCCCCAGCGGGTGCGCCAGAGCACCAGGCTGAGCAGAGCCGCCACCACCACCGCGATGATCAGGCCCACGTGGATGCGGGTGCCCGAAAAGGTGGGCAGCCAGGCCGAGCGGACAAAGGGCGGCGTGAGGGGGAAGTTGAGGCCGGCCGGGTCGCGCCAGGGGCCGTGCACCAGGTAGCTGACCCAGAGGATGGCCACGTAGTTGAGCATGAGGGTGGTGATGACTTCATTCGTTTTCAGGTAGGCCCGCGGGAGGGCGGCCAGCAGCGCCCACAGCCCGCCTGCCAGGCAGCCGGCCGTCACCATGGCCGGCAACAGGAGGTAGGACGGCCACCCCGGGAAAGACATGCACACCCAGGTGGCGCCAAAGGCCCCCAGGTAAAGCTGCCCCTCCGCCCCGATGTTCCAGAGCAGCATGCGGAAGGCAATTCCCACTCCCAGCCCGCACAGCATGAGGGGGATGGCCTTGACCACGGTTTCCGTGGTACCGTAGCGGGAAGCGAAGGCGCCCCGGAGCATCATCCCATACACCTCTCCGGGGTCGCTCCCCGTGAGGCGGAGGAAAAGGGCTCCGGCCAGGAGAGCCAACACCACCGACAGCAGGGGCATGGTCCAGACCAGGGCGCGGGGCGCGTCCAGCCGTCTCTCCAGGCGCAGCCCCATCATGCTTCCCATCCCCCGCCGGACGGACGCATCCCCGCCATCATCAGGCCTATCTCCTCCAGCCGGGCCTCCCGGCCCGGTACTTCTCCCACGATCTGCCCTTCGTACATGACGGCAACGCGGTCGGAGAGGGCCATGATTTCGTCCAGATCCTCCGATATGAGCAGGATGGCCGCCCCCCCGTCCCGCTGCTGCAACAGGAGGCGATGCACACCGGCGGTGGCCCCCACGTCCAGACCGCGGGTGGGGTGAACGGCTACCAGCACGCGGGGCTGGGCCGAGATCTCGCGCGCCAGGAGCAGCCGTTGCAGGTTGCCGCCGGATAGCTTGCGCACGGGGGCGTCCAGACCGGGAACCCTGACCGCGAACCGCTCCACCAGATCGCGGGCATACCGTCTGATCTCCCCCGCCTGCAGGAACACCCCCCGGCTGATGGGAGGCTGCCGGTAAGCCTTCAGGATTACATTATCGCACACGGCCAGGCTGGGGACCAGCCCGGTCCCCAGCCTGTCCTCCGGAACCAGGCTCAAACCGCACTCCATGACGCGGGCAGGATGACAGCCGGTGACGTCCGTGCCTCCCACCTGAACGGTACCCCGAACCAGCGCACGGAGCCCGCTGATCACTTCGGCCAGTTCGCGCTGCCCGTTGCCCGAGACACCGGCAATACCCAGGATCTCCCCCGCGCGCACCTGCAAGGAAAGGCCCCGGAGCGCGGGAAGGCCCCGGTCACTCATGGCCTCCACTCCTTCCAGGGCAAGGAGCACCTCCCCCGGCCGGCGGTCGACCCGGTCGTATGACAGGGAAACCTCCCGACCCACCATCAGCCGGGCCAGTTCCTGCGGGGTGGTGGCGGTCCTGGCCAGGGTGGCCACGTTACGCCCGGAGCGCAGGACGGAGATGCGGTCTGCCACCTCCATCACTTCCTGCAGCTTATGGCTGATGAAGGCGATGGCGTGCCCGGAGGCCGCCATCTGACGCAGCACCGCAAACAGCTCCCGCGCCTCCTGGGGGGTGAGGACGGCAGTGGGTTCGTCCAGGATGAGCACCCGGGCCCCCCGATAGAGCATCTTCAGGATCTCCACCCGCTGCTGCTCGCCCACCGATAGCTGCCAGATGCGGGCCCGCGGATCGACCTTCAGGCCATGCCGCTCCCCCAGGGCGGCGACTTCTGCTTCCACCCTGCCCGGGTCGAGGGTGAAACGAGGCCGGGCCAGGCCCAGGGTGATGTTTTCTGCCACCGTGAACGGCTCCACCAGCCGGAAGTGCTGGTGAACCATGCCGATGCCGGCCCGGATGGCGTCCCGGGGCGACCGGAACACGGCGGGCCTGCCATCCACCAGGACCACACCTGAGTCGGGCTGATACAGGCCGGACAGGATGCTCATCAGCGTGGTCTTCCCCGCCCCGTTCTCGCCCAGGAGGGCATGCACCTCTCCCGCCCGCAGGGAAAGGTTCACCCCATCGTTGGCCAGCACCCCGGGAAAGCGCTTGCTGATTCCCCGCGTCTCGACCAGGATCTCCCCGGCCAAAAACCCCACCCCCGCCCCGCTCATGACGCCGTGCCGGGCCCGACGCGGGCCGACGGAGGGGTGGCCCCGGCACTCCCCCGCGCCGGGGCCACCCTTCTGACCGTCACTTGATGGTGCCTTCCACGCCCTGGACGAACCAGTCGAAGCTGAGCATTTCCTGGTCCGTCATCTTCTGACCCTCGGCCACGCGCACCTTGCCCGACTGGTCCTTGATCGGGCCTGTGAAAACGTCCCACTTGCCGGAGACGATCTCCTGCTTCTTATCCTCCACCAGCTTCTTCACGTCGTCCGGTACCATGGGGCCGAACGGGGCCAGCCCCACGACGCCGTCGGACATGGGACCCCAGTATGCCTCGGGCTTCCAGGTGCCGTCCATGACGGCCTTGACCACCCGCAGGTAGTACGGACCCCAGTTCCATACCGGGGCGGTGAGATGAGCCTTGGGGGCGAACTTGGACATGTCACAGTTGTAACCTACGCCGTACTTGCCCGCCTCTTCCGCCGCCTGCTGCGGACCAGGGGTGTCCTGGTGCTGGGCGATCACGTCGCATCCCACCGCCAGCAGGCTCTTGGCCGCCTCTTTCTCCTTGGCCGGGTCATACCAGGTGTTGGTCCATATCACCCTCACCGTGGCCTTGGGGTTGACCGAGCGCACTCCCAGGGTGAAGGCGTTGATGCCCCGCACCACCTCGGGAATGGAGAAGGCGGCCACGTATCCGATCTTGCTGGACTTGGTCATCTTGCCGGCCACGATCCCGGCCAGGTAGCGGGGCTGATACATGCGGCCGAAGTAGTTCCCCATGTTGTCCGCCATCTTGTAGCCGGAACAGTGCATGAACACGCGGTCGGGGTACTCCTTGGCCACGTTGAGGGTGCCGTCCATGAAGCCGAAGCTGGTGGTAAACACCACCTTGCAGTTCTTCTCCTCCACCAGGCGGCGGATCTCCCGCTCGCAGTCGGCTCCCTCCGGTACCGACTCCACGTAGAAGGTCTTAACCCCGGCCAGGTTCTTCTCCAGGTACTGGCGCCCCTGGTCATGAGCCCAGGTCCACCCGGCGTCGCCTACCGGACCCACGTAGATGAATCCCACGTTGATCTCCTTGGGCTGCTCCGCCGGCTGGGCCGGCTCGGCCGGCTTGGGCTGCTCGGCCGGCTTCGCGCAGGCCGCCACCAGGGTGGCCAGCAAGAGCAGCACCAGCCCGGCGATAAATGTCCTCCGGTGCATCTCCTCTCCTCCCCTCCTGCATGATGGATGATCGCTCGCTCCCGGAATACCTGCCGTTTCTCTGCTCCCCTGTTCACCCCCTCCCGCACCAGCAGCTCGCCGCGCCCGCCTCCCGCCACCACCGGCACCAGGGCCACCTCGACACCTTCCTCCAGCGTCAGGGAGGCCGGGAAAGAGTGCAAAACCCTATCCCCCAAAATGAGTCGCAGGTTGGGGCGCGCCTCCAAATCCACACCGAAACGGGCCTTCACCGCGGCAAACAGATCCCCCAGCGTCGGGCCGGGCATCTCCAGCTCCACCACGGGTCCCCCCAGCAGGTCGGCGTAATAGCCATAGTTGCGCAGCCTCACCCGCACGACCCGCTCCCTCCCCACGCGCCGCCGCCGCCGCGCTGTGGACCCGGCACCTTCCCGCCTCCCCGCTGCGGGCCCGGCACCTCATCTCCCAGCACCCGAGCCGCTTCCTCCTCCAGGCCCAGGCGTCGCAGGGTTTCGGGCAGCGGCACCCCCTGCCGGTCCCAGCCGTGGGCCCGGTAATACTCGGAGAGCATGGTCTGCAGATGGACTACCTGGCCCCGTGCGGGCCCATGGGGGAGGGGCTGGTGGGTGTAGCGACGGGGCAGGCGGTCGTCCCGGGCGGGCACCATGCCACGCCGGAGGTTGAAGAGTCGCTCCAGGTTGTAGGCCCGCTCCGCCAGGTGCATCAACTCCGCCTCGGTCCGTTCCTCCCCCGTGGCCAGGGAGATGAAGCGGACCAGATCCGCCGGCAGCAGAGCGTAGGTGGCGAATGTGGTGTACTTGCATATTTCCGCGGAGTCGCACAGCATGGCGAAGTATTCGTGCCAGAGTACCATGGGGACCTTGCCCCGCTCCGTGTACGGATCAACGCAATAGGGATTCCCGAACCACCGCTCTCCTTCCTGCTCACTCATCCCCAGCAACTCGAAGTTGGGCAGGGCGGTGAGGTGATCGCCCCCGCGGTTGGCCGTCGCCTCGGAAAGGCCGAAGCCCTTACCCGTGCGCACGTCGAAGGCGGGTAGCTCCAGCCCCTTCACTTCCAGGGCGAACTCCTCCGAGCCCGGGATGGCCCGGGCCATGCGGGCCACCCCCCACCCGGCCATCTCCCCCAGCCCCTCCCGGTACGCGATCTTCTTCAGGAGATCGACGATGAGCCCGCCATCGCCCCAGGGGAGTCTCTCCGGGATGAGGTCGCGCTGGGAGGCCTCCATAAGGAAGGAAATGGCGGTACCGGCGGAAATGGTGTCCAGGCCCAGGTCGTTGCAGAGGTGGTTGGCGTAGAGGATGGCCTCCAGGTCGCCCAGGCCCACCCGCGACCCCAGGCACACCAGGGTCTCGTACTCGGGCCCGCCGCCCCTCATCGCGTAAGGGCCGCCCCTCACCTCCACGAAGTTCTTGCAGTGCAGCGGGCAGCCCCAACAGGCTTTCTTCCCCACGGTATGGTCGGCGTGCATGCGCCGGGACGATATGCGCTCGTAATGCTCGAAGACGCCCTCCTGGGCGTTGCGGGTGGAGAGCCCCCCGCTCGCCTGGGCGATGTCGACCAGTATGGAGGTGCCATATTTGGAGAAATCGGGGTAGGTGCGGTCGGCCATGATCTTGCGATAGGCGTCGCGCACGGCATTAAGAAATCCCTCGGCATCGGCCACCTTCACCTTGCCGGTGCCGCGAGTGGCGATGCCCTTGAGCTTCTTCGCCCCCCACACCGCCCCCAGGCCGGGCCGCGCCTGGGCGTCCCAGCCGTCGTTCATCACCGCCGACACCAGCACCCGGTTCTCGCCCGCCGGACCTATGCCCAGGTAGTGGACATCGGGGCCGTGCTTCTGCTCCAGCATATCCCAGGTGCGGAAGAGGCCCTGGCCCCACATGTCGCCGGCGGAAAAGAGGCGGCCGCGACCGTCCTCCAGGTAGAGATACACCGGCTCGGGGCTTGACCCGCTGATGACCAGGACGTCGAACCCGGCCAGCTTCATCTCGGGCCCGAAGTGCCCGCCCGAGTTGGAGTGCCCCACCAGGCCGGTCTTGGGCGAGACCGCCGCCACCGTGAAGCGCCCGGAAGCGGGAGCCAGGGTGCCCGTGATGGGGCCGGTGGCCACCACGATGACGTTTTCCGGCCCCAGGGGATCGGCCTCCGGGGGGACCAGGTCGTAGAGGAGGCGGGCGGCCAGGGCCCTGCCCCCCAGATAGTCCCGCTGCCAGGACTCCGGGAAGGGCGCGGGCTCCACAGTCCCCCGGCTGAGATCAACCCAGAGGATGGTGTCCTGGTAGGAAACCCCTGTCACGGTCCCACCCCTCCTTCACCCGCCCCTCCCTGGGCGCCACTCCTTCACCGCCGCTCCTTCGCCGCCCGCGCCGCTAGCGGGTGGCACCATTCAGTAGGGGCGGCTCATGGCGCTTTGGGGGCAGATGCTGCCACACAGGCCGCATCCCTGGCATCTCAGCTCGTCCACGGTGACCGGTCCCACCCCGTCCTGGGATATGGCCCGGGCCGGGCAACCGGGTATGCACATGCCGCACCCGCTGCAGCGGTCGGGATCCACCTGGGTGGGCGTCACCTCGAGTTTGACGGGCTGGCCCTCGCCCACCGCCCGGATGTACCGGCCCCGGATCTCCTCAGCAGAACGGTAACCGTGGGCATCCAGCCACGCCCCCACCTCGGCGGCCACCCGCCCGTATATGCCCGGTCCCTGCAGGATGGCGCCCGTGCAAATCTGCACCGCCCAGGCCCCGGCCATGAGGAACTGGACGGCATCCCGCCCCGACATGACGCCCCCCACCCCGATCACGGGCCTGGGCGTGGCCCGGGCCAGCTCGAACACGCAGCGCAGGGCCAGGGACTTGACGGGTGCGCCCGAGATCCAGCCGTAACCGAACGGGCTGCCCAGGTAAGGGGCGGGGTTTTCGGGATCGAAGTCCAGACACGGACCCAGGGAGTTGATGGCCACGAACCCGTCCACGTAGGGCTCGATGGCCCGCGCCACCGCCACCAGGTCGGGGACGTTGGGGGAAAGCTTGGCGAAGATGGGGATGCTCACCGCCTCGCGCAGGGCGCGGGCGGTCCCCAGCACGGGGTCGATGGTGCCACCCAGGTAGTGGACGGAAAACTCGATGGCCTGCACCCCCGCCCGTTCCACCTGGGGGCCCACTTCCCGCACCTCATCGGCGGTATAGCCGATGCTGGCGATCACGGGCAAACCCGCCTGCCTGACGCGCGGGTACTCCGTGGAAAGCCACCTCTGCAGGGGCAGGTCCGACCACAGTTCCGTGTTGAGCAGGGCCTGGCCCACCTGCACCTCGGTGCGCACCACGCGCGCCAGGCCCCCGCCCGCCCCCACGCAGATGAGGTGCATGGTCCGCCCCCGGCCCGGTACCATCATATTGGGGTGGGGTACCGGGGCCGGCCTCACCGATACCGTCTTGCACACCAGCCCACCGGCGCCCCCCTCCGCCGCCCGCAGCAGGGCGGCGGCGTCCTGGGAGGGCGGCCCGGCCGCCGTGAACACGGGGTTGGGGAACTCGAGGCCGGCGATACTCACCCGCAGGTCAGCCAAGCCGTCACCTCCCCCCGCCGCCGGACCGGGACTTCTCCGAACGGGGCCGCGCGGGCCGCAGCCCCGGGGCCAGGCGGCCCAGGCGACCCAGCTCCTCGGCCACGTCCCCCAGCCCGGCCTGCTCCAGGGTATCCCGGTAGGGCAGCCCGGTGGCCTGATCGTAGCCCCTGACCTCGTAGAACTCCTTCAGCATGGGCTCCAGGTGGCACACCTGGCCCTGCGCCGGGCCGGAGGGCATGGGTTCCTCGGTGAAGCGGGGGTGCAGGGTGTCGCGGGAGCGGTCCCAGCCCACCCTGACGTTGAACGCCCGCCGCAGGTGGCAGATGCGGCGGCCCAGGGCCCGTACCGCCTCGGGGTCGGCGTATTCCTCCATGCCGGTGGCGGTGGAGATGGCGCGGGCGAACTCCGGAAAGTAGTAGATGGGCGGCCACATCACCCCGTACTTGCAGAGGATCATGGAATCGCACACCGCGAAGCACTCCTCCTGGTCCGCCACCATGTAACCCTTGTACGTCTCATCCAGCAGGTTCCCGCACACTTCCGGATCCAGGTGGGGGAAGCGCTCGACGGCCTTGGAGTGGAACCCTAGCTCGTCGATCACCGACAGGCTGCGCAGGTGATCGGCCCCGCGCACGTTGGTGGCGTACGTACATCCCACCGACTTGTGGGAGCGGGGGTCCTGGCCGGATGCTTCCAGCCCGTTGACCGAGATGGAGTAGCGCGGGGCTTCTCCACCGATCTCCCGCGCCGCCAGGTCACACCCCTCCCCCAGCAGGCGCCCGAAGCCTTCCCGGCGGGCGATCTGCTCCAGCAGGGCGAGGGCCACCTGGCCGTCGCCCCATCGGATCTCCATGCCGCCCGTGTCATCCTTGCCGATCAGGCCGCGCTCGTACAACTCCATGGCGAAGGCCACCGCCGCCCCCGCCGAGATGGTGTCCAGGCCATAAATGTTGCACAGGTAGTTGGCCTGCATCACCACGTCCAGGTCGTACACCAGGATGTTGGGCCCCCAGGCGTCCACCGTCTCGTACTCGGGCCCCTCGGAACGGGTACCCCGGTACGGCCCCGAGGACACGTGGGAAACGTACTTGCATTGCAGGGCGCAGCCGAAGCAGGCCTTGTGGGCCACCCGGTACCTCTGCCGGATGGCCTCGCACCCCACCCGCTCCACGTCGGGGAGGTAACCGTCCCCGTGGTTCTTCACGGGTAGGCGGCCGATGGCGTTCATGGCGTCGGTGAGACCGGTGGTGCCGTACCGGCGGGAGGTGCGGCGGATGTAGTCCGCCCATTCGCCCTCCCGGTGGGCGCGGTGGGCGTCGCGGCACGCGGCCAGGAATCCCTCCGCGTCGGCCACCCGCACGCGCCCGCTACCGCGCACGGCGATGGCCTTAAGCCCCTTCGCTCCCATCACGGCACCCGTGCCGGTGCGCCCGGCGGCCCGCCAGTAGTCGGACATGATGGCGGCATACCGCACCAGCTTCTCCCCGGCCGGGCCGATGCAGGCCACCTTCACGTCGGGATCGCCCAGCTCCCGGGCGATGGTCTCCGTGGTCTCCGGTACGGTCTTCCCCCACAGGGCGGCCGCCCGGCGCAACTCGGCCCTCCCGTCCGAGATGCAGAGCCACACCGGCGCGGAAGCTTTCCCCCGGATGACCAGGTAATCGTACCCGGCGTACTTCAGCTCCGCCCCGAAGAACCCGCCCGCGTGGGCCTCCCCCCAGTGGGAGGTGAGGGGCGAGAGGGAGGCTGCCATCCACCGTCCCGAGGGCGGGAAAAGGGTCCCGGTGAGAGGGCCGGTGGCGATCACCAGCACGTTCTCCGGCCCCAGGGGATCCACCCCCGGCGCCACCTCATCCCACAGGACGCGGGCGGCTATCCCGTCCCCGCCCAGATACATGCGCTGCATCTCCTCCGGGACGGGGTGCGCCTCCACCCTGCCCGCGGAGAGGTCCACGTCCAGGAACCTGCCCTGATATCCGCCGTACGCCACGCTCACCCCTCCTTCACCGCCAGGTCCAGGTAGCGGGTGAGGTAACCCAGGCTGGCCCGCTTGCGCGCCAGGCCCACCCGGTCGGCCCGCACGTACTCGATGGCCCCCACCGGGCACATCTCGGCGCAGCGGGGGTTGCCCCCGCACAGGTCGCACTTCATGATCTTCCCCGTCTCCGGGTGGATGGCGGGGCCCCCGAAGGGACAGGCCAGCACGCACATGTGACACCCGATGCACCGCCGCCCGTCCACCAGCACCGCGCCCGTTTCGGGGTCGCGGCTGATGGCCCGGGCCGTGCACGCCTCCATGCACAGGGCGGTCTGGCACTGCTGGCACACCATGGGGACGTCCACCCCCTCCCGCTTCCAGGAAACCACCTGGAGGCGGGAAAGGGCGGGGCTGAACACCTTCTCGTGCTCCCACGAGCAGGCCAGCTCGCACACCCGGCACCCGGTACACTTCTCCGGCCACACCAGCAGCACTTTCTGCACGCTCTCTCCCCCCAGCAGTCCTCACCCTACCCGTCCGCCCGGCCCGCGCCGGCCGGCACTGACGTCCGCTGCGGGCCACGGCCCCTGCCGGCCCGCGCGGCCGGCACCGCTGTGCCGCGCCGCTATCCGCCCCCCGCCGGCCACAGGAGAGCCACCCGGTCTCCCGCCCGCAGGATCACATCTTCGCCCGCCCGGCGGTCGTTCACCACCACCACCACCGGGGGAAAGCGGGGCAGCTCCAGGGTCTCAATGAGCTGGGCGGCGCGGGCGCCTTCCGGCAACTCCACCTCCGCCTCTCCGGCGGGGTAGTACTGGGCGAGCGGCCCTACCACCTTAACCGATACCTTCAAGGTCTCTCACCAGCTCGGGCAATCCCAGCTCCTCCAGGCGCTCCCGGGTGGGGATGCCCTGGGAGGTCCAGCCGCGCTCGCGGTAGTACTCGTCCAGCATGTAGTCCAGCTCCACCACGTGGCCCCGCGCGGGCCCATCGGGCGCCGGTTCCTTCAACAGCCGCTCGGGCAGGGTGTCGTGCGCCCGCCCGATCCCTAGCCGCACGTTGTACATGCGCTGCAGGTTGACCACCCGCTCGCCCAGCTTCTCCAGGTCGCTGACGGAGCAGTCCATACCGCACGTGACCACCAGCCCCTCGGCCACCTCCTCATATCCCAGGGTGGGGGGCACCATGGTGCCGTACTTGCACGCCCCCACCGACTCCACCACCGCCGCCCAGTTCTCGTTGACGTACACCATGTGCCCCTTGTGTAGGGGCGAGAGGCGGTCGGCCATCCCGGGCATGTACTGGGGACCGTAAACCCGCCTGATCTCCTCGTCGAAGCCGCCCTCGTCCAGCACCGGGAAGGCGTAGAGGTGGTCGGCCCCGCGGGCGGAAGTGGCCATGGCCAGCCCCATAGACTTCTGTCCCCGCGGCTCCTGCCCGGCGATTTCCATCCCCTTGACGTGCATGACCAGCTTCCCTGCCTCCCGGCCCAGCTCGCGGGCCGCGCGCAGGGAGCCGTTTGCCAGCAGGTCCCCCAGGCCCCGACGGTAGGCCAGCCGGCGGGTGAGCTCCACCACGGTGTCGGCGTTACCCCAGGTCAGGTCCAGGTCGCCCGCCAGCTCCCGGGGGAGCAACCCCCGGTCCCACGCTTCCATAGCCCAGGAAATCACCGCCCCGGCGCCGATGGTGTCCATCCCCAGCACGTTGCAGAGGTAACCGGCGTAGATCACCGCCTCCAGGTCGTCCACCCCGCAGCGGGACCCCAGGGCGGCCAGGGTCTCGAACTCGGGTCCGCCCGTGCGGCAGCGGAAGCCACCCTCCTTCACCTCCACGTAACGGCCGCAGCGCTGGGCGCAGGCGAAGTCGGCCCGCGGCTTGATCAGGTACTCGTCCCGCAGTCGCCTGCCCCCGATGCGGCGGGCGGCCGGGAACACCCCTGAACGAAGGTTCCAGGCGGGAACCCGGCCTATGTCCGACATGATCTCCATGAGGCCGGCGGTGCCGTAAACCACACGGGTGCCGGCGATGGGGTCGTCCAGCAGCTTCCCGACCATGCGGCGGCAGAAGTCGGGATAGCGGGCCGGGTCGGCCACCTCCACCCCGCCCGTGCCCCGCACACAGATGGCCTTCAGCCGCTTGGCCCCCATCACCGCCCCCACGCCGCACCTGGCCGCCACCCGGTCGCGGTCGTTAACGATGGCAGCCACCAGCACCAGGTTCTCCCCCGCGGGCCCGATGCTGGCCACCCGGCAGTCGTCGCCGTGGGCGTCCAACAGGATGTCTTCGGTCTCGTGGACGTTCCTCCCCCACAGGTGAGCGGCGTCCCTGATCTCCACCCGCCCGTCCTCCACGAAAACGTAAACGGGCCGGGGGGAAGCTCCTTCCACCACCAGCCCGTCGTACCCCGCGAACTTGAGGGCGGGGGCCCAGTGCCCGGCGGCGTGGGCCTCCCCCCAGATCCCGGTGAGGGGGGAGCGGGTGGTTACCACGTAGCGGTTGCCCTGGGGCCACATGGTGCCCGTGAAGGGCCCCGTGAAGAAGTAGAGCCGGTTATGGGGGCCCAGGGGATCCACTTCCGGCCCCACCTCGCGGTAGAGGAGCCAGGAGGCGTACCCGGTGCCCCCCAGGAAGCGACGAGCCAGCTCGTGATCCAGGGGTTCCTTCCTGACCTCGCCCCGCGTCAGGTCGACCCGCAGGATCCTACCCGCATACCCGGACAAGCTTCATCACCCCCGGTGGGCAGAACGCCGCACAGGTACCACACTGGATGCAGATGAGCGGGTACTCTTCCTGGGGATGCAGGAACACCGCCCCGTGGGGACACGCCTCCTGGCAGGCCCGGCAGGCGGTGCACAGGTCCCGCTCCAGGTCCACGTGGCCGTCCCGCACGGCGAGGGCTCCCGTGGGGCAGGCGTCCACGCAGGGATGGTCGGCGCAGTTGCGGCACATGACCACCTCGTCCCGCCCGTCGTCGTACCGCCTCACCCGCACGCGGGCCAGGGCCGGGGCCACCCGGGCGAAGTGATGCAGGCTGCAGGCGGCTTCGCAGTACCGGCACCCCGTGCACTCCCTGGCATCCGCCTCGTAGTGCGCGAGCGCCTCGACCTCTCCCGTCACACCTTCACCCCCCAGGCCACACTCCCCACGCGCCCACCCCTCAGCTACCTCCGGGCCGGCCATTCTCAGGTGAGAGCCCCCAGCACCAGGGCCAGGATGGCCTTCTGCACGTGCAGCCGGTTTTCCGCCTGATCGTAGACCAGGGAGCGGTCCGAATCCACCACCTCGTCCGCCACCTCGAACCCGCGCTCGATGGGCATGGGGTGGACGAAGCAGGCGTTTTCTGTCTTCGCCATGAGTTCTGGGGTGGTGCACCAGTGCTGGTACGGCCTATAGCTCGCCAGTTCAGCCTCCATCCCGATCTCGTAGCGGCGCGGGCTCATCCAGTTGCGCGAGTACACCACGTGGGCGCCCCGGTAAGCTTCCTCCAGGTCGTGGGTGATCTCGAATTTCCCCCCCGCCCGGGCAGCGTAACCCTTCGCCTGCTCGATGATGGCGGGGTCCAGGTCGAACCCGGGGGGATACGCGACGGTGATGTCCCACCCGTATCGGGCCTGCAGGAGCAGGCTTTCCTGCACCGAGCACCAGCTGCGCGCCTTGGTGGGCGAGTAGCCCCACACGTGCAGGAACTTCCTGCCATGGAACTCCTTCTGTGCGAACGCTTCCTGCAGCGTCATCAGGTCGGCCAGGGCCTGGCAGGGGTGATAGGTATCGTCGCACATGTTGATCACGGGTACGGAGGCGTGGTCGGCATACTCCTTGATGAGCGCGTACCCTTCTCCGTAGCGGTCCAGCTTGTCTTCCGCGATCCTGACCCCGACGACCTGCCCGTAGCGCGACATCACTCCGGCGGTATCCTTCACCACCTCACCCCGGTAGGTCCTGGTCTGGACACGCATCTTCTGGGGCTCCAGGAACTGCGCGTGACCCCCCAACTCGGTCATGGCTGCCTCGAAGGACTGCCGGGTGCGGCTGGACTCAGAGTAGAACAGCATGAGCATGGTCTTGCCCTTGAGCAGATCCAGGTAGCGCGGATGCCACCGGTTGGCTTTCATCTCCCCGGCGAGCTCTATCGCCCGGTCCAGGGCTTCCCGCGGCCAGTCCGGCGTGCGCAGAAGATCCTGGCCCTTCAAGTCAAACATTTCTCCCTGCCCCCTTCGTGACCCTTGCCATTGTTCAGGGAAGTTCTTCCAGAGTTACGGCACTATCCAGGTCCCGGCCCGGCCGGCCAGGGCGTCAAGCGCCTGCATGAGCGAGCCGATGATGGCACGGCTCCCACCGGCTTCCACGAACCGGCAGCAGGCCTCCACCTTGGGACCCATGCTCCCCGGCTTGAAATGCCCCTCCTTCTGCAGCGCCCGCGCCTCCGCCACCGTCAGCCGCGACACGTGACGCTGGGTGGGCTTACCGTAGTCCAGCGCCACCTGGGGCACATCCGTCAGGACCATGAATACGTCCGCACCCAGACCCGTGGCCAGCCGCTGCCCGCCCAGATCCTTGTCGATCACCGCCTCCACCCCGCGCAGCGTACCGTCCGGCTCCCGCACCACCGGAATGCCCCCACCACCCGTGCAGATCACGATGGCATGATCCCGCGCCAGCCGGCGGATAACCTCCAGCTCCACGATCTCCCCGGGATCGGGCGAAGGCACCACCTTCCGCCAGCCGCGACCGGCATCCTCCACCCAGGTCTCCCCCGCCGCCACCTTCCTCCGCGCATACTCCTCGTCGTAAAACGGCCCCACCGGCTTGGTGGGCTTCCGGAAGGCCGGG
>JASEFA010000002.1:83460-121318 GCA_030019365.1 Bacillota bacterium
GGTGAGCGTCATGGTGAGCAGGGTGCGACCGTGGAAGGCGTGGTCGAAGCACACCACCGCCTGCCGGCCCGTCGCCTTCCGGGCCACCTTCACCCCGTTCTCCACCGCCTCCGCCCCGCTGTTCACCAGCATGACCTTCTTGGCAGTAGCACCCGGCGCCACCTTCGCCAGGGCCTCCGCCAGGTCTACGTACACCCGGTAGCCCACCACCATGAAGCAGGTGTGCAGAAACCGCCCCGCCTGCTCCCGCACCGCCTCCACCACCGGCGGCGGACAGTGACCCGCGTTCACCACCGCGATGCCGCTCGCGAAGTCGATGAATACGTTGCCGTCCACGTCCTCGAGCAGCGCGCCCTCCGCCCGCTCCACAAACAGCGGGGTGGCAAAGGAAACCCCCGCGGGTACGAAACGGGCCCGGCGCTCCAGCAGCTCCTGCGTGCGCGGGCCGGGGACGGCCGTCTGCAACCGGATGGCGCCCACGCTACATCCCTCCCAGCCCGAGTTCGGCCAGCCTGGCCGGGGTGGGCACGCCGGCCTCGTCCCAGCCCCGCAGGCAGTAGTACTCGTCCAGCATGGCCCGGAACACCTCCGCCGGCACCACCTTACCCGCGGCCGGCCCATCGGGCAGCGGCTCCTCCAGCACGCGGCCGGGCAGGTAGTCGTGCTCCCGGCGGAACCCCTCGCGCACGTTGAGCAGCCTGCCCAGGTTCCAGATGCGCTCGCCCGCCAGGCGCAGTTCCTCCGCCGTCACCTCGCGGCCCAGGGCCACGGAGCAGAACCCCGCCATCAGCTCCAGGCTCAGGGCCCAGAAGTCGCAAAAGATGAGCGAGAACTTGACGGAGTTCTGGTGCTGCCCGTTGATGACCAGCTGCGCCTTCCCTTCCCCGGTGAAGGGATCCAGGCTGCCGAAGGCCTCATCGGCCACCGGCCAGGCCCGCATGTGGCACGCTCCCCGGTCGGCGGTGGCGTAGGCCAGGGCCATTCCCCAGGAGCCGCGGGGCTCGTACCCGGGGAACTCCAGGCCCTTGACCTCCATGGCGAACTCCCTGCCCCCGTACCGCCCGGCCAGGTAGCGCACCCCCCGCCCCAGCTCCTTCCCTACCCCTTCGGCGCGGGCGATGAGCACGGGCGCCCGCAGGTAGGACTCCACGTCACCGAAGCGCAGGCCCAGGTCGGCCAGATCCCGCTCGGCCAGCTCCATGGCGAAGGCCACCACCCCGCCCGTGGAGATGGTGTCCAGCCCCAGGTCGTCACACAGGCGGTTGAACTCGATCACCGCCCCCAGGTCCCCGATGCCGCAGTTGGAGCCGGTGAGGGCCAGGGTCTCGTACTCGGGACCCTCCACCGTCCCCTCCCCCGGCCAGCCCGCCGCGCCCCTGCCACCGCCCACCGCCGCACTGCCACCGCCCACCGCCGCGCCACCGCTGCCCGCGGAGCCCGCGGGGGCGCGCAGGAAGTTGCCGCAGCCCAGGCCGCAGCCGAAGCAAGACTTCTTGGCCACCCGCAGGGAGCGCACCGCCTCGGCACCGATGGCATCGGCGGCAGCGAAAGTGCCGCTCTGGAAGTTGCGGGTGGGCAGGATGCCCGCCGACTGGGAAAGCCCCACGATCATGGGGGTGCCGTCGGTGTAGGCCCACAGGTTGGTGTCGGTGAGCAGGTCCTCCCGCATGGCCCGGTGGGTGAACTCCAGGAAGCGGCCCATGTCGGGGGCAACCAGGGCACCGGTGCCCCGCACGGCCACCGCCTTGAGGTGCTTGGACCCCATCACCGCACCCACCCCACCCCGGCCCGCCTGCCGGTACAGCTCCGAGGTCAGGCAGGCCATGGGCACCAGGTTCTCCCCCGCCGGTCCGGTGGAGATGATGCGGAAGCCCTCCCCCAGGGAATCCCGCAGGCGGAACTCGGTCTCGTGGCAGCCCTTTCCCCACACGTCGTCGCCGTCCCGGAACCAAACGCGGTCGTCGTCGATCACCAGCACCACGGGATGGGGAGCCCGCCCCGTGATCACCACCAGGTCGTACCCGGCGTACTTCAACTGGGGCCCCACCGTGCCCCCCACCGAACAGTCCAGGATGGTCCCCGTGGCAGGCGACCTGGTCACCACCCCCAGCTTGCCCGTGCACGGGGCCAGGGTCCCCGTCAGCGGCCCCGTCACGAAGACGAGGGCGCTGCCCGGCGCCAGGGGATCGGTTCCCGCCGGCACGGCATCGTAGAAGTAGCGGAAGCCCAGACCCTTGCCGCCGAAGAACAGCCGCGCCCACTCCCGGTTGAGGGGCTCCGCCCAGCTCGACAGCGTCCCCAGGTCCACCCGCAGGACCTTGCCCGCGTACGTATCACGGCCCTCACTGGCACCACGGGGCTCGCGCCCACCGTTGGCGCCGCGGGGCTCGCGGCCACCAGCCACATCAGCCACGGGAGCTCACCTCCTCCACTGCCTGCCCCAGGGACAGGGCGTCAACCGGACACCAGGCCACACAGGCCGGCCCGCCCTCCCGGCCGGCACAGCCGTCGCATAGCCGGACGGGCTCACTACGGATGACGCCCCGCGGGCACTCCTGGACACACAGGCCGCACTCCGTGCACAGGTCCCGGTCCAGGAGGAGGTGACCGTCGCGCACGCTGATGGCCGCGGTGGGACACACCTCCTGGCAGCTCAGGCAGCCGTCGCACGCGGAGAAGCTCACCTCCGGACCCGCGTACGTGTACGGCTTCTCCACCCGCAGGGTGGCCCGGAGGGGATTGAACACCCCCTCGCGGGTGGCCGCGCAGGCCAGCAGGCACATCTGGCAACCGGTGCACCTGGACCTGTCGACGGACAGGATCTCGATTTGCGCCATGACTCTCACCCCAGGCTGCGCGAGATTTGCGCGAGCACGGACTCCAGGATGTTGAGCACGGTGTCCACTTCTTCTTTCTCAATTGTGAGAGGAGGCTCGAAACGGACGGTTTTGGCGTTGATGAGCGTGCCCGCCACCAGTACCCCATTCTCGAAAAGACCCTTCGCCCCCTCGTACCCCAGCTCGTTGGTGCGGAACTCCACCCCCAAGAGGAGACCCAGGCCCCGCGCCTCCTGGCACACCCGCGGATAGCGGTCGGCCAGCACCCGCAGCCCCTGGAGGAAGTAATCACCCACCACCGCCGCCCGCTCGTACAGCTTCTCCTCCAGGATGACGTTGATGGCCGCGATGGCCGCCGCGCAGGCGATGGGGTTGCCCCCGAACGTGGTGGTGTGCAGGAAGGGATTCGGGGTCATCTCCTGCCAGACCTCGGCCGTGGCGACGAAGGCCCCGATGGGCATCACGCCACCCCCGAAGGCCTTGCCCAGGCACAGGACGTCGGGCACCACGTCCCAGTGCTCGCAGGCGAACATCTTCCCGGTGCGGCCCATGCCCGTCTGCACCTCGTCCAGCACCAGGAGCGCCCCGTGGCGGTCGCACAGCTCCCGCACCCGCGGCAGATAGCCATCCGGAGCCACGTGCACCCCGCCCTCGCCCTGCACGGGCTCCAGCACCACCGCCGCCACCTCCTCGCCAGTGAAGGCGCAGCTGGCCATGGTCTTCTCCAGGGCATGGGCGTCCCCGAAGGGCACGTGGTGCACGTGGGGCAGGAGCGGCAGATAGGGCTTGCGGAACACCGCCTTGGACGTCAGGGACAGCGATCCCATGCTCTTGCCGTGGAAGGCGTTCACCGCGGCGATGTAAGTCTTGCGGCCCGTGTGCAGGCGGGCCAGCTTCATGGCCCCCTCCACGCTCTCGGTGCCGCTGTTGGTGAAGAAGGAATACTGCAGGTCGCCGGGAGTGACGTCCGCCACCAGCTTGGCCAGCATGGCCCGCAGGGGGTCCAGCAGTTCCTGGCTGTGCAGGGCCTGGCGATTCAGCTGGTTCATCACCGCCGCCATCACCTTGGGATGGCGGTGGCCACAGTTGTAGATGCCGTAACCGCCCAGGCAGTCGATGAAGACCTTGCCGTTGACGTCCTTGAAGGTGACGCCCCGGTCGTCCCACTCCACGGCGGTGTAGTCGGTGGATACGGACTTGCGATACTCCAGAAAGCCGGGGTTGACGTGATCGCGGAACCCCCGGACCGTCGCCTCCACCACCCAGGCCCTCTCCTCGGGGCTGAGCTCCTTCCGGGCGATCATGTCCAGGATCCTCTGGGATTCCGCCACCACTGCCTCGTAGCTGGCGCGAGGCACCACACATCCCTCCTAACGACGAGTGCGGTTCTATAAAAGCTTCTGGAGCAAGAACCGTGCCAGGTTTTCTCCCGCCACGCTGCTCTCACCCGCCTGCCATCCAGCCGCCTCATGGACTAACGAGTCGCGCAAGACCGCGTTTTGGCAACGGGTCCATTACTGCCTCGCCAGGCTGGGGGCTGGCCACGGCCTTCCCCGGCATCTCACTTCTGAGATATGACTACCAAACATGAGACGCGGGCAGGCCTCTACCCTTGCCGGGTTGCAACGGAGCTACCGTTGCATTCCTCGTCACACCACGACCCGGCCTGTTTCCCTGCGGCAGGCACCATAAGGATGCTCGCTGCTGCGGGCACCGTTCCTCCTTCTTTCGAGGCACGTGCGGCAGTCTTCTTCATAAAGCCTTCATGGTTGGCGGGTATGATAAGTGCAGGATCGGGAGCGGGAGAAGGAGGTCGATTCTGTTGCGGAAGTGGATGTGGGTGCTGGCCGGTGCCCTCGTGCTGGCGCTGGCGGCATCCCCGGTGCTGGCCTCAGGCGGCGGCGGGCGGCTGTGGGCTCGCAACGGTGCGGGGCTGGACCAGCTGGGCGTGCAACTGCGGGATCGCACCTGTGCGGAGCTGGGCGTGACGCCCGAGCAGTTCCGGCAGGCCTGGCAGCGTGCAGCGACCGCAATCGTAGACGAGCTTCAGACCCAGGGGAAGCTGACCGCCCAGCAGGCGGACCGGATCCGCCAGCACATCCAGCAGGGCAACCCCGATCTCTGGGGAATGCCGCGGGTCGGCGGCAAAGGGGTGCGCGGGGCTATGGGAATCCACATGCAGGCGGGCCGGCTGGCCCTGGACGAGCTGGCCGGGTTCCTGGGCATGACCCCGGAGGACTTCTGGGCGGCGCTGCGCAGCGGTAAGTCGGTGGCGCAGGTGGCGGAGGAGCGGGGCAAGACCCGGCAGGAAGTGATTGACTTCCTCACCGCCAAGGTGAAGGAACGCCTCGACGAGGCTGTGGCGGCAGGCAAGATCACCCAGGAGAGGGCCGACCAGGTGATGGCCACTTTCCAGGCCCGCCTGCCGCAGATGCTGGACTTCGTGCGCAATTGCACCGGCTGTCCCTCCGGTGTCCCCGGCAGCGGCATGGGCGGCGGACGGGGCGGCCGGTGGCAGCGGGGTGGCCAGGGGCCCCAGGCGCCTCAGCCGCAGGCACCCCAGCCTCAGGCACCTCAATCAGGCGGCCTCTGACGACGTAGATCGCATCACTGAACCGGAGGGGACATCCCGTAGGGGGTGTCCCCTCCGGCTTATGCCACGGTCAGGGGACGGCCCGTGGGGTCCCGTGCTGTCTTTCCCTGTCGAATCCCTTGGATAGTTGCACTGACAACCCCGCGGTTGGTAATGTGTTGTTACCGGCCGGCGCGGAGAGGTGATACGGGAACTCGATTGTGCAGAGGAACACGATGGGCAAATCCTTTGACCGGCGCGTGTGGATCCTGACGTGGGGTGAGCTCGCCAGCAGCATCGGCTATTTCTCCATCTGGCCCTTCTTCTCCATGTACACCACCGGCCGCCTGGGCGCCACTCCGCTGGCGGCCGGGCTGATGCTGACCCTCAACGGTGCCGCCGGCATAGCCGGCCAGCTGATCTCCGGCCATCTCGCCGACAGCCGCGGCCGCCGCCCCGTCATGCTGGCCGGTCTTGGGCTGCAGGCCCTGGCCCTGGTGGGCCTCGCCCTCACCCGCGACCTCCGCTCCATCGCCGTGCTCACCATGCTGCACGGCCTGGGCAGTCCCCTGTTCCTTCCCGCCGCCCATGCCGTCATCGCTGACGTGACACCCCCCGGGCGGCGGATGGAGGCATACGGCCTCCTGCGGGTGGCCGTCAACGCCGGCTGCGCCATCGGCGCCCTGGTGGGAGGCGCTGTGGCGGCCCGCAGCCTGCTTCCGGCCTTCTGGGGAACCGCCGCTGTCCTGGCGGCCTTTGCCGTCATCATCGCCGTCACTCTCCCCGAGTCGTCACCCCGCCCGCACGAGACCAGCGATGCGCCCGCCCCGGACTCACCCGGCCCCGGCGACGCGCCCGCCCCGGACTCGCCCGGCCCCGGCGACGCGCCGACCCCGGGCGCGCGTCCGTCGGCCGCCGCCGCACGGCCGACCACCCGCGACCGCCAACAACGACCGCCTGCCCCCCCGGTCGGTGCAGGATACGCCCAGGTGCTGGCCGACCGGGTCTTCCTGCTCGTGGTGGGAGCCTCCTTCCTCGTGTGCCTGGTTTACAACCAGATCGGCGTGACCCTGAACATCTTCCTCAGGGACGCCCGTGGTATCGGAGAACAGCAGTTTGGTTACCTGGTCACCCTGAACGGCCTGATGGTGGTATTGCTGCAAATGCCCATCGCCCGCCGCATCAGGGGAAAGTGGCTGGGCACGGCCATGGCGGGGGGAGCCACACTCTACGCCGTCGGGTTTGCCGGATGGGCGCGCGTCGGCAGCCTACCGGCGCTGCTGGCCTTCATGGCCGTGGTAACCCTGGGGGAAATGGTCCTGGCCCCGGGACTCACCCAGTTGGCCGCCGACCTGGCTCCCCCCGAACTGCGAGCCCGCTACCTGGCCTTTTCCTCCCTGCCATGGTCCGGGTCAAACCTGGTGGCCCCGGTGGCCGGAGGCGCCCTGCTCGGGCGTTACGGCGGAGAAAACCTCTTCACCGGCGCTGCCGTCCTGGCCCTCGTCTCAGCACTTATCTACCTGCTCCTCAACACCGCCATCGCCACCCGAACCGGAATGCGAAGTGGGGTTACGGGGAGGAGGAGATGATGCGGCGGCCGCCCAGGAAGCGGCCGCTCAGGTAGGAGCTGTACTCGGGATCGGCGGGGTCAAGGCTGTTGATGGCCACGCCGCGGGAACCGCTGTGGATGAACCGGCCCCCGCCCATGTAGATGCCCACGTGGGACGGCCCCGCCTTGTAGGTGGTGAAGAAGACCAGATCACCGGGCGCCAGCTTCGCGCGGTCGACCACGGGCGCACCCGCACCGTACTGCATGTCGGCGTCCCGCGGTATCTGCCAGCCGTTGACCCGAAAGGCAAACTGGGTGAAGCCCGAGCAGTCGAACCCGTAACCCGTCGTCCCACCCCACAGATAGGGCACGCCCAGGTAGCGGTGGGCGGTCGCTATCACGGCGCGGGCATCCTTCTTCTCCGCAGAGACCATCCCGTGGCCCGGGTAGACCTTCACCTGGCTGGCGGCGATGAACCCCTGTCCTCCCCCCGGCAACCCCACCCGTACCCATCCTCCCTGCTCCCCCAGCCAGGGCAGTTCGGTTCCCTCCACCGCCTGCTGGGGCAGGACCTCCCGCCCGTCCCCCGGAGGGGAGGCCCGCACGGGAGCCAGCCGGGCGGTGACCACCGCCCTCTTTCCCGCCAGGAAGGCATCTGCCTGCGCCCGGGTGCCCGGGACCAGGGAGCGGCCGTCCACCCACCCCAGGTAGCCATCCCACATGCTGACCCGGTACCACCCCTCCTCCTCCTCCAGGACGTCCACCACCATCCCCAGCACGGCCTGGGTCACCGTGTGCTTGCCCTCAGCCTGGCCGGGGGCATCGCCCAGGTTGACCACGGGCAGGCTTATCACTCCCCGCACCCTGTCGCCCAGGGCAGGATGGGGCAGGACCTGCACGGCATCGGTGACCTCCCGCACCCCGGGGAGACGACGGAGAACCGTCACCGCTTCATCTTTGAGCTGGGGCGAGCTGCTCTTACCGGTCAGGGTAACCCGGCCCTGTGCCACTGCCACATCCACCTGCCATATTGTAGTGCGCTCGTCGACCTGCCTCTCCCGAGCGAGAGCAGCCAGGGCGTCCCGCGCCGAAGCGAGAATCTGGTCATCGGGAACGGGGTTCGCCGAGGGGCCACGGCACCCGGCGGGCAGGGCACATCCGGACCCTGAGAGCATGAGCGCCACGCAAGCTGACAGCGTGAGCACCACCCACCCCACCGCCCTGAGGAACCGCTGTGCTTCGGATGGCCCGCTCACCAGCCCGCGCGACATCCAACTTCACCGCCCTTTGGGGCGTCACGTCACCGGCCTTCCCGGTGTCATACCGGTTCTAGGTTTTCATGCGGGGGTCCAGGGCATCCCGCAGCCCGTCGCCGAACAGAGGAATGCCCGCGCCGGCATCGTATCCTTGTTACAGACGCGTCGTCCGGCCCCGGCATTATGGGAGGTACCCACCAGACCGGCCCGAGCACCAACGCGGCGATTGGAGCGGGGCCGCGGTCCTGGGCGTCCACTGCGAGGGGCCCTACCTGTCCCCCGTGCGCCGGGGGGCGCAGGCCTTCAGCAATCTGCTTGCCTGGGGTTTTTCCGTGGAAGAAGCCGTCAGGCTCACCAGCACCAGCTCAGCCCTTCACCTGGGCTGGGTCAGCGCAAGGGGCGCCTGGAAGCAGGTATGGACGCCGACCTGGAGGCGAGACGATGCACCACTATCTGCTGGAAATGCTCAAGTGCCCCGCCTGTGGGGGCGAACTCCGCTTCCATATCGAGGAAGAGCAGGCAGGTCACATCGAATGGGCCGACATCCGTTGCACAGCGTGCGGGGCCGAGTATCCTGTCCGAGAAGGCATCGGGGTTTTCCTGACACCCGATCTGCCGCGGCACGACCTCTGGGAGCAGGTGGAGAGCGGCCTGGACCGGTACCTGCGCGACCACCCCGATATCGAGGACCGGCTGCTCAACTCAGACCCGGGGACCCTGGCGGCCGCGGATCGCTTTTTCCGTGCCATGGTCCTTGAGGAACGGGGCGATTACGCAGGGGCGGCTGCCCTGGAAGCGCAAGCGGGACGGGAATTGTACACCGATGAGTACAATGCCGCGGTGGACAGCCAGATGAAGTACCTGTGTGACCGCCTGGCCGGCCACCATCCGGCATCAGCGCACCACCATGCGACGGCCAGCCACGACCACCCGGCGGGGGGCCAGGAGCATGCAGGAGCCAGCCAGGGCCACCCGCCCCCGGGCCGGGTCCATCCGGTGGTCGATCTGGCATCAGGGCGCTGCGGCCTGGTGGAGAAGCTGGCGCGCCACCTCGACCGGCCCGTCGTAGCCAGTGACTTCAGCCCCCGGGTTCTGCGCCGGGACCGCCGCTATCTGGAGTTCGCGGGGCTTTACGACCGGGTGAGCCTGCTCGCCTTTGACGCCCGGCGCACCCCCTTCCGGGACGTCAGTGTGACCGCACTCACCACCTTCGCCGGACTCGCCAACATCGAGCACCCCGGTGATCTGCTCCGGGAACTCAGGCGTATCGTGTCCGGTACGTTCTACGCCATCTCGTGTTTCTACGCTCCGGACGACCGCATCAACCGCGAGGCCATCGAGGCCCACGGCCTGCATCCCTTTCTCTTCCGCGACACGGCCCTGGACCTGTTCAACAGATCTGGATGGCGGGTGGAGGTCGTCAACACCCGCCGGGCCAGGGCACTTCCCACCCCGCGGAGCGCCCTCATCCCGGAGGCAGGAATTGACGCCCTCCCGGTAGCGGAAACCACTCTGGAGTGGTGCACCCTGGTAGCCACCTGAGCCCGGCGCCTGCAGGCACTCCCCGCCGCGCCCACCCCGGCGGGCACTCCATCCCACCCAACCTGGCCCGGGCCCCGATGCGTCTTCCGAGTGCCGGCCCGCTAGGTGTGCTCTGCCATGCCTTTCAGGCGCGCCAGGGCGCGACCGTAGTCCTCATGCCCGGCCGCCCACTCCTCCAGTCGCGGGCAGGCGAACTCCCCGCACTGGCTGCAGAAATCCAGGCGCCGTTCGTCGACACAGCACTTGAGTATCCAGCACCCCGGAGACCAGTGCCTGGCACGGTCCCCACGGCAGCCGTCGCAGCGCACGTCTTCGTCCCGGAGCTCGATACCACGCTTTTCGCGGAACCACCTGATCATCCGCTGCCTGACTTCCGCATCCGTCTGCGCCAGGTAGATGTCGCAAACGGCGCAGTCCAGCCCGCATGGTGCCACCATCGACCGCTCCACCACACCACCCCCGGGTCGATCCGTTTCGTCCGTCGCATGCCTGCTCAGATGTTCGCTGCCACCCCGTGTCAATTCCTTCTGGGGTCGCCCGCCAGCAGAACAGCACACCCCGTGGCCGCAACACGCCGGCCCCGCGCGCACCCCGCCGGAACAGGCTGCGCCCGGACACGTGGCAGAGGGACGCCTGTTCTGCTATCCTCTACGTGATGTGGTACTGGACGGGCATAGCCGGCAATGCACCCGGGATGGACAGCACCGTCACTGAGGCGGTGGGTCCGAGCGGCGAGGCGAACGCCGCTGCGCGGGCGGCACGGGCCGAGGCGAACGCCGCTGCGCGGGCGGTCTGGGACGAAGCGGGCGTGCGGGACGCCGTGGCAGCGTTCAGACTGAAGCTACGCGAAGGCTTCAGCGTATCGACGCCAGAGCAGGTTCTGCACCTGGTGGAGCAACTCGGCTTCTGCCACGCCTTCACCCCTGAGCCGCCCGACTGCCCCTTCTCCGTGGCCGCAGTGCCCGGCCTGTTCGAGCTGCTGCCCACGGACGACGAGGACACTCGCTGGGACTGGGCATGGACCTGGAAGGACTCCTTCCTGGAGTCAGGCCACGTTTACTACGGCAAGCTCATCCACCGCAAGCCTACCTACGTCTCATCCCGCATGCTCTCCCCGTTCTACGCCATGACCGGCAATCTGGGCGACGCGGACGACTGCGCCAATGCCCTGGACGAGGCTCGGGCGGGGGGCTTCGCCTGCACCGTCTACGAGCACATCGCCGCCTCGGGGCCCACCTCGACCATTGAACTCGGGCGGCACTTCGCGGTGACCCGGGCGACCCTCGACCGCGCGCTGACGGAACTGCAAACAGCCATGCTCCTGGTCCCCGCGGGCACGCGGCCCGAGGGACCCCGCAAATACACCTACGTATGGGACATCTTCCCGCGCCGCTTTCCCGCCGCAGTAGCAGCAGCATCGTCCCTCGGCCGGTCCCAGGCGACCGAGGAGGTCATCCTGCGCTACCTGCAGCTGGCCGGCGCCACCTCGGAGCACCACATCTGCCGGGCACTGCCCATCCCCGCCTTCCTCATCACCAACGCGCTCAAGAAGCTCCAATCCCGGGGCCTGGTCGCCCAGTGCCAGTCACCCACCGCACCCCGCCGCCGCTGACACCGCCGCACCGCCACGACCGGCGCCATTGACACCCGCCGCGCCCTCAGGTGTCCGTGCGGCGGCAGAGGATGCTGCGCAGGGTATCCACGGTGATATTCCCTCCGGAGAGCATGAGCGCCACCTTCTTCCCGGCCAGCTCATTCCGCATCTTCAACGCGGCTGCGGTGGCGGCCGCCCCCGCGCCCTCGGCCAGCTGGTGAGCCGTCTCCAGGAGCAGGACGACGGCGTCCTTCATATCATCCTCGGACACCAGTACCATGTCGTCCAGGTAGCGGCGCAGGATACTGAACGGTAACTCAAACGCCACCCGGGTGGCCAGCCCCTCGGCGAAGGTGTCGCAATCCGGCGTCTCCACCAAACGACCCTGCTTCCAGGACAGGTAGACGGCCGGAGCGCGCTCCGCCTGTACGCCGATCACCTGGATGGCGGGATTCAGGCTCTTGGCCACGATACACGCCCCGCACGCCCCGCTGCCGCCCCCGATGGGGACGATGATGTAATCCAGGTCGGGGACCTCCTCCAGGATCTCCAGGTAGGCGGTGGCCACCCCGGCAATGAGCAGGGGCTCATTCATGGAGTGCACGTAGCGGTAGCCCTGTCGTTGCGCCTCCTCCTCCACCCACAGGCGGGCCTCGTCGAAATCCTTTCCCCGCAGGACCACCTCCGCCCCCAGGCGCCTCATCGCCTCCACCTTGTAGGGATTGGCGCCCTCCGGTGCGGCGATGATGGCCCTCACCCCGAAGGCCCGCGCCGCGTACGCGATGGACTGCCCGTGATTCCCGGTGGACGCCGTGATGACCCCGTTCCGCCTCTCGTCCGGCGTCAGGCGTGACACCAGGTTGAGGCCACCCCGAACCTTGAACGCCCCAATCGGCTGCAGGTTCTCGCACTTCAACCACGTCTCGCATCCCAGCGCCTCACCCAGGGCGCCGGGCCTGATCAGCGGCGTGGGTCGCAGGAACCTGCCTACCACCGTCCGCGCCCGGTACACATCCGCGATACTCGGCTCCCACAACTCCGGCATAATCATCACCCACGACCAGCTTCCACACCCCAGGCCGGCCGACCTGCTCCGACCGGCCAGGCGGCGATTCTTTCACCGCTCGCAGGCGAAGGAAGCGGCGAAGAATTGTCCAGAACGGGGGCCGGCGGCCCCTCCAGCCTGGCTCCGGCGCAGCCGCCGTCTACATAACCTGTCCCACCGCCGACTTATGTCGAAGCTGCCAGGCCGGCAGGTGACCTCCGCACCCCGAAAGACCGCCATGTACCCGGCATCTGTCGAAAAAGGCACCACCCACTTCCTGCCAACCAGGCGAGATTTTCACCACCTGTGGATAACCTCCTGCCGAGGACAGGACAATGCTGGGAATCCGATATAATCCTGGTAAACTGGCAGGAGAATGATGGCATCCGTGTAAGATAGTGGAGGATGTAAGATACTGGAGGATAATAGCGAGGAGGGGGACTCGTGTGGGACTTCCCCGTACCGATCGACCTGGTTCACGCCGATCTCCCCATGGAGGCCAGGTTCGAAGGTCACTGAGGTCGGGAGAGTTGCGCCATCCGGGGTTGCACGAAGCGCGCCACCTGGGGCGGATGGAGCGGCTCCCAGGAACCTCGCACCCCATGGGCCAGCGCGGCAACCTCGATGTGGAGCATGGCGATTCCGCAGTCCAGGCGTCTGCTGATGCCGCCGGGGTCGCGCCCTCCCGCCACCGAGACGGTGATCGTGCAGCCGGCCTGGTCGGGGGGAGACGCAACCTCTACGCTGAAGCGCCATGGCTGGCGATTCACTGCGGACGGGGCCAGCCGGGCAGCCTCGAGGGCGGCCAGCACCCACCCCGGCCAGCGGGCTTCTTCGGGCAGCCCGCTCCCGGGGTGATCCTGGACCATCAATTGGGCAAGCGGCTTCCGGTGGTGCGAGCGAGCAAACCCGGTCATGAGGGACTCCTCCCAGGTGCAGTGACCAGGACGACCGAAGGGGATGACGGCCATCACCTGCTCTCCGGCGCCCACACCCAGCAGCCGGCCCGCCACCTCGGGGCGGAAGAACCCTCCCACCCAGCAGGTACCCAGACCGAGGGAGGTGGCCTCGAGCACCAGCGCCTGGCCGGTGTAGCCGACTCGCTCCTGTACGTAGGGGCTCCTCATGTCCCCCACCAGGGCCACGTAGGCCGGCGCCCCCTTGACCTGCCCGTAGCTCCCCACCAGCCCCCTCAACACCTCATCTGCCGGGCGCGGTACCAACACCGCCCGCGCCTCCCCATAGGGGCGGAACTCCGCACACACAGCCTCCATCCGCCCGAGCAGCCCGGGCTCAACCGGCAGCCGGTCGAAATGCCGGCGCGAACGGCGCCTTTCGATGGCCCGGTACCACTGCCCGACAGGTATCTCCACCCCACGTACCTCCTTCCAGGCACCGCGCTCGCCGGGGGTCGGAGCCGCGGGCGGCGAGGGCGGCTATGTGCTGCGGGCAGGGCGGGCGAGGGCGGCAAGGGCGCTCAGGCGCCGGGCGTGGGGCCGGCGAGGGCGGTGAGGGCGGCGACCATCTCCTTGAGGTACTGCGGTATGGGGAGACCCTGGGGACAGGCCGACTCGCACTGCCCGCACTCCGCGCAACTGGCGGGGTCCCCCAGGCGCTCCTTGACCCGGTCGCAGTGCCTGGCCAGCTCCCCGAGAGAACCATACACGGACGCGTCGTTGTACAGCCCGAACAGGTCCGGGATGGAGATCCCCTGCGGGCACGGAGTGCAGTAGCCACAGTGGGTACAGTCGACCTTCGTGCGCCGGCGGTAGGCGGCCCTGACCTCCTCCACCAGGGCCAGTTCCTCCCCGGTGAGGGAGTTGGGCAGGGCCGTCCCGGCGGTGCGAATGTTCTCTGCCAGCTGCTCCATGGTACTCATGCCGCTCAGCACCACGGTCACCTGCGGATGATTCCACACCCAGCGCAGCCCCCATTCAGCCGGCGTGCGCTTCACGGGGGCGCGATCCCAGATGGCCTGCACCTCGGGCGGGACGTTCTTCGTGAGACTCCCGCCGCGCAGGGGCTCCATGACCACCACGGCCAGGCCTTTCCCGCCGGCATAACCGAGACCTTCGATCCCGGCCTGGAAGTGCTCGTCCATGTAGTTGAACTGGATCTGGCAGAGATCCCACGGGTAGGCGTCCACGATGGCCTTGAAGACCTCCAGGCTGTCGTGGAAGGAGAAGCCCGCGTGCTGGACGCGGCCGTCGGCCCGGGCGCGCTCGAAGAACCGGAACACGTCGGCCTTCACCAGCGTCTTCCACCGTTCTACGGTGAGGCCGTGCATCAGGTACACGTCGACGTGGTCCGTCTGCAGCCGCTCGAGCTGGATGTCGAGGTACCGGTCGAAGTCCTCGTGGGACTTGACCAGCCAGGTAGGGCACTTGGTGGCCAGCTTCACGCGCTCCCGGTACCCGCCCCCCAGTAGGCGGCCGACGACCACCTCGCTCTGTTCGCGGTGATAGCTGTAGGCGGTGTCGATGTAGTCGACGCCGTGTTCCACGGCATAGCTCACCATTTCCGCCGTCTTTTCTTCATCTATCTTCGCCGGGTCGTCATCGACGACCGGAAGCCGCATCATGCCAAAACCCAGGATAGAAACCTCGAAGCCCTGTGACCCGAACTTCCTGCGCAGCATTTTCCGCCCCCCGTGATGACTCATCTGCGGAGCCAACGACGACCCCGTCGGCCGACCCCGCCCTCCCGTCGCCCGGATCCGGCACAGCTACCAGGCAGGACACCCCGCACGCCTACCCGGCACGCCCATGGCGCCCGGCCGCCCGGCGCGCTCCGGCCGCACGCACTACGTTTCGGCCTGGGCGCCCGCATTACCTGCCGGCAGATCCGCTACCACATGCGCCAGAAGGCCGACAGGAAGGAACGTCACGGTGCAGCAACCTCCATCCTCCCATTAACCCGCGCCCAGGTGAACTGCCCTTTCTCACCCATCAGAGGGTGCCAGCAATTCAGTGGTCAATGTCGCCCTCGGGCTGCCCCGCCGGTACTACCGGCCCGACGGCACGCCGGCCCGCGCCTGAGCCGCCTGCAGCCCCGCCCGCGGAACAGCCTGCCGTCCGGCGGACCCGGCAGAGAGGAGTGGGTTTCGACACGACGAACAGGCAACGTGGGGGGTGTGGGATGCAGCAGCACGGGAGCGCCGGGGGAGCGGTGGCGGCCCTGCAGGGGCGAGGTCGCCGGGAGGGCCGGTGGTTGGTGGTGGGGGAAGCCGACCTGGAGGCGGTGGCCGGGGAGTGGGGTATCCCGGTCAGGGAACTCATCTGCCTGGGCCTGGCCGCCGGCACGGTGCCCGCCCGGTTCCTGCGGAATATGGGGGTCATGGGCGCAGAGGGCCAGCTGCGCCTCCTGGACGCGCAGGCCACGGTGATCGGGCTCGGAGGTGCCGGTGGGCTGGTGGCGGAGACGCTGGCCCGAGCCGGAGTGGGCACCCTGGTGCTGGTGGACCGGGACGTCTTTGAGGAATCCAACCTCAACCGGCAGCTGCTGGCCAGCTCCTCCACCATCGGGAGGTCGAAGGCCGAAGTGGCCGGCGAACGCATCCGGGACGTCAACCCCCACACGCGCGTGGTGGCCAGGCGGCAGGCGCTCACGCCGGAGACCGCCCGCAGCCTGCTGGAAGAGCCATTTGGAGCAACGAAGCGGAACCGGGTGGTGGTGGACTGCCTGGACAGCGGGCGAGACCGCCTGATCCTGCAGCGCGGCTGCCGCGAGCTGGGCCTGCCCCTGGTGCACGCCGCCGTAAGCGGGTGGCAGGGCCGCGTCACGCTCATCATGCCCGACCGCCCCGGTCTGGAGCACTTCTACGAAGACGCGGACCTCCCCACCGGGGACGAAATCCTGGCGGCGGGGGTTGCGCCCCCCGTGCCCCTGATCGTGGCAGCCTGGGAAGCGGGAGTGGCCCTGCGGGTCCTGTTGGGGGATGCGTCGGCGGCAGGGCATGTGTTCACATACGACGTGGCCACCGGCCACGCGATCAGTGTTCCCTTTGGATTGGCGCGCATGTCGGCCGCCTGGTGGCGGCGCCGGAAAAAGCCGGCGCCCCGCACGGGGAGTCAATCCGCGCCGCAGCCATGATCTTCGCGGCCCCGCAGCCGCGCGCTCCAATCTCGCACGGACGGGCCCGCAGCCGCGCGGCCTAATCCCGTACGCAGGAGCCCGTCCGGCCCCGCAGGTGGGCGATCTGGCCCCGGAGCAAAGAGAGCACCTTGCGGTCGATCTCGGGTCCGGGGCGGTGCCTCTCCTCCAGGTTCTCCACGCCTTCATAAGTGGACAGTGCCGCTTCCAGTTCCGGCGACCAGCGGCCGTCCGTCGCACCCGCCCAGTAGCCGAGTCCCCTCAGTCCCTCCTGGATCTCCTTGATCAGGGCCTCGTCCAGCGGCAGGATGTCCTCGGGGGCCGGTGGCAGGAAGTAGAGATCGTGCAAATCGATGAGGCGGCCCAGCTCCACCACCGGGTCGGGGTGGTCGTCCACGCGCAGGTCCATGTAGCGGTCGCTGAGGCCGCCGTATCCCCCTCCCGCGCGCACCACCAGGATGCCCGCCGACTGCCTGCCCCGCCGGTCCCCTCCCGCCCGGTCGCCCGCCAGGAGGGCCGCGTGCAGGCGCCGGGCCAGGGAGCCACGGGTGGCGAGGAAGGTATCCGCCATGCCCCGCACTACCTGCTCGCCGGCCAGGATGTTGCCCTGGCAGGTGAAACCTTCCCCTGCGATGCCCCCCGCCCAGGACAGGCAGCCCTCCCCGGTGAAGGTGGCGCTGCGGCCGGCGGCGTCAACCAGCCCCACCTGGCGCAGGTGACGCTCCTCGTCCGCCGCGGTGAGTTGCCGCACCGCGTCCGGGGCGGGGATGCCCGCCGCCATCAACTCCAGGCCCCGGGGACCGTAACTGACGTTGGCGTGCGCCTGGGTGGCCACCGCCCCCACCCCGGCGCGGGCGTGCATCACCACGGCCCCCGCGGCCAGGAACTTGGAGGCCACCGCCACCCCCCATTCCTGCCTGTCAGGGTCATACGCCACTATGGAAAACGTACTCGGCCTCATGCGCCGCGCCCCCCTTTGTTCGGTCTCCCCCGCAGCTCCCTACCCGGGCTCCCGCTGCCTGAGTCCGACCCGGGCCCCGGCATCCGGTTTCTCTGGCGCACACCCGCTTTCCTTCGAGCCGCTCCCTGGGGGGTGACGAGCCAGCCGCCTGACGCGCTGCCACCCGGCTGTCAGCAGCCAGCCAATTCGCACGCCGTCGATCTGAGAACGAGACGGCCGCCGCGTGGTAGAATAGGCGCGCAGGCCGGCACCGGGGGCGGGGGATCAGCGGTGGCGAAAACCGTTGCGAACACGTACGAGGGCAGGAACATCCTGCGGGGGTATCCGCTGATCGTCACGGCGGGCGTCATCCGCAAAGATGACGCCGTCCTCATCGCTCGCCGGGAATCGGGACCGCTGGCAGGCCAGTGGGAGTTCCCCGGAGGCAAGCTCGAACCCGGGGAAAGCCCCGAGGCATGCCTGGCCAGGGAACTCCGGGAGGAGCTAGGCCTGGAGGTAGAGGTCGGGGACATCTTCGCGGTGGTCTACCACGAGTACCCCAGCGGGCCGGTCCTGCTCCTCGGGTACACCTGCCTCCTCCCCGAAGGCCACGCCTGCCCGCCCGAAGACTGCGCCTCTCACCTGCCCGAAGACTGCGGGCACAATCAGACGAGGTCCCGCCCGGGACGGGTACCGTCCCGGTGGGTGAAGATCCCCGACCTGCACCGCTATGGCTTCGCTCCCGCGGACCTCCCCATCGTTGAGAAGCTGCAGCGCACCGGCGCGGCTCCCGCTTGCGGGGAGCAACGGCGCCGCAGCGGCATCCGCGAAGAACAGGCATCGCCCCGTGCCATGCTTAGGGCTTGACGACGTGCATGCTTAGGGCTCGACGAGTGCCGCCGTCAGGGCTTGATGACGGCCTTGATGACCCGCAGGCTTTCGACGTCGAGCAGGGCCTGCTGGCACTCCTCCAGCGGGTAGAACCGGGAAATCGCCTTCTCGTAGGGGACCCCGCGTCCCCTGGTCGCCAGCAGGTCAGTGGCCCGGTACAGGTGGGTGAACTCGGTCCCCCAGCACCCGCGGATGTCCAGGTGCTTGCGGTTGATGTCCAGATGGGGGTTGACCTCGACCGGGCCGTTGTCGGTGTACTGGCCCACCACGACGTAGGTGCCCGCGTCCCGGGTCATGCGCATGCCTTCCGCCACTGCCCCGGGGACACCGGACGCCTCGATCGTAACATCGGCGCCTTTACCCGCCGTCAGCTGGCGGATCCGGCCGACGCGCGCCTCCGGCGACGGATACTCCTCCAGGTCAACGGCTTCGTCGGCGCCGAGGGACAGTGCCATTTCCAGCCGCAGCCTGGGTGCACCGATCACGATGACCCGCCGGGCACCCGCCAGCCGGGCAAAGAAGCAGGCGCTCAGGCCCACGGGCCCCGGCCCCTGCACCACCACGGTGTCGCCCAGGCGGATGCCCGCTCGCTCCACGGCGTGGAATCCCGTGGGCAGGCCGCATCCCCCCGCGATGAACTTCTCCGGGCTGAGGTCCTCCGGGAGGTGCATGATGAGGACGCCCGGCTTGAGATAGATCTTCTCACTCCATCCCCCCAGGAGTCCCTCCGTGGCCGAGTACGTGATACCGTACACCCGTCTCTGGGGGCACCGCGTGGCCGCCTTCGCCACCAGGCAGGTCCAGCACCGCCCGCAGGTCTCGTGGACGTCGAGAAAGGTGACCAGATCACCCCTGCGCACCGGCTGCCCCCGCGGCGTGAGCACCTCCTGGCCCGCGGCCGGCGGGGCGACCTCTTCCACCATGCCCACGCTCACGTGACCCGGGATTATGGGATAGGGAACCCCTGCCAGCTGTCCGTGGTAGAGGTGCACGTCAGTCCCGCACACCTCGCTGTACACCGTTCTGAGCAGGACGCCGCCCGGCTCGAGGTGGGGCGGAGGGAACCCGCGCACCTCGACGGGTTTCTCCGGCCCCGTCATCACCGCTGCCCGCACCTCTTGCCCGCTCAATCCCGTCACTCCCTCCGCTCTCCGCCCGGTACGCCCGACGGCATATCCCCATCTTCGTGCCGGGCCGCCCGCCGTCCTGCTGACCATGGGCGCAACGGGAAATGGCACGGCGTGGTAGGATCGGGACGGACACCGGTAGCGGGCCACTCGCCCAGCACCTGACGGAGGCAACCCGCACTCGCCGATCACTCTCATAAGGGAGGAGATCGCCATGGTTGAACGGAGAGTGGGATGGTTCCAGCGGGGCACGGCTACTCTGCTCATCGCGTTCTGGCTCTGTTTCACTCTGACCTCACCCGCCCACGCTGGTGCTGCTACTTATCGGGGCTTTCCCACGGTAGACCTCTACGTCAACGGCCACCCGGTCGGGGGTGACGTACCGGCGATCGTGCTCGACGACCGGACCCTGGTTCCCCTGCGTGCCGTTGCAGAGGCTCTCGGTCAGAAAGTCTGGTGGGACGGCACTCTGAAGGCGGTATGCGTCGGTGAGGCGCCTGTGATCGCCGACGAGAGCGCCGGTGTGGAACCGGTGAAGAGGGTTCAGGAGGCCGCTGCCAAGGGCTGGGACAGCATCGAGGCCAGCCTGGGTGAGGCTGGCGAGATACCTTTCACATGGGTCTTCGGTGATCGCCAGGCGTGGTACCGGCACCTAACCGGGCTGGGGGTGGCCGAGGATCGGGCCGCCAAGCTCGCGAAGTACGCGGCGGGGTGCGCCTACGACCACGCGGAGGTTCTGGCGGAAGAAGGCTCCACTCTTGATCTTACGGTGGCCCACGAGTTCGTGCACGTGCTCTTCCGGAGGCACGGCCTGCAGGGTGCCATGCCGCGCTGGCTGAACGAAGGGATCGCCGAGTACATAGCGCGGGAAGCCACGGGGTACACCCCGTCTTCGCCCAGGGGAAGCGTGCTGTGGGACTCGGCCCGGCAGGAGGTTCTCTCCCATGCCCTCTCGGGGACCCTCGAAGACCTGCCTGCAACCGACGAGCAGTGGGATGACCACCTCGGGGTTTACCCGGTCCACGACCAGGCGCTTTTGGCGGTGGATTGGCTGGTGGCGCACTCCCATCTGGATGGCCTTTTCGCTTACCTTTCCAGCCTGCGCGAGGGTAAGACGCATGAGGACGCCTTCCGCAGCGCCTTCGGGCTGGACGTGCAGGCCTTCCCGGACGATTTCCGTGAGGCACTCCGAGCGGAGGCCCAGGCGGCATTGCAGGGTTCGGGCGTCCGGCTGGAACTGGATGTGCCCGAGGGTTTCTCCGGTACCCTGACCGTTTTCCCTCCCGGCAGGACCGAGAGCGAGGCGTGGAAGCTAGCAGGTGGCCGGTCGGTGACGGTGACGCTGGGGAGTGACGGGATCCTCAAGGTGGACCTGCCCCTGGCCGGTTCCGGCCGGTACACGATAAGAGAGGCATACAAGGACCTTCTCGCGCTGTACGTGACTTCGGATACAGCTATTGCAGCGCCGAGGGAATCGCGGGTAAAGCAACTCGCCATCGCGGTGGTGAAGAGCCGCTTTGGCTGGTACTGGGGCGGCAACACCGCCTTCTACGAGGATGGCTCCCGGGAAACCAACGCAGAGGATCCAGCCTTCCCGCTGGGAATCCGTCTCACGACGGTCCTGCCGCTACCATACTGACCCCCGCCGCCCGTTCTGCGTACTATGTATCAAGTTCTGAAGCCCATGACGGCTGTGTGGCTGGGGAGGCACGGCCATGGGGGGCAGGGGCGGGCGGGGCCGCACCGGGGAGGACCGCTCGGCTGCTGGCACCAGCGCGGGCGGGACCATCACAGTGGTGACCAGGGACATCACCACGGGCGCACTCATACCCGAGTTCAAGTTCATCGTCAGCGAGAACAACGTGGGTGATCCCCAGGCCGACCTGCCCGAGGAGCAGCGGGACCCCGCCCGCTTCCCGTCGCTGAAGCCGGCTGCCAGCCACAGCCCCGTGGTGGCCGCGGGGGAAGCCTCCCCCGGCTCTCCCGGCGCGGTCACCGTCCCCGACGGCAGCTACCTCGTCTCTGTGCTCGCCCCGGGGTACAAGATGGGGGGAGCCTGGGTCACCGTGGCCGGCTCCCCGGTCACGGCCGAAGCCTGGCTCCACCCCCACCCGCTCCCCCTCTCGAAGATCAGGGTGCGGGTGTTCCACGACAACAGCCCCGTGAACGGCGAGGACGACACCCCGCTGGAGACGGGACTGGAAGGCTTTCGTATCGTTATCGAAGACGCCGGCGGCGAAGTCACCGTGGACTACTTCGGCAACCCCCTGGGGACGCGGTACGAGGTTGACGCCGAGGGCAATATCCTGTTCGACGAACTGGGAAGCCCCGTCCGCATCCCGGGCACCGGTGGCAGGATACTCACCGACGCCAACGGCGAAGCCGTGATAGAAAACCTCCCCCCTGGTAAGTACGGGGTGCAGGCCATCCCTCCTGACGGGACCGACTGGATTCAGACCAGCACCATCGAGGGGACCCACGTCATCGACGTCTGGATCGAGGAGGGAAACGACGGCTACAGCCCCCGCGAGGGGTTCAGGGCCCCCCTGGTGTGGATAGGTTTCGTGCGACCCATGGAGTTCCCCCCGCCCGTGGCGTGGACGACGGGAGAAATCAGGGGCAGGGTGCGGACCATCATCGAGTTCGTCCCTCCCGTGCGGCCCCTCGTCCTGGGGGACGCGGTGGACCGTCCCTGGATCGCCCTCACCGACATCGGGCGCACCGACCGCCAGGTGTACACCGGCCGCGGGGACGCCGACGGCACCTTCACCATCAGGAACGTCCCGCCCGGCGTGTACCAGATGGCCATCTGGGACGAACCCCTCGACCACATCATCTCCTTCCGCACCGTGCAGGTGGAGGCCGGCCAGACGGTGGACATGGGCGACATCGGCATCCCGCGGTGGTTCGGCTACCTGAGGGGCAGCGTCTTCCACGACCCCGACGCCGACGCGGCTCGCCAGCCGGGTGAGGGCGGCATCCCCAACGTGGAGGCGGGGACGCGCTTCAAGGACGGGAGCGTCCAGTACCGCACCGTCAGCGACATGCGCGGCAACTACGCCCTCGACGAAGTGTTCGAGCTAGAGAGGTTCGCTGTGGCGGAGGTGGGCTTCACCCGCCTGGCCGCCACGGGCGCCACCGCCACCCCGGACTCCGGCATACCGGTACCGGTACCCACCGGCTGCACGGATCCCCAAGGGCGATACGTCCGCTGCCCGGAAACGCATCCCGGGGCACTCACCCTGGCCGAGCTGACCTGGGCCGCCAAGACCAACCGCATCGACTGGGGCAAGAAGCCGTACGGCCGGGGAGAAAACGGCGGCATCAGCGGGATGGTTTACTACGCCACCATGCGCAACGAGATCGACCCCAGGTACGCGGTGGCTGAAGACTACGAGCCGGGCGTGCCCGGGGTGCGGGTCAACCTCTACGACGCCACCGTCGACCACATGACGGGAGCCGTCACCCCGGGCCGGCTCCGCGCCTCCGTGACCACCGATGCCTGGGAGCACCCCACCGGCTGCCGCGACCCCGAGGGCAACCCCGTGCCCTGCATAGAGGTGCCCGGCATCTCCAACCAGGTGAGGCCGGGGGTGTTCGACGGGGCATACGCCTTCGCCCCCCTCCCCCCGGGGACCTACGTGGTCGAGGTGGTGCCTCCTCCCGGATACCGCGTCCTGGACGAGAACGCGGTGAACACCGGCGAGGGAGACGTGTTTGCCCCTGCAGGTACCGCTCTCGCCGTGCGGGCGCGACCCCGGCTGCGCATGGCCCCCGCTCCCTACCTTCCCCTCCCCCACCCGCCCTACTACGACCCCGCCCGGAAGGTGGTCACCGTCCGAGACGACCTGAACGCCACCGCCGACTTCTTCATCTACACGGACGTCCCCGTGCCGGGCAGGATCGTGGGGTTCCTGCTCGACGACGTGAACATCGAGACCGACCCCAACCGCATCTATTACGGCGAGAAGAGGGGCATCCCCGACACCCCCGTCGGCATCCGGGACTTCCGGGGGAGGCTCATCACCACCGTCCACTCGGACATCAACGGCATCTTCGAGGTGCTGCTCCCCTCCACCCACACCAGGAACGTCCCCACCCCCTCGGGGGTGGCGCCCGGTATGTACCAGATCGTCGGCAACGACCCCGGAGACCCGGACCGGCCCAACGCCAGGTACAACCCCAACTACCAGACCCTCAAGATGGTCTTCGACGTGTGGCCGGGCAAGACCACGTACGCCGACGTGGCCCTCTTCCCCATCACGGCCTTTGTGGCCAGGCCGGCGGTCCAGTTCGCGCAGCCGCCGCGGTGTGACGTGCCCCCGGGAAGGCCGGAACTCTTCCGCGTGGACAGGGTGCACGTGGAGCCGGGCGGGCCCAGGCAGATCACCGTCACCGGACGGGGCTTCGGGGCGACTCCCGGGGTGGTGACGCTGGACGGCCTGGCCATGCCCGTCACCACCTGGGCGGACACCTCCGTCACCTTCGAGGTGCCCGCCATCCCCGGAGGGCCGAAGCAGCTCCTGATCACGAACGCGGCCGGGCAGACCTGCGCCAACGGGATCACCGTGCACGTGCTGGACGCCGGTTACCATCCCCCCATCATCACCGTCCCCGACGCAGCCCTTCCCACCGTCCAGTCCGCCATCGACGCCGCCGCCGACTGCACCCTGATCATCGTGGCGCCCGGCACCTACCACGAGAGCCCTATCATCTGCAAGAACGTCAAGCTACAGGGGATGGGGGCCGGCGATACGGTCATCGACGGGCGCTTCTTCCTTTCCTACCTGGACGACTGGCTCGCCAAACTCCAATCCATCGAGTTCGACGGTCCCGAGCTCGTTCCACCCGATCAGGTCAAGGAGATCAGCCGGGGCCAGGTCATCACCGTGGTGGCTAAGGCCGGGTCGTTCAGTTCTTCCTTCCCGCCCCAGGTGGACGGCTTCACCATTACGGGCGCGCGCGGTGAAGAAGGGGGCGGGATCTACGTGAACGCCCACTGCCAGCACCTCATCATCAGCAACAACGTCATCCGCAGCAACGGGGGCGGGTTCGGAGGCGGCATCACCATAGGGAAGGCGTACGCTGGCGACAACCACAACGGCCACATCCGCATCCACCACAACCGCGTGGTCAACAACGGCGGCATCAGCCTGGCCGGCGGCATCGGCATCTTCAACGGGGCGGAGTACTACGAGGTCGACCACAACGAGATCTGCGGGAACTACTCGGCCGAGTACGGGGGCGGCATCTCCCACTTCGGCCTTAGCGACGGCGGCAGCATCCACCACAACTGCATCCTATTCAACGCTTCTTTCGACGAAGGGGCGGGCGTGTTCGTGGGCGGGGAGCAGCCGCTACCTCCCGAGGTGCTCAGCGCGGGTTCGGGCCGGGTGGACATCTACAACAACCTCATCGCGGGCAACGTGGCCAACGACGACGGAGGGGGCATCCGCCTCTTGCAGCCAAGAGACTACCGCATCAACATCTACAACAACTTCATCGTCAACAACGTCTCCACCGACCTGGGCGGGGGCATCGCCCTGGACGATGCGTCTATGGTGGTGATCTGCAACAACACCATCGCCAAGAACATCACCACCGCCACGGCGGAGGACAGTGATGGCCGGCCCCACGCGGCGGGGCTGGTGAGCGAAACCCACAGCGACGCTTTCCGGGCCACCCTGCCCCCGGACGATCCCGGATTCAGCAACCCGGTCCTCTTCAACAACATCTTCTGGGACAACCGGGCGGGCGTGTTCGACCAGACGCTCGAGGCGGGCCGGGGCGGCATCGCCGGAATCGGTGCCCCCGGGGACCCACGGCCGGTGAACGTCATTGACCTGGAGGTCTTCGGCGCGCCCGCGTTCCTGGAACCCCAGTACTGCACCCTTTCCCGGCCCTATCCGGGAGGGAGCAACAACCGGGTCGGCAACCCCATGTTCGTGCGCGAGTACGACACCCGGCTCACGGCGGTGGCATTCAACATGGAGGCCGACTTCAAGACCGTGAGGATAGTGACGGCCATCCCCGAGGCGGAGGGGGATTACCACCTGACGGCAGCCTCCACCATCGCCATAGACAGAGGGACTCCGCGCGTCACCCGGGTGGTGGCCGGGCAGCTCGAGCTCTTCCAGGCTCCGGCCCGCGATTTCGACGGTGACTTGCGGCCCCGGCGGGCCGGGTACGACATCGGTGCCGACGAGCTCTGACCCCCGCGGTCCGGGGCGCGGCGGCCGACCGGGGAGCGTGATACCGTGGCCACAGTGAGCAAGCGGTACGGGGCGACCGACGGGTCCATCAGCATGCCCGACGGCACCACCCACTACATCTTCGGCTTCGTCGACATCACCGGCGTGCCGGAGAACATGATATTCGAGTTCAGGGGCCGGGCCCAGCTCCTGGCTCCTCTGCTCGAGGTGCACGAGGGAGACGAGGTCTACCTCACTCTGACCAACCTGGGCATGCCCGGGAGGCCCGACCTGGACGACGCCCACACCATCCACTGGCACGGCTTCCCCAACCAGATCCCCCTGTGGGACGGCGTCCCCGAGGCGTCCGTCTCGGTGCCGGTGGGAAGGGATTTCGTCCACTATTACCGCCCCCGGGATCCGGGGACCTACATGTACCACTGCCACTTCGAACCGGTGGAACACATCCAGATGGGCATGGTGGGCCCGCTGGTGGTGCGGCCCCTCATCGAGAAGAGACCCGGGTACGCGGGCAGGAAGTTCGCCTACAACGATCCCGCCACGGAGTTCGATCGGGAGTACCTCGTCTTCCTGACCGAGATGGACAGCCGTCCCCACCACCTGGTGGCAAACGCGCAGCAGTTCGACTGGACCGAGTACCGCCCCCAACTACTGGCTGCTGAACGGGAGGGCCTACCCGGACACGGTGAAACCCGCGGGAACGGCCGAGCTGCCCGAGCAGCCATACTCCGCCCTCATCTCCGCCCAAACGGGGGAGCGGGTCCTGCTGCGCTTCGTGAATCTGGGGTACCAGCAGCATGCCGTGCAGATACTGGGCATCCCCCTCAAGGTGGTGGGCGAGGACGCGCAACAGCTGCTGGGAGTGCACGGGGAAGATCTGTCCCGCCGGAGGAACACCCTGTACCTCGCTCCCGGCCAGACCGCAGACGCCATCATCACGGCACCCGAACCCGGCGTCTATCCGCTCTACAGCACCAACTTCCACAGGAACACCAACGCCGGGTCGTCTTTCGGCGGGATGATCACCGAAGTGAGGATCTCACCCCGGCGAGCCCGCCCCTGAGCGCAGCCGGGCCCGGACCGGCCGGAAGAAGAAGGTGGTCCCATGGCGACGATCGACCTGTGGGTGAAAGACGGGTACCTCAGCACCCCCGACGGCAACAGCATATACTTCTGGGGCTTCTCGGCCAGCCCCGACGGCCCCGCCCAGGTCCCCGGGCCCCACATGGTGGTGCAGCAGGGCGAGCAGGTAACCGTCAATCTCATGAACACCCTGCCCCTCGAACCCGTATCGATCGTGTTCCCCGGGCAGTGGCCGGTCTGGGTGGGCGGCAGGCTGGCCCGGCCCCAGTACGATCCGGCGGGAAACCTGGTCTCCTTCGCCGATCACGCCCCGCCGGACCGCGGGGTGATCTCCTACACCTTCACGCCCGAGCGCCCGGGGACGTTCCTCTACGAGAGCGGGACCCACCCGCACAAGCAGGTACCCATGGGGCTCTACGGGGCGCTGGTCGTCCGGCCCGCGGACTACGACCCGGCCGACCCCGCGCGTAAGACCGCCTATGGCTTCGGCACCGACACCGAGTTCGACCGGGAGTATCTCCTCATCACCGGTGAGATTGATCCCGAACTGAACAACGCCGTGGGGGAGGGCAGGCCGTACCTGGTGCCGAGGTTCCGGCCCCGCTACTGGACCCTGAACGGGCGCTGTGCCCCCGACACCATCCTGCCCGACCGGGTACCCCACCTTCCCCACCAGCCGTACGGGTCCATGGTCATGGGGCTACCCGGGGAAAAGATCCTCATCCGCCTTGCCGGGGCGGGCGTCGACAACCACCCCGTGCACCCCCACGGCAACCACGTCCGGGTGGTGGGCACCGACGGCAGGTTGCTCAGGAACGACGGCACCGACCTCTCCGGCAGGAGGTTCACGGTGCTGGTGGGGGCCGGGCAAACCTGGGACCTGGTTTTCTCGTGGACCGGCCTGGGATTCACACCCGAGAACCCCATCCCCACCGTCCTGCCCAACAGGAGGAACCTCGGGGTCGGGGATGCCGGCTGGACCCTGTGGAGCGGCAGCCCTTACCTGGGGCAAAAGGGCGACATCCCCGTGGCGGTCGTCTCCTTCAACGAGTTCGGGGAGTACTACTTCATGCTGCACGCCCACGAGGAACACAAGATAACCAACTGGGGCGAGTTCCCCGGGGGCATGATGAGCATGATCGCCATCTACCCCTCCCTGAGCCCCGCCGTGGGAACGCTGCCTTAGCGCCGGAAAGGAGAGCCACCATGCCGGCCCTGGTCAGGAAGGATCTGTGGGTGAGAAGAGGTCTCCTGAAGCTGCCGGGGGCGCACGTGCCGTTCTGGGGGTTTGCCGCCTCTCCCTCGGCCCGGCCGGTGTTGCCCGGGCCCGTGATCACGGCCACCGTGGGCGACGTCATCCTGGTAACCCTGCGCAACACGGAGCTGCCCGTGCCGGTCTCCCTGATGTTCCCCGGGCAGACGCAGGTCCTCACCAGACGGCCGGCCACCCGCTGGAAACCGGTCAGCCCCCGCTACCAGGCGGGCAGGATGGTCTCCCTTACCGACACCCTGGACCCCGGACCTGATGGCTGGATCAGGTACCGGTTCCGGGCCAGCAAGCCCGGGGTGTACCTGTACCAGTCGGGCACCAACCCCGGAGTCCAGGTGCAGATGGGTCTCTACGGGCTGATCGTGGTAAGGCCGGTGGGGTTCGCGAGGCCGTCCGGCCCCAACTACAGGACGGCCTACGGCGCCCAAACGAGAACGGGCTTCGACATCGAGAAGCTGCTCGTCCTGGGAGAGGTGGATACCGCCATGCACGCCAGGGTGGCTGCGGGGGCGGAATTCAACATCCTCAACTTCGCACCCGACTACTGGGTGATCAACGGGCGTTCCTACCCGGACACCGACCGCCCGGACTACGATCCCGCCCTGCCCCACCAGCCTCTGGGGTCGGCGGTGGCGGCCAGGACGCGCGGGCGCATACTTCTCCGGCTGATCAACGCGGGCTTCCTCAACCACACCATTACCTTGGGAGGTCTGCCGGGACGCGTCGTCGGCGAGGACGGATTCCCCCTCGCCTCCCCCGCGCTTGACGCCACCTACGAGAAGACCGCCGTGACGCTGGGCGCGGGCCAGAGCCTCGATGTCATCGTCAGACCAGGGCACCCGGGGGAGCACTACCTGCGCGCCCGCGACTACCGCCGCATCGTCAGCGTGAGCAGCTTCCCGGTCGGGATGATGACCCGCCTAGCGGTCACCGCCTAGCGGTCCCGGCCTCGGCCCACCCGCATAATCAATGGCTCGGGTTGCCGCCATCGCACAGGTCATTACGCTTGTATCTTGAGCTATTGACAGATAGCAAAGACTAGGGCAATGTACCAGCAGACCTTGCTTTCCCTGGTGACGAGGCACCGGCCAAGCGGTCCACCGGTTGAGGTGATCGTCTTGGTCGAACCACTCCTTACACCCGAGCAGGTGGCCGACAGAATACGTATCAGCCGTCTGACGGTCATGCACTACCTCCGTACCGCGACGGCCTCCTGCGCATGCTGGCGCACCCCAGGAGGACCCGAGGCTTTCAGGGGCCCGCTTGCCGGCCACCGTTCCATGGGGGGGCGGGAATCCTGAACGCGGTGGTATTCGACCTGTTTCACACCCTGGTGGATCCCGAACAGTTTCGTCCTCCAGGCTTCGTGCGGTCACACGCCGTCGCCGACCTGCTGGGGTTTCCCCGGGCCGAGTTTACGCACTACTGGGCCCTGACCAGGCACCGGCGGAACACCGATTCGTCTCTCTCCGTGCGGACGCTCATCCGGGAATACGCCCGGTCCAAGGACCTGCCCGTGTCTGAGCAGGCTCTCCAGGAAGCGGAGGAGTACCTGGGCAGGTACCAGGATATGGCCATCCTGGAACCTGACCCCGGGGTACTCGATGCCCTGCGGAACCTCAGGGGCCGGGGGATGCGCATCGCCGTCCTGAGCAACATAGACGCACGTGAAATCGCGGCGTGGCCGCGCTCTCCCCTCCGCCCGCTGGTGGACCGGACCTGCTTCTCCTGCTTCACCGGGGTGGAGAAGCCCGACCCGCGGGCGTTCGCCATGTGCCTGGAGGCTCTTGGTGTGGCAGCAGCGGATGCGGCCTTCGTCGGGGACGGGGGCGACGGCGAGCTGGCGGGGGCAAAGCGGGCCGGTTTCGGGTGCGTCGTCTTCCTGCGCCGCTGGGTGGCAGTGAACGGGTTACGTTCCCCGGAGGAACTCGCCGCCTTCGCCCGGCAGGCGGACTGTTGCGTGGACGATTTCCCCGCGCTGGTGGATCTCGTGCTGTCTAGTTCCCCCGGCTGATGGCCACCCTCCTGGGCCCGTAAAGGGCGACCACTACCGCCGCCAGGAGGGCGGTCCACACGGTGCGGTACACGAGCCTCCCTTCCGGGCCGGTGCTACCTTCCCTCTGCCTGTCCAAGTACGGCTTCGAGCAACACGCGGACCTCGTGTGCGCCAGCTTCGAACAACCGGCGCACCTCCGCGTTCACTTGCTTGTAGGACTTCCTCCATGGTGGCAGGCCGCTCCACGCCCTGTACTGGCCTGCCAGCCAGAGGTACCGGTCCAACTCGCGGGCAGTCACGGGGAAGCCAAGCGATTCACCGGAGGTAGAAGTTGACGCCTCCGCCTCCCGTGTTCTACCATGTGTCAAAGAAGACGCGGGGCCGGTGCCCACGGAATAGGCGAGGGTGGCCGGGTTCCCCTCGGCTGACGAGGGGAAAGCGCTGGCCGCGTTGTGCCTGACGAAGGGGGCGAGGGGGCATGGGGCGCCACGTGGAGGTCTGCGTGAGGCCGCTCCGGCGCGAGGATCTCGCCGGCATACACGGCATCCTGCGGCAGCCGGAGGTGGTGAGGCAAACCCTGCAGCTGCCGTCGCTGCAGGTGGGCTGGATGAGCGGGTGGCTGGCCGATCCCCAGAGCAGGATTAGCCTGGTGGCCGAACTGGTCCACCTCAGCGGACGTCCGGGACAGGAGACGCGGCAGGCCGTCGTGGGGATGATCTCCCTGCAGCGGTTTACGGGGCGCCAGGAGCATGTGGCCGGCCTGGGGATGTTCGTAGACCCCGCCTTCCACGGGCGGGGCATCGGGACCCGGCTCGTGGAGGCTGCCCTGGAGGCGGCCGACCGGGAGTGGCAGGTCGTGCGCACCCAACTCGCGGTTTACCCCGACAACGAACCAGCCCTGCGCCTGTACCGGCGCTTCGGGTTCCGGGAGGAGGGCCGCCTCGCCCGCATGGCCATCCGGGACGGAACCTACGTGGACGCCATGGTCATGGCCCGAATCCGTCCCGATCTTGCCACCGCCGGTGATGCCCGCGAGGAAGAGACCGCCGACCAGGTGCCCGCTACCCACGGGCGGGGCGCCGGCGCTGCCCCGGAGAGGCGCGGTCCCGCTCTCGGGGGAGCAGCACGGGATGCCACCGCCAGCGACGCGGATGCGATCGAGGTGAGACCGCCGGACCCCGCCGACGCCGCCGGCCTGGTGCGCCTGTACCGCGATCCCGGCCTCATCCGCAACAGCCTGCTCGTCCCGGACCCGCCCCCCGACGAGAAGGACGTCGCAGAGAAACTGGGGACCCCACCCGGGGTACCTGTGCACGTGTTCGTCGCCGTCTTGCGCGGGGAGCTTTGCGGGGAGGTCCGGCTGGCACCCCAGCGCTCGCCACGGATGGCCCACAGCGCCCAGGTCACCCTGCTGGTACCACCGCCCGGCAGCTCTCTGGCCGAGGGCCTGGGCTTTCCCGCCCGCCCGGTCGCCCGGGCCCTGCTCGAGGCAGCACTGGACCTGGCGGATCGCTGGCTTCTGCTTTACCGGCTGCGCCTGGACACGTACCCGGACGAAGAGTGGCTGTTCCCCGTGCTCCAGGGGCTCGGCTTCGTCGTCGAGGCCAGAGACCGCATGGCCGCCGCCCGCGACGGGCGCTACGACGACCGCCTGGTTTGGGGCCGGCTCAGGCCCGGCAGCCCCATGTAAGAATCCACCGGACTGCGCATGAGGTGGGAGGAATGGACACCCAGACCCTCCTGGTCTACGAATCTCGTGCACCCGAGTTCTGCGCACGCTACCGCGCCATCGAACCGCGGGAACTGTACGGGCTGATGGAGGGTTTCTTCCGCCGGGGTGAACCGACCGCGGACATCGGTTGCGGGAGCGGGCGGGACGTCGCCTGGCTCGGGCGGCACGGTTTCCCCGGCACCGGTTACGACGCCTCCCCCGCGATGATTGCCGAGGCCCGCAAAGGCTACCCCGGGATCGACGCGCACCAGGCCAGCTGGCCGGGCCTCTCGCGGCCCAGCCAGGCGAAGAGCCCGGATACGGCACCCGAAGCCCCCGAGGTGATGCACAGCCTCTCTCTACAGGTGAATGAGTTCATCCAGCCACGCCGGTCCGGTGCCCTGGAGGCGCTGCCAGAACAGGTCCTCGAACAGATAGTGGACGGCCAGCATTCGCCAGCCGGCCCAGCGCTGGGTGACGAACTCCACTATCCTGTCAACAGGTACGAGCTCCTCGCCGAACAGGAGGCGGGAGAAAATCTTCTGCTCCCAGGGCGAGATATGCTGAAAGACGTCGTAGCGGCGGAAGACCTCGAACAGGAGATACCACACAGAGGCCGGGCCAACACCATGGAGCGACAAGAGCCGTTTGCGGAGAGCGTCCGTGTCCAGGCTGCGGAGCTCTATCTCGTCTATTCCTCCGCGGACGAAGGTATCCGTCAGTCTTCTGATGGTCCGAGCCCGGTAGCCTAGCTTCAGGCGGCGGAGGTCGTCCTCGGTGGCATGGTCGAGAAGCTCGGGACCGCCCAGGGCTCCCATCTCCTTTCCGGCGAAGACGACCGGGTAACCGTAATGGGTGATAAGGTTGTCCATCATCTGCGCCGTCCGCCGGACAGTGGCGTTCTGTAGGACCACCGTGATGACCAGGAACTCGAACAGCGAGCCGCTCGCAGAGACCTGCATCCCGCGCCAGCGCCTGATGACTGGTCCGAGGAGATCGTCTCCGGCGAACCGCTCGTAGAACGGCGCGAGGTCGGCAGTCATTCCGTAGCGGTAGGCCAGCTCTTTGAGGAGCCTTGAGACGAGGTCGGGGCCTGGGTCGCGCTCCGCATGGACGGTGACCTTCACCAACGGGTCGTCGACAGGGCCTTCTGCCCGCATGGTCACACCCAAGGGCGTCCTCTCGTAGACGAGAGCCTGGTACCAGACGTGGTCCTCGAGGAGAACGTTGCGGGAGGGGAAGTGGGACGGCTTGTAGGCCGTGGCCACGAGATTGTAAGGCGGGATGGGGCGGATCTCGCCCTCCCGGATCGGGCGCAGCTCGAGAACCCGGCCGCCGCGGTCCGGGTCGCCACCGCCACGGGCTGTGCCACCGGCGCTACGGGTTCGGCCGCCCTTCCGCTCCACCCTATCCGGCATCGAAGGACCTCCCCGCCCTCGGATTTCCCGCCTTCTGGCTTTCCTCGGTCGTCTCGTACATCTCCCGGATGATGCTCTCGATGGACTCGTGCTCTGCCTTGACGTTCACGATGTGGTGAGTGCTGGCCACCTCGGCCACCACCTGGCTGAGGTCGTGACGTCTCGGGTCGTACATGACCGTGATCCAGGCCCCTTCCCGGCGGACGACCGTTCCGGTCGAGATAGCCAGGGGGCGATCGAAGTCGGAGAGTTCGAAGACCAGGATGTTCTCCTGGGACAGGCCCCGGAGGTGATCGATGCTGCCGTCGAAGAGGATGCGCCCGTGGTTTATCAGGATCAGGCGGTCGCAGAGCCGCTCGATGTCTGCGATGTCGTGGGTGGTGAGCAGGATGGTCACCTTCCGCTCCCGATTCAGGCGGGTCAGAAAGCGCCGGATGCGCTCCTTGGCCACGAGGTCAAGACCTATCGTCGGTTCATAGGGGACGCCGAACCCGCCCCCGAAGTCCAGCACCTCTAGGGGGAGGCTGTGTTCAGTCGATAGGCGGACGGCCAGGCCCAGCATGTGCTCAACTGTTAGCGATGCTCCCAGACCGGCCACCTCGCCGGCTAACGGGCATCATCCAGAGGGCAGGGCTGGTTGCTCACCGTGCAGGAAGTCTTGCACGCCGATTGGCACGAGGTCTGGCACTCCTGGCACTCGCGCGACAGGTCGGTGCGCCGCGCCTCGCGGTGCCAGCCCGCGGAGAACACCACCTCGAAGTGCGACGTCCTGACCTCCGCACCATTCGCCACGTCAGCCGGTTCCACCGTACGCATCCTCAACGGACACCTCCCGTCTGGCCGCCAACGGCGCCTGCACCATATTATCACAGCACCGCCCGGCGGGCGAGTCAAGGGCCCGGCCCCGGGCGGCTGGGGCCGCCAGCCCCGCGCCCCTCGCCGCGCCAGCCTGGCGGCACACGCAGGAGTCCGACGGGACGCCCGCGCCCGGTCGGAGGCTTCAAGGTACGATCAGATAGAGCCGGCTTCTGTTGATGACCAGCGCGTGGCGGCTTGTTTCCGTCACAATCACCAGGGTGTCGTGGTCGATCCTCGCGTCCCTCACCCAGAACTGGCCCTCCAGCAGCACCGTCTCCCTTCCGGGGGAGTCCCTGGCAAAGATCCTGGACCCCTCCTTTCCTGCCCGCTGGAAGTATTCCTTTCCACCCAGCGACCCGATCAGGAGATCCCGGTCCAGCGCCGGACCGTAGGGGCGCGGTCGGGACCGAGGGGTGACCTTGCCATCCACGGATACCCTGACCCCCATTTGCTCCGGCCGAGGGTCATCCCAGGGGAGGCGATACCAAATGTCCACGTATTCACGGGAAGGACCCCATTCCAGCGACTCAACTATGCCGGAGATATCGACCAGTTTCCGGGGCCTTCCTGCAGAGCCCACCCTGGAATTTCGCACGGGGTCCTCCCAAATCCACAGTTCGCTTGCCTGATGGACCAGGTACGGATTTCCGGTTGGGGTTATGTCGTCGCCTTGGACCACTGTTCCGGTAGTGAAGGCAAGGGCCTCTTCGTCGGGCGTCCATGCCCAGCGCCCTATGCTCTCATTGTTAGGAAATCGGTGACTTCTCCCACATCGATGACCTGACGAGGTCTTTCAGGGTCAACGAAGTCATGGTGGGGGAACAAGCCCAGTGTGACGGTGTCCGGAAATCCCCCTCGTGCTCTCGCAGCCCATGGGGCGACACCCCACCGAGGGCCAGCGGGCCTGCCGAATAGTTGACGAATGGAAAGAAGTGGGTGCCCGCGGCGCCAACCCGGCGCAGGCATGTGCACTCGGCGCGCGCATGTGCTTGACACCGTCCCCCGAGTAGAGTAGGTAAAACCGGGGGGGTCGACAGTTACACCGGGAGTGCAACCCGTAACCTGCAAGACCGCCTTAAGCCGGACGGGCATTCCGGGGCATAAGTATTGCCTCAACCCGTACACCGGGTGCCGGCACGGCTGCCTTTACTGCTACGCCCCTGTAGTCCTGCGTTTCTCACCCGTCTCGGACGCCTGGGGAACGAAGGTCCAGGCCAAGATGAATATCCCCGACGCACTCTCCAAGGAGGTTTTACGCAAACGTACTCCCGTGGGAAACGTGATGCTCGGCAGCGTGACTGATCCCTACCAGCCCTGCGAGCAGGAACTGGGTCTGACCAGGCGGTGTCTCCAGATCCTGGGCGAACTGCCGGGGGCCGGAGTCTCAATTCTTACCAAGTCGGCCCTTGTGACAAGGGATGTGGACCTTTTCAGAACATGGATCTCAGGAAACGATGAGCCTTCCCGGGGCCGAGGGAGTGACGACGGCCCTGGCGCCCCCCCGGGCACTCGACTTTCAGTCGGCTTCATCATAACCGTTCTTGACGACGATATCGCCAAAGCCTTCGAACCGGGCGCTTCTCTGCCTTCGGAAAGGCTGAAGGCCGCAAAAGATCTCGTTCAAGAGGGTATCCCGGTGTGGGTGTTTGTGGCGCCGGTCCTTCCGGGAGTCGGAGACAGCCGAGAATCCTTGCAAAGCCTCCTGTCAGCCATCCGCGATGCCGGGATCTCCACGGTCAGCTTCGACCGCCTGAACCCCTATCCGAGAAGCGTGGCGCTCCTTCAAGCCACGTACAGGCACCGGTTCCCCGGTGCCCTCCCCTATCTCGAGGAATACCTCCGACACCCCATTGCCTACTGGGCGGACTTTGAGATGCTGGCCAGGTCCTTAGCTGAAGAGATAGGCCTCGAAACCAACGTATGAGCCGGGAGAAAGTCTCTCGGGGCCCCGTACTGCCACGACCACGGCGGCGCAGAGTGCTCCACAACAGCGCGTAGTCTTTCGCGATCAATCGGGTGCATGAAGAACTCCCCGGTGAAGTTCATCATGAAGTGGAACAGCACCGGCGGAATTCGTCGGCCAGGACGGCCATGAGGTGCTGGTCGCGCCAGCCCCCATCCGCGAACACGGCCTGCCGCAAGGTGCCCTCCCGCACGAAGCCGCACTTCTCGTAGCAGCGCTGGGCCCTCACGTTGTCCGCGTTCACCCGCAGGTAGATGCGGTGGAAGTTCATCTCGTCGAAGGCGAAACGCAGCAGGGTACGGATGGCGTCGCTGCCATATCCTCGCCCCCAGCATTCCTTCTCGCCGATGAAGATCCCCAGTTCGGCCTGCCGGTGAACCTGGTCAATGCGGTGCAGACCCATGACGCCGATGGGCCTGCCGTCGCGCGTCTGGATGAGGAGCACGCGGTCGCTCTCGCTGCGGGAAACCCGCTCGAGCCAGTCCCGCTCCTGGGAACGCGAATAGGGGAAGTGGGGCATCAGGTACCGGCCGAACTCGCGGTCGTTGATCCAGCGCAGTAGCGTGTCCACATCCTCCATTTCGGGAGGCCTGAGCACCACCTTCTCTCCCATCAGCAACGCCTTACACCCCCACACGATGTCCCCGTGTAGCCGCCTCCCCGACCAGGAGGCGCCGACCCCCCTGTCGGAGGTATGTCATCTCCTGTTCTCCGTCGCCCTGCCCCATCCCTTCACGGCACTTCCCTCACCCGACGTCCTCTCACCCCGCTTAACCGCGCGCTGGAAGGACGGGACCGGCCTCCGCCGAATGAATCGCGGTGAGGGAGTCCTCGTACCGCCCAGCAGGGGCTGGCGTCCCTTCCGTCGGCCGCGTCGGTTGCCACACGGTTCCCGCGTCGGTTTCCAGGGGTTCCCGGTACCTCACGCAAGGAGGGAGCGCATCATGATAACCACCAGCCAGTTCGGGCCGGTGACCCAGTTTACTATGGGCCGCCTGTTCGGAGGGAAGCCGGTCTATACCATGGCCTGTTACCATGTCGACGGGCTCTTGATCGATACCGGCCCGGCTCACGTGGCAGAAGAGATACCGGCCGCCCTCGCCCCCTGCCCCGTCCGGACCGTCGTCAATACCCACCACCACGAGGACCACATCGGCAACAACGCCATCCTGCAGCAGCAGTTCGGCACCGGTCCCGCCCTCGCCCACCCCCTGGCGGTGCCGCGCATCAGCGATCCGACGTCATGGATCGCACGCCTGCTTCCCTACCAGCACTTCGCCTGGGGTTCGCCTCCGGCCTCCGCCGCCGCGGCCATCCCCGACCACCTGACCGTCGGGCGCCACCGGTACGCGGTCATCCACACACCCGGCCACAGCGACGACCACATCTGCCTGCTGGAACCGGACGAGGGGTGGCTGTTCAGCGGCGACCTGTTCCTGTCCGAACGGGCCGAGATCATGCGCAGCGACGAGGACGCCGGCCAGATCCTGGCCTCCCTGCGCCGGCTGCTGGACTACGAGTTCAAGACCATCTTCTGCGGGTCCGGCCGCGTGGTGGAAGACGGCAGGCGCGCACTGGCGGCCAAGGTCGAGTTTTGGGAGCACCTGGCCACCGAGGCCTGCCGCCTGAGGGCACAGGGCAGGGAGCCGGAGGAGATAAGGCAGGCGCTGCTCGGCGAGGAGAGCACCCTGTACTCCCTCACCGGGGGCGACTTCGGCAAGATCCACCTCATCAACTCTCTACTGAGGTGCTTCTACCGTTCCTGAAAACTCAATGACACCCCCGCCGGACTGCGATCGGGCGTAGGGTCCGCGGTGGGCCCGCGATCGCGGCGTATAGTCCACCGTCGGGCGCGGATCGCGGCGTATAGTCCACGGTCCACCCCGACATCGTGGCGTATAG
>JASEFA010000002.1:121325-121424 GCA_030019365.1 Bacillota bacterium
CGTCGGGCGCGGATCGCGGCGTATAGTCCACGGTCCACCCCGACATCGTGGCGTATAGTCCGCGGTCGGGCGCGGATCGCGGCGTATAGTCCGCGGTCG
>JASEFA010000002.1:121524-391524 GCA_030019365.1 Bacillota bacterium
CGCGCCGATCGCGGCGTATAGTCCGCGGTCGGGCGCGGATCGCGGCGTATAGTCCGCGGTCGCGCGCCGATCGCGGCGTATATTCCGCGGTCGGGCGCGGATCGCGGCGTATAGTCCACGGTCCACCCCGACATCGTGGCGTATAGTCCACGGTCGGACCGGCGACTGATGTCGATCTGGACCGTATCCTCGAGCGGGAACCGGTAGAGGCGTCACGGATCAACCGGGGAAGCCGCGCGTCTGCTGCAACTCGCCGGAGGCCGCCGCCGTCTGTTATCGTGGGTGGGGCGTAGTGAGCACCACCCGATGGGACAGCCGAGGTAGTCCAATGGGCCGGCCTGATGGGAGGGCCTGATGGGAGGGCCTGATGGGAGGGCCTGATGGGCCGGCCTGATGGGAGGGCCTGATGGGCCGGCCTGATGGGACAACCCGCAGGGAGGGAGTGGCCGCACACATGGGCAGACCGTTGAGAGAGCTAGCCGTTTTCACCGTGCTCGTCGTGTTGCTCGGGGGTGCGGTCGCAGGGCCGCAACTCGGCCGAGCGGACGGTCCCGACGCTGGCGGCGGGCACTGGGCGCAGGAGAGTGTCCGCTTCATCCAGGAGATCGGGCTGCGCGCTCCCGCGCCAGCGGGGGCAGAAGAACCGAACTATGGTGCTCCCGTGACCCCGACCGAATGGAACTCCATGGTGTGCCGCCTGTTCGGGGCGGTGCCGGGGGACGACCGCGGCTTGGGCAGCTTGCGCTACTGGCTGTGGTGTTATACCGGCGCCTTCGGTACCGAAGAAGGGATAGCCCGGGGGCACGCCTTTGGAGCGTTCATGAAGATCCTCAACCTGTACGGCCGGGAGAAGTTGTCCTCCCTGGGACCCCCGCGCCACGCCACCAGGTTCGCGGACTGGGCCGAAGTACCGGACCGCCAGGGGGCTCTCGTAGACGTGGCCGTGGAGCGCGGGCTCATCGTGGGATTCCCCGACGGTACCCTGCGCCCCCGGCAGTATCTCACCCTGGGCGAGGCGGCCACCTTCCTGCGCCGGGCGGTGGAGAAGTTCGAGCTTACAGAGCGGATCCCGGTTCCCTCCCTCCCCGTGAACCTGACGGAGAAGAGTACCGGGGATCTCAGGCTGGTCCTGTATACGGATAGGAGTCTGTACCGCAAAGGGGAGACGGTCGGGGTGGTGGCGGGCGTGGAGAACCGGTCCTCCCGGGAACTGGCTTTCACGCGTTGGAACATCGGGGACCCCGCGATATACGTACGGGCTGAACCGGTTGACCCGGGATCGCCCGCACCTCGCCTGACCCTGGAGGAGGAGGGGCTTTCGCCCGTCCGGCTGCCGGCGGTGAACACCGGCACCCTGGCGGCGGGAACCAGCATTACACAGCGCATTGCCTGGAAGACGGTATTCCCGGGGACATCCCTGCCAGCCGACGCCCCGGATCAGCCTCCCGAAGCTTTGCCCCCGGGGAAGTACCGGATAACGGCTTCGTTCTACCTGCAACCACTGTCTGTCGCCGGCACGGAGGGGACCGCCACCACCGAGACCAAGGGCGGGACCCAACTTGAGCCGACGGAGATCTCCGCCAGTGTGGAAATCGAGATCGCCGGCGAGGGCACCATCCTCGTAAACACCGACCAGGCCCGCGACCTGGCCCTGAAGGACCCTGAAGTAGGGCGGTGGTGGGATGCTCACGCGGGCCGAAACCTCGTTAAGCAGGAGAACGGGCAGTGGTACGTCAAGACCCCGGAAGGCTGGCAAAAGGCCACCGGAGAATACGCCTCTACGGTTGCCAACCTGCTTCCGGACGTCCAGGTGACCTTCGCGCGGGGCCTCTGGGAGGTTGTCATGCTCTGCAAGATGGGAGACCCGCCCCATCGCCTGGTGGTACACGTGCATCCCTACACGGGCCAAATCGTCGATCGGCAGGCCCACGAGCGCTGAGCCTCCAGGGCCCGGCATGCGCGGCGATGATGACGAGGGCGGGGGTTGGCTGGCAGAAATCCCCGACCTGCCTGGGTGCGCTTCGATATTCCAGAGCCCACCCACATCTCGGAAGACTATAACGGAATGTCTGAGAAAGTACTGGGCGTACCGATACTGCTGCCGCCGGTGCTTGTCGATGAGAAGCCGAAACGCAAGCGGCCAAAGCGGACCAGCCCCTCATCCTGACTGCCGACCCATGGCTCCCGTCTGCTACTTTTCACCTGCCACCTGAAAGCCCGAGCTCGTGAGTTCCTGGATTTGGGGGCGTATCGCCTTGACCAGGCCATCCACCACTTCGATCGTGCGGTCTTGAAGCTGCCCCCAGTCCTCGGTATCTTTCAGGCCCCGAGCCGGCGCGCCGGGCCAGTCAGGGAGACCGATCGCCGTACAGGTGACGCCACCTGCGCTCTTCCTCTTCGCTCATTTCCAGGTAGGTCTTCCCGGCGTCCAGGTCGGCCAGCAGGAAGCGGGCACCCTGGTTGTCCATGGGATTGAGCCACAACATGCGGACGAACACGGCGCGGGCCTCGTCCGTCCTGCCCAGCCGCCAGAAACTCAACCCCAGCCCGTGCAGGCAGCGCAGGAAGGGACGGTTGTCGATCATGCTCCACGGCAGCACGCCGCGGAAGTCCGGCCCCAGCGCGAGATCCCCCATCTGGACCCCGGCGAGGTAGGTGTGCAGGGCACGCTCAACCTGCCCGTACCACTTGTCCTCGCCGAAGTACATGTTGCCCAGGTGGGCGTAGGCGTCCAAACAACGCAGGTCGGCCTCCAGGCACCTGTGGAGCAGGCGTCGGGCACCCTCCCAGTCACCCGCCTCCTTGAGCTCCACCGAATCGCTGATGGGGTCGATCATTTCGGCCAGGTTGGCACCCGGCACCACCTGTTCCATTTCGTAGGCCGGTCGCGGGCCGGCCAGGATGATCTCGCGCTCCCAGGGAGACACGTCCGGGTGTCGGAGCAGGGCCTGCAGCACCGCTTCCCGCCACCTGCGCTCTTCACCCCCACCCTCGCCTTCATCGCCGCCTGCGGCTTCGCGGCGGCGGCGATCCCCATTGGGGTGCACGGCTCCCCCCACCAGCGGGACCTCCACCTCGTGGACGTTCTCTTCCGCGCCGTCCTCCTCGGCGAGCACCTCGTCCAGGTCCGCCGCCACGCCCTCTTCCGCGAGGATTTCGTCCAGGTCCACCGCCAGCCAGTGTTCTTGTAGGGGATCCCAAATGCCTTCGGGGTGCAGAACAAGGGGCGGGAGCCCGAAACTGGCTGCCACCGCAGCCATGTCCACGCGCGCGGCCACCACCTTGCCCGACAAGTAGTGACCCCGCATGTAGCTCCATTCCTTGATGGGCACGACGGTGAGGATCTGGCCCTCGGCTTCGTCCCGCACGCCGCCCGCCGGCCGAAAGGTCACGATGCCGCCGTCGGTGAGCCTCCGGCAGCGCACCGCATTGAACTTCACCGCGATCGCCAGCAGCTCCACCGCTTCCGGGGTCCCCGGCCCCGCCTCCGAGAGCGATTGCGTCACAGCGCCATCTCCGAGTTCCCCAGGCGCAACGGACCCCCACCTCCGCCCCGTCCGAGGTCTTCGCGGCAGCCGCCCTGAGCTCCTTCACCCCCGGTCGCCCACGGGGGCGACGACCCCATGCGTGGTGGCGGCCACCCCGCCCGGGATGGCGCTATCCAGACGGGCGGTGACCATCTCCATGCGCAGCCCGTACCGGTCAAGTTCCTCCCCTTCGTCGGGCAGCACCCGGAAGCCGTGCTCGCTGCCGAGCCAGGCGTTGACGGCAAGGGCCAGGGCGTCCAGCACGTCGTCGGCAGCGGGACTCCCCCGCCTCTTGCTCCGGGGCACCCCAGCGATGAACGCGTCCACGTCCGGGACGTAACGGCGCAGCATCGCGAGCCTCTCGTCGCGTCCTTCCTGACCCACCTTGCAGCCTGATCCTCTCGCGAAACAGCTGCCTCATTCGGTCGCTCTGGTGGATCACCCGTGCTGGCAACGCTTGCACCTCCGGCTCGCCTCGTACGACACCCACGCTGAGCTATCCCAGGCTTTACACGGTTTAACCGCGTCACTCAGACTTTCGGAGGTGAGGGCCGGCGAACTCCGAGTATCGCGAAGCCCAGGTCACCCCAGGTCCATCCCCCGTATTGCCGGAACAAGGTCATGGGGAACGCAGTGGCAAGGCCTCCCACCGTGACGTGTACGACACCATCACCCGTTCCTCATACTCCGCCATGGTTGGCGGACGTACCCCCTTTGGCGCCTCTGCGCTGCCGCCACACCCTGCCGGTGGTACCGTTGATAAGGTGTTCCAGGTTTGGTACTCTTCAGATAGCGCGATGGGTTACCAATCCTGCGACAAACTGGGGCATCTGGGGTACGCGGGGTAGCTGCATGATGGCGTAGGGGCTTCGCGCGGGGGCGTGAGCCGGGGCCAGAGAAAGACGGCAGATGTGCTGAGTGATGGGGAGAGGACAATGGCGGCCTGCAACTGCTGTGAGCCTGCGGATGCCAATACAACAAACAACGCAGCAAGCGACACAGGAAACAACATGGGACAACACGGAGCACATGGAGAACCCGAGGAGGACCGCGTGGCGGGCTTCCCCGCGGAGATGCTCCGCTTGAACGGCATTTGCCCCTATTTCTCGATGTTCCCCCTGGATTTCCCGCTGGCACACCTGAGCCAGGCAGGATTTGGCGAGTGGGTGCTCGACCCCTTTTGCGGCCGGGGGACCACCAACTACGCGGCCAGGCTGCTCGGGTTGCCCTCGGTGGGGGTCGACCGGTGCCGCGTAGCCGTCGCCATCGCAGCCGCCAAGGTGGTGCAGGTCACCCCCGAGGAAGTCACCGCCCTGTGCGCCCGCATCCTGCAAGCCGGCGCTGAGCCCGCAGACGTACCCACCGGGCCCTTCTGGGACCTGTGCTACCACCCGGCAACGCTCCTTGAGATCTGTAAGGTCCGCGAAGCCCTGTTACGCGAATGCATCACCGAGCCCCAGGTTGCCTTACGTGGGATCATGCTGGGCGCCCTGCACGGCCCCTTGCAGAAAACCGGGGCCGCTTACCTGTCCAACCAGATGCCCCGCACGTATGCAACCAAGCCGAACAGCGCCGTCAACTTCTGGCTCAAGCGCGGCCTGAAGCCGCCCAGGGTCAGCCTGCTGGAGGTCGTATCCCGGCGCACGCACCGGTTCTTCGCGACCATACCGCCGCGCACCCCCGGGTGGATAATGGAGGACGACAGCAGGAGCCTGGACGATCACGTTTTCCCCGAGCGGTTCCGCTGGGTGGTCACTTCGCCACCTTACATGGGGATGCGGAATTACGTACCCGACCAGTGGCTGCGCAACTGGTACCTGGGCGGGCCCCCCAGCGTCGATTATTCATATGAAGGTCAGATCGGCCAACTGAGCGGTGATGCCTTCGCGACTGCCCTGGCCGAGGTGTGGCGGGCCGTGTCCCGGCTCTGCGCACCGGGGGCCCGCCTGGTGGTGCGCTTCGGGTGCATACCCAGCGCCCGGTACAGCGGGGCGGAAGTCCTCACGAGGACCCTCGTCCTCGCCGACTGCGGCTGGGCCATCAGAGAAGTGCGCAGCGCCGGGCCCTCGACCCGGGGGAAGCGGCAGGCCGAGCAATTCGGCAGGGCGGGAACCGCCTTGGAAGAGGTAGACCTGGTGGCCCAACTGGAGGCGTAGCCATGCTGGAACCGGAAACCCTGAGGCAGGTGCGCGAACTGATCGCCCGCCGGGCGGAGGAAGACCGCAGGGTGCTGGACGACCTGTGCCGCGAGGTGCGCCCCCTCGCCGGGAACGTCAAACCCATACGGCCACGGTCGACCACGGCGGTCTCGCTGGTGGGAAGTGATGGGGGAAACAACCGGCTCCTGTTCGACCCCTTCTTCATGCAGTTCGTGCGCGTGGTTGACTCCTACGGGCAGGAGCACCACATCGAATGCGTCTCCCCCACCACGGACACGGAGGCCCTGAGCCGGGCCCAGTTCACCCCCGACGGAAAGCCGAAAACGGCGCTCGGGGTCATGATGACCGAACTGGGTGTGCATCCGCCCCTGCTGTGGAATCTGAGCCCTATGATACCGGAGGCAGCCACTCTCAGGAACCATCCCGAGATGGTCTCCCCGTCGTGGATCCAGGTCTACCGCGACCTGTGCGAATGGGCCGTGCTGTACGACCGCATCCGCAACCACTCCTTCGCCACGGATACCCTCATCGTGCGGGACGGCATGCTGCGCAGCAAGGTGTTTCGCGGAGAGCTGTTCATCAGGTGGCGCCAGAAGATAGAGGAGGCGATTGAGAGGGTCTGGCGGACGCAGCGGCGGCGCGTCTACCTGGTGGGGATCGCCAAGCGCAGCAAGGTGCTGGATCGCTACCGCCTGGCCCTGGCCATCGAGAGCGTGATGTTGCGTGATGAAGCCTGCTACGTGCGCGTGCCCAGAGAGATGGAGGCAAAGGCTTTCGTCTGGCCCGAGTGGGCTCGCGGGCCGGAGGCCGAAGGCGGCGAACGCGAGGCGCCCAAGTTCGTCGCCGGCGACATGTACTTCGTGCGCTTTGGCTCCCGACCTGGGGACCCCATCTGGACGATAGACGTGTTCTCCTGCCAGAGCGAGAGCGCAGGCGAGATATTCGGGTACCTCCTGGCCGACGCCATCGCGGGCTTCCCCGTGCCCCTCTACCCTCGGTGCCTGCAGAAGGCCCACGAGTATGCCCAGGTGACCGGCTTCGACCTCACCATCCTGCAGGACGAGATCTACCAGGCGGTGCGCGACCTGCTACCCCACGACAAGCGGGGGATCCTGGATGAGGCCCGACTTCACCCCGAGGTCGGCATGGGAGGTGCGTCATGAGCCTCAAGCTATTCCGCAGGGAACAGGTGGCGGGGATCTTCCGCGGGTTCAACGAAGGCGGCCTCGAATTCCACGCCGACCTGGTCCTGCCCTACCGGGAGGACTACCAGAACAGCCCCATGCACGGCCAGTTCGTGGTGGTGCAACTGGAAACCGAGAGCGAAGCCGTGCTGGGCAGGATCTGCTCCATCGCCGCCGAAGGCCGCCTGACCTCAAGCGAGGGCGAAGACTACGGGGTGCGGGCCGTGGCCGAGGACCGCCCCATACCGGAGGAACTGCGCGAGCGTTACCTCAAGTACCGCATCAACATACGGGTACTGGGAGTGGTCCGGGTGGTCGGCGACCGCCTCGTCTTCGCCGCCTCCCACCGCCGCCTCCCCCATCTGGGCAGCAAGGTAGCCTTCCTGGCGGAAGACGTGCTGCGGGAGGTGGCCGGCCACAACCTCCCCGGCGGCGAGCTGGGCTACCTGGCCCTGGGCGAGTACATCTTTGCGGGCGACGACGTCAACGCCAGCAACCCGACCGTCACCGTCGAGGACTGGATGCAGATCAGGCACCCCAGGGTTACGCCCAAATTCGACATCCGGGGCCTGGTGTCGTGCCGGAGCTTCGTTTTCGCCCGGGCCGGGTTCGGCAAGTCCAACCTCACCAAGCTCCTGTTCAGCAACCTCTACCGGGATACCCCGACGGTCCAGAAACGCGGCGGGCGCAAGGCCCCCGTGGGGACCATCATCTTCGACCCGGAGGGCGAGTACTTCTGGCCCGACGACCAGAACCGGCCGGGCCTGTGCGACGTATCCCACCTGGAAGACAAGCTGGTCCTCTTCACCAACCGCACGGGCCCCAGCGCCTTCTACCACTCCTTCGTCGCCAGCGACATCAGGCTGGACATCCGCAGGCTGCGCCCGGCGGACGTGGTGTCCATTGCGTTGCCGCCCGAGAAGCAGGACCAGCAGAACGTGCGCAGGCTGAAGCAACTGAACGACTCGGACTGGAGCCGCCTGGTGGATGAGATCTACGCCCAGGGCAACCTGGCCGACCCCGCCGTCATCTGCGAACTGCTGCACCTGGAAAAGACACAGGAGGCGGAGATGGCCGCCGCCCGCGCCAACATGACCACCATCGTCAAGATGCTGCACGACCCCGGCAGCCAGATGCTGGACATGCTGATCAACTCCCTCAAGGCCGGCAAACTGTGCATCGTGGACCTATCCCAGATGCGGGGGCAGGCGGGGCTCATCCTCTCGGCCCTCATCCTGCAGCGGATCTTCGACTACAACCAGGAGCAGTTCACGCGCGCCGACCCCGAACCATCCCCGTGATCGCGGTAGTGGAAGAAGCCCAGGCGGTGCTGGGCTCCTCCGGCGGGACCTCCGGCTATGCCCCCTACGTCACCTGGGTCAAGGAGGGCCGCAAATACGACCTGGGCGCCGTGCTCATCACCCAGCAGCCGGGCAGCATCCCCCACGAGATACTGAGCCAGGGGGACAACTGGTTCGTCTTCCACCTCCTGTCCACCGGCGACCTCCTCGCCCTGAAGAAGGCGAACGCCCACTTCAGCGACGACATCCTCAGCGCGCTGCTCAACGAGCCCATCCCCGGCCACTGCGTCTTCTGGAGCAGCGCGGGCGGCAAGAGCTACCCCGTCCCCCTCCGCGTCATGTCCTTCGAAAAGATGTACACCGCCGCCGACCCCACCTACACCAGGCCCGCAGCACCGACGTACGCCGCCCAACTTCGCGCTACCTTCGCGACGCGACTCGCCCCCGCTCCCGGCCGCCACGCCGGGCCGGCGCCCGATTCCGAGGAAGGGGAGGGTGCCGAAACCCCGGGTACGCCGCCGGTGGATACCCAGAAGCTTTGGGTGGAAGAGGCGGTCAAGCGTATCCAGGAAACAGACCTGCCCGAGAAGGTGCGCACTCAGGGTCATCCCTGGAAGGGCATACAGGTGGAGATCGAAGGGATCCTCCCGGACCACGTGGTGGATAAGGACCACGACGCATACCGGCTGATGCCGCAGGTGCTGGACGCTCTGTTCGGCAAGGGAGCATGGACCACCGAGAGAAGGCCCAAGAAGAAGGGGACCGGCTACACCGCATACGTCACCTTGAAGCCCCCCGCCCCAACCTAGGGCCCTGCCGCCCGGCGACCGACTCCTGTGAAGTTGGGTGCCAACAGAAGCCTGGCTATCCTAGCCCTTTCGCTGGGTGAAATCAAAGGTAGATCGGCTCGTGTGATAGTACCCTGACCCCATCTCGGTTAAGTCCGCTCACTCTGACGAACTCCTCGAGTTGCTGAGCGCTGTTGTGAAAAAGGATCACCTTCCAGCCAACATCAAGCAGGCTTTCTGTGAATGATAGAATCGCGGGTTCGGACGAGTGGAAACTCCAGTCCGGAGACGCAACTCTAAGTACCTGCCAAGGCTTCTCCTGATACAGTTCCCTCGGAAGAGAGCTCCTTAAGGCCAGCGTTCCTACTAGCAGGAGATTACTATCTTGGATCCGCCGCCGGACGGTATCCAGTCTAAGCACGTCCCTCAGCGTAACGAAAGCGACCACGTTCTCTCGCTCCCTGCACAGCCGGAGCGCACTCAGCGGGTATACCCTGTGGCTTTCAATAAAGTCCGACAAACTTCCCCTAAACAGTGAGGAAACAACTGGATCCTTAATTCTTCTGGCCAGAACATCTCCCCAAAGGTGTCTACAAAGTTCATAGGTGCGTGCGTTTATAAAGAGTTTGATGTGGGAGTCCCCCGGGGTGGCGCGTGTTAGGTGAAACGCCCTGAGGTAGGCGTAAACGAGGAGCTCAGGGCTATCGGAAAGGAAGAGTACGTTCCTCGTTTGGACCCCCTCGACCATTTTCTGCAGAACCAGTTCTGGCGAGTTCTCCTCGTTGATGACCACAGAGCCAAAAGCCTTCCCCACCAAGGCTCCGTCGAGAATCAGCCACTTGCGCGGAGTAAGAATCTTCTGCAGCTGTGAAAGGAGTCTCGGGAGGAAGTGCAAGAACCCGTTCCCAAGACAGCAGTCTCCGAGGTAAACCAGTGTGGTACCGGCACCGGTATACACCAGCGCCTCAGACCCAGGGCAGTGAAATGTAGGGAAGAATGACAGAGGGTCTGGATATGATTGCCCTTCGGTCAAATAGACGCGGCCTACTAATGAATTCCTCATCTGTGGCGGAGCTAGGAGAGCAAGTTGGGCCAAGCTGGCTCGGGACATGAGAACCGGGACACCAAGACTCCTGAGTAACTCCCACAAACCACCTGAATGGTCCCGGTGAAAATGAGATACAAAAACCGCCCTTAACTGATCAATCTCTGCCCAACGGACTCCGAACCCGGTGTCAAGGAGGATAGATCCAAGTTGGCCCTTGAGGAGGATGCTCTGACCAGTAGGTTCAGCCGACATATTCACGACCGATTCCAGCTTCCCGATGTCGACCTTGAGGGGCAAGTCCTTGCCCATAAAGCGCGCAAGGGTGGTACGTGGGACCCGCGCCCTGCTCCCGGTCACCAACGGATACCAGCCAGTTGCAAGCGTAACCTCCTCACGCTTTAGGAACAACTCTTCCCTGACTGCCGGGACTGGTCGCAAGAATACGACCCCAATGCGGTAGTCGAAACAATCATGATCTTGCCTCATAAACCTCCAAAAACGGACCCATTCGATGTTAGCATATACAGCCGGCATCGTGACTCGGACATGGTGAAAGAAGGCTGCTTGCGGGCACGGAGGCATCGTTACCGCCTGCAAAGCCTGTCTGGCACGGCGAGTCGGGCCAAAAAACGGCTTCCCTTCGATCGTCTCATATGGAATACCGTTACACTCTCTGGCGATGATGCGCCCTTGGCGCGGCATAACCGTCTCGTCAAACCCCTTTACAGCTTTGAACCTGGGGTTCCCTGCTAGGAATCCCCGCCCCTGCTTCTCGTTCACCAGCCGACTCTCTTGAAGATCCCCACCAAGCCGAGGGCAGAGTGGTTCCAACCTCCCGCGACGTTGTTGGGTTGCCGGGAACCTTGCCCGCGCTCAACGGTAGACCCCCAATCCCGTAGGACCAGCCTGCCAGCCCAAACCGTGTTCTCCGGCTCTTGCGTAACGATCCTTGAGTTCGGGGGGAAGGAGGGGGAAGAACGCCCCCACGGGGCCGTGCCGGCGGAAGACCGCAGGGGAAGCTCTGCCTGCGAAACGGCGGACCCTGATCACCCCACGCGAGACAGATACCACAGTCCATGTAGAACGCCCCAGCACGAACACCTCGTCGAAAACGGCGTGGACGGCTCCTATCTCCTTACCGGAATCGACGTCGATTACCCTGTACTCGCTTTGGTCTGGGATGTTGGAATGAATCCGCCCCGCTTCGCCGGCATCCATGAGCTTCTGCGAGGGACACCACAGGCCCCGAGCCTGCTCCACCCAACCGTGGCCCTCCAAATTGCTCAGGACCAGTGTGGCCTCATACCCGGAGCAAAGTGGAGAAACCAAATCGATCAACTCTTCCTGGTTCAGGCCCCCCGGGTGTTGATAGATGCAGGATAGGGCTTGCTGGACAACGACGGACAGGTCCGGCTCGTATACCTGAACCGGCAGTTCACCCGTTGCCGCCGCCTCGAACATGGCCTCCAGCACAGAGCGTTCGTCCGGCGAGGTGCAAAGCGCCGCCACCTGGACGGTGCCGCGCCGCCGATTGCCGCGCCCAATCCGCTGGAGCAGGGCCGTGATACTCCACGGCACCTCTGCAAGCACCACCAGATCGATGTCACCGATATCGATCCCTACCTCCAGGGTCGACGTCGCCACGCACACGGCTACGTCGGCGTCCTTCATCAATGTTTCTGCCTCTTCTCGGAGCTGGCGACTGAGACTTCCGTGGTGCGCGACTACGGGGTAAGGGTGCCACACACGGGCCAGTTCAGACGCAGTCTGCTCGACCGACTCCCGCAGGTTACAGAAGCAAAGTAGCTTCCTCCAGCCCTGAGCGCGCGCCAGCGAGTGCACCTCCTGGTGGGAATTCAGCAAGTGGTACACCATCTGGCGTGGCTCCCCCGCGCGAACCAGTTCGAAGGTCGATGCGTATCTGCTTGCTGTGTCCGCCGGCTGAGACAGGGTGGCAGACAACAGGTGCACCGAGGGTGGCGAAGTTGCCACCCTCTCCAGGCGGCGGAGCAGGACGCGCAGTTGGTCACCGCGATACGTGCCGTCAAGCAGGTGAATCTCGTCGACGATCACCACCTGCAGTTGCTCAAACGCACGGGGTCGCCTGCACAGCAGGGAATCCAGGGACTCCGGGGTCGTGATAAGGCACTCGGGGAGTTGGCTGGGCAACATGGGTCGGTCCCCGTGCTTGAGGGCGACACTGATACCCATCTCCCCGAGCGGACCAGCCACGCGAGCATGGGTGTCATTGGCCAAGGCGCGGGTCGGCACCACGTAGAGCATCGCCACGCCCTGACGACGTTCGCTGATGTAACGCTCAGCCACCGGAGCAACCACGGCTTCGGTTTTCCCCGATGCCGTGGGCGCAGCCACAGCCACGTTATACCCGTCAAGAACCTTGGGGATGGTAAGCACCTGAATGGGCGTGAACCTGCCGAAGCGCCCAAAGAACGGGGCCCAACTCCGCCTCAGCCGGCTACGGATCAATCTCTCTTCCTGCCGGGTCACGCCAGCACCTCGGCCACGGGCCGACGGTCTCCGAAGCGCATGAGGTCCAATGCCTCTACGGCCGCCTTCACGAACATCCTGGTGAGACCTCCACGGTCCTTGACCCGGCGGTAAATCAAGTCAACGATTGGGTCCTTCTCCAGGAATCCATAAGCGCTGTCGTAGATGAGGCAGATCTCCTCGAACAAACCCTTAAGTGCCTGCTCGCCGAGCGGCTCGAGGTCAAGCCTTACTGGCGTCCCGGACTTGGACAGGTAGTCGAGGAGCCACACCGGCGTGAATGCACACACGACCTTCAAACCGCTCGGATCACGGTACAGGAAGGGGATTTCGGAAGCGGAACCCATGCTACAGTAATCAAACCCCGAGCGGAGCGGGGGCCCCGCCATTTTCGGGTCGTTGGCAGCGGTACGCATCAGCGCTTGCAGGAAGTTGAGGCCCTTAAGAAACTGGTACCCATGGCCGGCCTGTGTTGCCGCCTCCGCCTCATCGATAAGTACCAGCAGTCCCTTCAGGTCCATTACCTGTAGGGCCGCCCAGCCAAGAGCGCTTAACAGGTAGCAGTATATGTTGGCGGCGGTGGTAAAGTCGTATAAAGATGGGAACTGCGGGTAACTGACGTCCGCAACCGGCCGCGGCGTACTTTCCCTGGCTTCAATCCACTCCCACAGGCACTCGTCGGGGGAGCGAGCCAGATGCTGGAAGTATTCATGGTCGGTAAGGCCGCCTCTTGACAGGACTTCGCGGAGGAACTCGCGAAAGCCGCCGGGCTGCTGCTCCCCATGCCGGGGATAACGAAAGCTCTGAATCAAGCTCGCGTACACGCGCTTGGGTTTGTGAAACGGCGTCTCCGAGGGATCCATGTCCACAGCGGCGACGGCAAACCCTTCCCGCAAGGCCCGGCCGCGCACATATTGGACGAGATGGCTTTTCCCTACACCATAGGCTCCCACCAGGAAACAGACTTGGTGTTGGCCGTCGCCGAGCCAGTCCCTCAGCGCACGTGTCTCACTGTCCCTGCCAAACGTGAACTCATCTACCAGGTCGTATGGCACCACTCCAAGGCGAAAGGCTTCAATCATCCTGCGGTGTCTGAAGGATTCGTCGGCGGGCTCGCGGGGGGCCGGGCTGACCCGTGCAGGTAACATCAACGGCGGTACATCGCTCAGCTCGTCCACTCTGACCCAACGCTTGCGCCCATCTGCGAACTCAACCAGTGACTCAAAACCCCTGTGCCGGGTCCGAAGCACCCTCCCCCGCCCGAATCTTCTGTGGGATACCAGGCGCCCCACCATAACACGCTACCTCAAGTCGTCGACGGAAGGCGGAACACCCTTTTGCCTAAGATGATGGAGAGCTCTCACAATAGTCTTCACAAACAACCGCTTATAGCCCTCGTCTGCATAATGCTGATCAGCTGCGAAGCCGGCGACACTGGTGATGGTGGCGGTCAAATGCTCGTCGCGGAACTGGCACCCATAGGCAACCCGGTATACTTCAGCCAGCTTCTGGCCGATGGACTCCAGGAACTCCACTGGGTCGGAAACAACGCTCTCCAAGTTAATCCGTACTCCCGCCGGATTCAGCCCACCGAAAACAGTGTCAAGCCTCTGTTTGAGAGCCTCGTATATCTGAGTCCGTCCCTCCAGGAAATTGTCATCTGGCACCGCATAAAAAATCATGGCTCCCTGAAAAGACGTGTGACCGCAGGCGTCGATGACCTCCCTCAGATTGCTGAGGTGCTGGTCTCGCTGTCGCGTCGAAAGGCTGGGCACTCGTTCTGCTTCGTCGAGCAACACAACAAGACCGTTGTACCCCATTTGCCTGAGACACTGGACGAGGGAGCGGATCATGGTGAACGCTGTACTCCTGTCGATCCGCTGGAGAATGCCGTGCCGTGAGTGTGTCTTACGGTCATAGGACTCACCGGTCAACCATTGACATATGTTCTCGAAGTCGTCCTCGCGCCTCTGGGCAAGCGCACGGAGAGATGCCTTTATCGCCCTCAGGAAACTCAAACTTTCTACACCGCTGAGGCGTTCCACGTCCGCCTCCAGTTCCGAGTACAAAGGTTCACCGCTCAAGCCTTTACTGCGGCATTCCTGGAACTTCATGGCGTACCAGCCGCGCAGAAAGCTCGCCATGCCATACTCGAATCCGCTGAGGAGATCCTCGGGGGTTAACGACGGGAGTATGCCGCGAGCTATGGCACCATAAACCAGATCCAGTCGGTGAAAGGGGCTCTCGCCCGGGCTCAGGGCGACGTAGGAGACCACGAAGTTATGCTTCCAGGCAACATCACGGATTGAGTACAGGAGGTGCGTCTTTCCCCCACCATACATACCGATGACCAACTTGAAGGCGGAGCCCCCTTGCGGGATAAACGAAGAGAGGTATTCATCCTCGATTATTGCCAGGTACGGCTCAAAGCCCACGCTGAAGAACTGGAAGCCGTATTCGGGCGGGACGCCGTGGGCCCCCACCGTGTCGATGATGCGGCGGGCAACGGCCTGGGTGAGTTCGCTCATGGCATCTCCCCCTCGAATCTCAGGTGAGAGTAAGCGGTGCCCTTCCCCGATTCATCGTCAGGAACCCACAGGAAGTCCTGACGCCGCTTGGTGTACTCCCTCGTGGCCACGGCCAGGCGCAGGTGCGTGTCAGAAGGTGATACCCTGAGAAACCGGGTCAGCCGAAACAGGTCGTAACTGAAATCAGCGCGTCCATAGCTCCGGTACAGTTCCTTGCGGGGATCCTGGTGGAAGCGGGCGTCCTGCACGAGGTGGGCCACTTCTCCCAGGATGGCAGTTATGGGGACCCCCTTCGCGACTGCCGCCGACACCTGACGGGCGTAAGCCTGGCGTAGCTTACCAAGGAACTCGGGCTCAGGGATACCCGAACCCAGTCTCTTCATAATGCCCTCAAGTCGGGAGGCCATATCAGCCGGGCGCAGGGGACATTCCTCAAGCCTCTCCTGCTTGGGGCCATACCACACCGTGGCCTTGCCGCGCACGAAATCCAACTGCAGAGTGAACAGCCCCGACTTGAGTTCCGGGTACTGCCCGCGCAGTGGGAACCCCTTCTCCGCCAGCGCCGCCTCCAATTCCCGTCCGAAGCGCACCCTCAATTCGCTCTCGGCCTGTGAGAGTAGGGGTTCGTACTCCCCAACCCAGTGGCGCAACCCATCGGTGTCGAGGGGCGCTTGATCCAGTTCCTCGATCAGCCTGACCAGCTTGTTCACGCGCGACCGTAACTGGGCAACGTGGTCTCCACGCTGTTGGTCTAGTCTCCGGATCTCTTCGTACAGTTTGAGAGCTCCGTCCAGCCTCTTCTTGTACTCACCAAGTGCTTGACCCAAATCACTCAACTGCTTTCACCTCTCCTCTGTCGCACACCCGCGCCTCGCCATGCCCGCGGCGATACCCCCCCCGCCGTCTTGCCCCTTCCCAAAGACCGCCGACAGCCCGGTCAGTGGAGCAAGGCATGGCACCCATTACCACGAACTTGGCACATCGTAAAATACGACACTACTCGCGCTGCTTCCTGGTCCGCCATCGATGTCTAACCGGCACTGCACTTCGGGCTCAGCGTGCACCTGGGGGTTAGCACCTGTGCGGGTAAGCCGCTTGCGCAATCCATTCTCTAGTCAAGGACACCCGTGAAAGCCGTGGCGCAGCGACGACCCTTGGAACGCACCCCCTTCTTCACCTGATCTCGCCCTGCCGACCGACGCAGTCCCCACCGGTGCTCTCGTCTCCGCTAGCCGGGAAGCGATCGTCTACTACTGTGGCATGTACAGCGCGAGGATGCCCCGGCAATTCGGCCGCCAACTCCGTCGAGCGTTGGGCACCGACACCACTTGCCACGGCTGGGACAGGGCGCCTTTGCCGCCCCGCGCGAGGCCGTGGAACGCGTCGCACTCACCCAGGGCCTCAGGCGCTGGCAGCCCTAGCCCCGGGCATAGTAGAGGCCATTGGACGCGGCAGAGGCGCGCGCTACCTTCTGGCCCGGCGTTTCTACACAACAAGTGGCCAGCGAGCACTTTACACCCTCCGGAGGGGACTTGACCGGGAGCAAAACAAGGCCCTGCTAGTCAAGCACCTTCAGGATGTTTTCCCAGAGGGCTGCGCGATGGCCGAGCTTCAGCAGGTCGTGCCGGCCCTGTCCCGCGCGTTCGTCAAGCTCCTCTTGGATGATCTCCGCCGCGAAGGCAAGGTTCGACTCGACTACCGGAGGCGGCGGTCGCGCTGGTTCGCCGTACAACCGCCTCAAAGGTGGGGTGCGCAGTTGAAAACAGTTGCACCCAGCCCGGCGTCCTATGGCTCAGACGAACACAAGTGAGCCATAGATGAACCATAGCTGAGCCATAGCAGATGGAAAACAAGGACTGCTTTGGTCAGCGATTTCGTGCGCTGCCCAGCCACGGCATCAACCAGTGCGCGGACGTCTGAATCGCTCAGATAAAGGCCGAAGCGAACCAGGCAGTGTATCATTACCAACGGGTCGATCTTCTCCGCCGAGTGAAGTCAAGGGGAGAGAGTACATGAAGAGGGCTTAGATTATTCGAATCGACCAGGTTTTATGTGATGCCGACCACGATTCCGTTATGCCGACCACCGTTGCAAGTGATGTCGACCAGGGTTCCATGCGATGGCGACCAGTCGGAGCGCAGCGACGCTGGTGGGGTGGTCACGAATCGCAGTGGTCGGCTTCCCGTGTATTGTTCTTTACCCTTCTCATCGGTTCCCCCCTAAGCGTGATTTTGTGGGAGCTGTGAACGAGCCGGTCAAGGATGGCGTCGGCCACGGTGGGGTCCGAGATCGTCGCGTGCCAGTGCTCGACGGGAATCTGGCTGGCCACGACGGTGGAACGTGTCCCCGATCGGTCGTCGATCACCTCCAGCATGTCCCGGCACTCCTGACCCCAGCGGTGTGATGCCCCAGTCGTCTAGCACGAGCACTTCGCCCTTCACCAGTATGAGAAAGGCATAGGAACCGTCTGCCCGCGCGATGGCCAGTTCCGAAAGCAGCCTGGGTACGCGGTAGTATCTGGCGCTGAACCCCTGCCGGCAGGCAGCGTTGGCGAGCGCACACGCCACGAAGGTCTCGCCCACTCCGGTTGGGCCCACAACGATGGCTCCTTGGTGGGCCCGAATCCAGTTGCCCGTGGCCAGGCTCCGCATGACCGCGCGGTCAAGGGCGCGAGGCACTTGGTAGTCGATGACCTCTATGCACGCCGGCAGCCTGAGGTTGGCCGCCTTGAGCAACCTGACCAGGCGGCGATCCTGCCTGGAGATCCATTCCTGGTCCGCCAGCAGGCCGAACCGCTCCTCGAAGGAGAGTCCCTGCACATCTGGCTCGTGCCCCTGGGCCAGGAAGCCCTCCGCTATCCCAAACAGCCGCATATCCCGCAACCTAGCCACGGTCTGCTGATCAAGCATGCCCTGATCCCTCCTCACTGTAGTACGAGGAGCCCCACAGATTGGGGTGCTCCCCAACCGCCCGAAACAACCAGCCCGTTCACTCGTCACCCAGGAACAGTCCTGGCAGGAAGACTAGGCCATCCTGTCGAAAGGACCTGACTAAGAGTACTTTCCTTGAGGAAAGGGGAATTAGGGTGTCGAGTTACCCCTACACCCAGGTTCCTGGGAAACTCAAGGCATTCATGGATCGAATCCAGCAAGCCGGACGCCCGGAAGTAGTTGACAAGAAGTGGCTGGCCTCCAACGGTTTCAAAAGCACGAGCGACGCCTCTATTATTCCTCTGCTCAAGTTTATAGGCTTCATCGACCACTCCGGCAAACCGATGGACCGCTGGGTGCAGTACCGCGATAGAGACAGGGCACCATTGGTCCTTGGCCAGGCCATTGAAGAGGCTTACTCGGACTTGTTTCAAGTGTTCCCAGACGCACCGCAGAGATCCGCCGAGGAACTGGCGAACTTCTTCAGGAGCCGTTCGAAAGCGGGGGAGCAGGCTATCTCCAAGATGGTTAGCTCATTCAAGGCATTATGTAATCTAGGTGCTTTGCGCAGCACACCAGCAACCGGGGCTGACGTCCCTTGTAGCACAGACAAGGCAGGGACAACTCCGGCAACGCCCGAGCTAACCCGGCGGTCGCCAGCCGGCATCACCATAAACATTAACCTTCAACTCACCCTGCCGGAAACTACCGACGAGACAGTCTACGACAAGCTATTTGCATCGTTGCGGAGGCACCTGTTTGAAGGGGACGGGCGTGCTTGATACACCTGGCACGCGAGTGGTTATCTAGGGTAAGAGCGTTCGGCGAGGAAGTGCACGGAATCTTGTCATGGTGCGAGGCGTCGCCCTCACGGGTGTTATCCCTCGACAAGACGAGACGGCAGTTGCAATTGCTATCGCCTCACCAGAGCGAACTGTTCGAAGAAGCCTTGTCGTGCATCGAACATGGATTGCATCGGGCAGCTCACGTGATGGCTTGGGCTGGGTTCATCGATTTCTTCCAGCGCAAACTCGTAAGTACCGGGATGGACAGGGTCATCAGGCTCCGACCCGATTGGGCGAGATACCGTTCCATCGAGGAACTGCGGGAACACGTAAGCGATTTTGAGCTAATCAGAACCGGTGCTGAGATGGGCCTTGTGTCCAGGAATGAGATGAAGACTCTGCACGGTCTGCTTTCCATCCGCAACGAATGTGCCCACCCAAGTAGTTACAGTCCCGCGCTCAACGAAAGCCTCGGATACGTGGCGCAACTCCTCAAACGGCTTGACCAACTGACGCAAAGGACGTTGTGAGGCCTGTAAGTGCACGGAGCGGGCCGGTTCGAACCGGCAGCCCCACCGCGCTAAGCAAGAGGTGGGGGTTTGCGCCGGCCATCGCGGTTAAGGGTCCCACGAGGTCGCCCGGGGCTTACGACAGAGAGAGGCCCTTTTGGGCGGCGGCCATGGGGTCCTTGTAGAAGATGGGGTCGACGTGCTCGATGATGTCGGAGGGTACGTCAAGGAGGTGGCGCTTGTTCTCTATGGGGATCAACGCGCGTCTGGCCCCGTTGTCCATGGCCACACGGAGGGGCTCGGCCAGGGAGCGCACGGGCTTGGGGTTACCCTGCACGGTCATATCGCCGAGGATCAGCATGGCAGGCAGCACGGGCAGCTTCTTGATGGCGGAGTAGACGGCCAGGAAAAAGGCCACGCCTGCGTCACAACTGACGCGGGTACCGAGGAGGTCGATGCCTTCTACGTAGAAGTCGGTGGTGTCCAGCTGGTGACCGATGCCCAACTCCACCTTGTGGCCCTGCATGTAAGAGAAGGCGCGGTTGAGGGCTTCCTTCATGCTGGTGTCCATGCCGCCGGCCACCTTAAGCTTACCAGTGCCAGTAGACGTGCCTACCTCGATGCGGAATAGGGCCACCCTGCCGTCGTCGCCGACTGAGGCAGCATAGAGGGAACCAGGAGCCAGCGGGTCGGGTGAAATCAGGTTACGGCCCCCCTCTTCGGGCACGCCGACGAAACGTTCCTCCCTCGTTTCCTGGTCGATGAACGAGAAGCTGGTCTGGTGATACTCGAACGGCCCGAGTTTCTTGAGCTGCTCCTTCACTCGCCGTCGGCCCTCGAGGGCCATTTCGAGGTACTCCCGGAGTTCGTCCTTCGTCCATTCGCCGTGCGGGTGCAGGAGCTTGAGGTAGCCGGCCACGGTCTTGCGCACGGCCTTGGCGTCCCGCGCATTGAGGTGGGAGCCCAGGGCGAAGTGGCTGTCCATGGCCTCGGCGAGGTTGTGCTTGCGCAGTTCCTTAAGAGCCTCTGCCAGATAGTCAGAGACGAAGCCGTAGTGATCGGTCAGGAACTCGTTCCGGACCTTGGGGATCTCCCACCCCGGCAAATAAAAGTGAATGCGGTCCAGGAAGGCCATATCCTCCCGTATGACTTCCGGCAGGGGGGCGAACAGGGTCGAGCTGCGCACCATCACCTCCACCGGCTGGTTGGTGTTGCCAAACATAGCCACGCTGGCGCTGGCAGACAGGGACTCCTTGCCCCTTGCGAAGGAACCGGACTCGCAGTATGTCTTAAGGGTGGTTATGACCTCTTTGGGCATTTTCTCCAGATCGGCAACCTCGTCGAAGGCTATGGCATCCCACAGGCCTACCAGACCCATCTTGCCGCTGGCGATGTTGTAAAAAAGATTGGCGACCGTGGTGGGCCCGGTAAGCAGGATGACGTAGGGAGAAAGCTCCTGGTAAACGAAGGATTTGCCCGTTGCCCGGGGACCCAGTTCGATGAAGTTGTAGTTTGACTCGACCATGGGGATGAGGCGGGCGAGCAGTAACAGCTTGAGCCGCCGCTCGAAGTGGGTAGGTTCCAGCCCGATGCTGCGGATCAGCAGGTCGAGCCACTCATCGGTACCAAATTGGGTCCGGCCCCGCCGGAACTCGTCGAGACGCATCTCCGCCAGCTGTATTGGTTCAAGAGTGTCGATCCAGAAGGGGCTGCGCCGTCGGGACACGGTGTCGTCATAGCTGTGGCGTATCTCGACACGAGCCCAGATCCCACCTAGCAGCAGGCGATCATACTGCCTCACGTACTCCTCAGGGATGTGAACATGTCTGTGCCCGAAATGGACGAGCTCAGCCCAGTACTTGTTGTCCTCGGATACGTAGCGCACCTTGACCTTGTCTATAAAAGAGTGGCGACCCTCCTGCTGGACTCTGGCCTGAGCCTTCATGGCCTCATCGGGGCGTACGTAGTTCTCAGCCACGGTATCATTGACCACTTTGAGCCCCAGTTCCAGGGCCACTGGATCATCCGTGGCGCAGTATTTCCCGAGAAGGTACTCGAGGACGAAGACCGGAACGTTGGCCCCGACCTTCACCTTGCGGACCAGGTCCTTGCGCACCACCCGGCCGGGGAAAACCTGATTGGCCTTCAGATCCAGCGCGTCTGTGGCGACCACCCGACGCCCCTCCCCGCGGCACGGCCCTGATTCTCAGTGAACGAGATCCACCGGGACAGAAGGCAAACTGGCCAACCTCGTGCCGGAAAGCGCGTCCAGTACCACGATGTCGGCCAGCCCGGAACGAAGCTCCGTGTCCGTCACCTGAAAGATAAGAGCATTGGGCTCATTGGGCTGGAGCTTTACCTGCCGGGACGCAGGGTCGTAACCCTGGTTGGCTGCGACCAGGATCCCGGCTCTCTTACCCCCCACGATAAGTTCGGCGGTCAGGGTCAGGGGTTCGGGCACCAGGCTCACGTAGGTAACCTGCACGCTGAAGATACGGTTGGTGATCTTCCCCGGCGGGAACGCGAGCGCCAGTTGCGGCACACCCTTTTGTTCACTCGGCGGCGCTTTCGCTTTCACCACAACTGAAACCACCGGGATCACCATTTCCTGCAATGTCAGGCCCCCGTGACAGTAGCCGCCGCCCCCCAGGATGAAGACGCCAAGCCCTACGGGAAACGCCAATTCGAGCTCGCCTGCGATCCCCAGTTTGACCGACGGGACCCTCACGAGATCGGCGCCCGTCCTCCCACCTCTCCCGGCCCAGGACCGCCGACGGAGGCAGACGGTATGCCCGCCCGGTGGCTCCACCTTGTTGGCCAGGTCGGCTTCGGGCAGGAAGAGGTAGCCGTGGTCGGCAGCGAAAACCTGACGCTCGAAGCCCACCCGCGCCAGCGCACGCGAAGCCCGCGCCAGATCGTCCAGGATATCGCTCATGTATTTGTGAGCCTGGCGATCATTTCCCCCCTCGCCGAACTCATCCAGCTCTCTAGAGCGCACGACGACCAGGTTCGCCCCTTCAAGCCTGCGCCCCAGTCTGCGGGTCGAGAGATCGAGCAGCTCGTCAAGCGTAAGGTCCACCGCGGATGGGTACCGGCTTCGTATCAGTTCTGCCCGCTCAGCAGGGCCCCCAGAAACCCGGCCCCTTACCAGCACCGCAAGCTTCCCGTTCCTGTCAGCCAGCTCCATTCCTTCTTCGGCACCCGGCATGAGAGCTGCCATTCCCACTTCGGTGATTCCGGGGAGGATGCCCAGGTACGGTTCGCACGCTGCTTCGCCATCACGCCCCAGGCGGCCGGCAAGGTCAACCCCCATCTCGTAACGGAGGGCGTCCACGAGGAAGTAAGCCGTCCTCTCTCGATCAAGGTGCGGGCGTACGTGCCGTTCAAACACCATGTGCTGCTGGGGCAGGCGGCTGAGGTCGAAGTCCTCTATTTGCAGCGCCTCACAAAACCCTTCGGCAAGGGCGATGACGGCCTGGGTATACGCCGCGCGCGCGGCCTCCGCGATGCTGCTGATGAAGTCCTCGTCATCGACGTACCGCAGTTGCTGCTCCAGCAGGCGGTAAGCGCTATCAAGCCGATACCAGCCCCCCGCAAGCCGGTTCCGGCTCGAGCCTGCGTAATTGCGGATCCAGTGCTCGACTGGTTTTCCCTTCGAGCACCTGACCTCCTGCCCCACCCGGGAAGCCTCCCGCAGCACTGTTATGGCATAAGTTACAGCGTTCCAGGCCACGTTGCGGACCGCCGTCCGCCGGACCCAGAAGCTACTCCGCGCCTTCTCCACCAACACCTCAGCTTCGTCCAACTTACCGCTCTCTATCATGCGGCCCGCCACCTCCAGGCGGGTACGCTCCTGGAACGGGAACGTATCGCTGCCCGCACCGGCCTCCCCGGCGGACGCCATAGCGGCCAGGTTGAGGTCGCGTTCGGTCGCCCAGGCCAGCGCAGCATAGCCTTCCGCGAGAGAACCGGTGTCCCGCATGTAGTGGCAGACGGCCCGGCAGGCCTCGACGTCCTGGGGACGCTCCGGAACAGGCACCTTTCCCAGGGACTCGCGTAGCCGTCCGGAGTGTTCGCCGAGATCGTGTAGCAGCTCTCCCAGCAACACGTACCGCGCGAGTGCCTGTCTCAGGCCAAGGGCATCGGCGGCAGGCACGTCGAGTCCGAAGTGGTCGCGGACATACCTGCGCATGTCGTCCAGGGCCTCCCGGTCGATCACTGCCTGGAGGGCACCGTCGTCAAGCAGGAATCGCGCGGCCACTTCGTGCGGACCGACGTCACCGAAGATCACCGCCACCAACCCACCGTCACTGCGCCTTTCTGCAGCCGCGTCGAGGTCGGCCAGCGTGACGGTAGGGTTCTCGAGGAGCGCCCTGATCTCCGTCTCGGGGAGGACCCCCCTGAGGGGCTCGCGCCCAAGCCCGGCCAGGTCTTCGCCGGGCCCGTCACCGAACCGACAGCCAGCCTTCCAGAGCGGCAGCAACAGATCGTCGTACTCCCTCGGACGCTCCCGGGGAACATACACGAGCAGCGTCTTTTGCCCCCCGACCAGGTCCCGGGCGTTGGCCAGCAACCAGCGATCAGCTTCGTGCCTCAGACGCAGCCAGGAGTCCTGCCGGGCAAGGACGGTCAGGCCGGGCCAACGTAACGTTTCGGCAAGCTCGCGGAAGGTGCCGGTCCGGTCGTACCACACCGTCAACCCCGCCCGCCGTACGCTCTCCTCGATCACCTTCCGCACGTGGTCGCTTACCCGGCCCATGTTCTCGTCTCCTCCAGCCCGATCACTGCCGCAGGTAACGTGTACCACGTCCCCTACCCACCGTACCCACAACTCCTCTGGCGGTCAAGCCCCGCAGGACCCGCGACAGTCCGCCACTGTCAAGCCCGGTCAGTTCCTGCAACTCGGTCCGGGATCGCGCAGTCCCAGGGGGAAGCACGTGGAGCACCCTCCGCTCCAGCTCCGATTCATCTGCCCCCCGCCCACTGCCGATGCTGACCGATGCGGCGCCCTTCGCCGAACGAAGCGGCCACAGCCGCCGCGCCATGGTTGACCAATCGTAACGACCGGCAGCCAGCTCTTCCCAGGTCCGCTCTGCCTCGCTCCACGGTACAAGCTTCCGCAAAGGAGCGACATTGATCAATACCCCGTCGTGCAGGTCTGGTTCGTACCCCACCTCTTTCAAGCCCGAAGCCGCCTCCGCCTTGAGACGCAGGACCTCCACCAGGCGGTCACGGAACTCCCCGATCTCCTCGCACAGAGCACGCTGCTCGTCGATCTTGCGCAGGAGAGAACGAGTTGCTGCACCGCCCCGCTGTCCACCGTTAGCCTGCATCATCAGGGCCTCAAGTGCCTGTTCCTCCCGGTCGAGGCGCGGCTGTACGTAATCATGCAGCACGGTGAACAGCGTGTCCCGGCTCAGGCGATGGTAGTAGAGCCAGACCCCGTACCGCCGGTTCGTGCTACACAGATACCAGTAGATGGGCGCCTTCCGCCGGCTCCGGGAATACCGCTTGATGTGGAAATCGAAGAACCCCCGGGGACTGCGGAAGAACTCCCTCAGGTCGCCCACACCCAGCATCTCGCAGGCCTCCCGCTCTATGGCGTGTGCGCGGTCCCCCCAAAGGTACTCGAGCACTTCGCGTACACGCGCGACTATGTCATCCCGGTGCCCCTCCTCGTCCACCAGGATGCCATTCCAGGCAATGCGGATTGGATACTCGTCATCGCTGATCGTTGGCTTCTTCACTACCCCCTCAGGGGGCAGATGAATAGCACTCGGCCGCGCACGCAACCACTCTTCGCTGACAATGCCCCCCGGCTTAGCCGGCAACCCGTCCGGCCCCACCAGCATCCCCGGCGGACACACCGGTGGCGGATCAAACAGATCGGGCAGCATCGGGGCCAAACGCGTCTCGCGGCCTACGCGCACGTCCCAACGCCCCATTGCGCAGCCTACACAATACGACAACAATCCCGCGAGCCATTCCTCTTCCCGAGGAGCGTTCGATCCGGGTGGCAGTTCTCCGCTTCCCTCTAGCGGCCCACTGTGGTCCTTCAGATTGTGGCTTACCGTCGTTTCAACCAGAACTCGGTCCTCAGGGGAGACCCGGTACGTGTTCCAGGAGACTTCGTCTACTTCGTCAGCATGGAGGGAGACGTGAATCTTCAGAGCCTCAACATGGCGAAACTTCTCGAACACCGTGTTCAGTGAATTCACACTCGCCAGCGTCTCCCACGGGGTGACAAACATACGCGCCAACTCATTCAACGTGTCCCCTTGACGAGCTAGACCCGCCAATGTCAAGCCCAACCGTGCAAGGTTCGGCCCCAAATCAACCGGGACGGGCGTACGTTGTATCACGCCGACCTCCCAGGACCCTACCGCCATCTGCAGGGAAACAAGAGTGCGGAACGCAGAAGAATTCCCAAGCGCAAGCAAGCTTGGGGCAAGCGCATCATCGAATAGAAACAGACCCGGACCTTTGTGCCCAAAAACGCACCCGCAAGGAAGCATCCGCAGGTTCAGACCCTTTATGGTGCGTAGGGTCCAGGTTAGGCCGGGCCGGAAGTAGTACCGCTCGTTGCGGATGAAGGCACGGGCGAAATGGCGGATCTCGTGGCCGTTGTTCTCCCAGTTCACAACGAGGTGGATGTCGGCGTAGTACGGGGAGTATTCCCCGCCCTTGGCGAAGAAGGCCCAGCGCTTGCCCGACGACAACTGCCTCAGCATCTCCTGGCGGAACTCGTCGTGGCCGGGGTACTTCCATCCGGCGGGGAACGGGCCACCCGCGATGGTTTCGGGAGGAACCTCCCAGGCGGCCCTGACGAAACGGAAGTCGTCCGCCGTGGCAAGGCCCTGCTTTACGGTGCCGGCGTAACCCTCGAAGGGGGGGAATTCCTTGAACTTGTTGCGAAGGCTTTCGCTGACCCAGTAGGCGAAGGGCGAACCCGGTACCAGGGAGAAAGACGCGGGACGAAGCCGGTAGACGTGGGGAGGCCGGTGACCATCGGCGAGTTCGGCAATCGTCGCTTCGAGAGCCGATGCCTTTTCGGCCGGATCGGTCTTGAGCAGCCGGACGAAGCACGCGCCGTCGTCCGGATCCTTGGTTCCCCTCGGGCGCTCCACGACGTACGCAGCTGCCTCCACCATGGCATCGTCCATTACCCCGAAACCGAGGTCGGCGAGAAGCTTGAACTCGCCCTCCTGGAGCAAGACCTCCTCGCGCCACCGCTGGTACGTGGTAAGGAAGAATCCCGTCCGGCTGGTGATCACACCCAGGCGCCCGCCTGGCGCGAGGAGTTGCAGCGCTCGTTCTACAAAGGCCGCGTAAATATCGTTTTTGCTCCGCGGGTACTTGCGCTGCATGTAGTCTTTGGCCAGCTTCGTCCCCTCTCCAAACGGCGGATTCATGAGAATCACGTCATAGTTCTTGGACATCACGTCAATGAAGGCTATGCCGGCCGCTGCGTCGTCACGGAACAGCTTCCGGGCGTATTGGCCGCCGTTGGCCACTGCCTCCGCGTGTTCTCTGAGTGCGTCCAGCAGTACTTCCTCCGCCTGCCCCCACGCCGAGTCGGGGTTGAAGGCGGCCAGCGGGAACTTATCCCGGTGCCTGTTGCACGTCGCCTGCACTTCCTCTTTGACCTGGAGGAGGCTTCCGGCCTCGGAGGCGAGCCGCATCATTTTCCAGACGTCTGCCGCCACGTCGTGCAGGCGAGCGGGAAGCCGGGGGAGGAACTCCCTCAGATTACCTGGCATGGGCTCCGCGGTAACCACGTTGGTCCGGGTGATACGCGGTCGTTGACCGCGGGGAATGCCCCACCAGAGGGGTGATCGCTGGGCCCGCAACCACAAGGCGAAGGCAGCGATCTGGGTGGCCCGCAGGTCAATGTCTACACCGTGGAGGTTGTTCTCCAGGATGAGCACGGGGATCTGGCGCCGGTATTCCGCCCGGTCGGGGAAATCCGCCCGGAGGCGCGGCCCCAGGTCGGGATCGTCGTAGGCCTCCTCGTACATTACCTCCAGCAGGTCGAAGCAGTAGAGCAGGAAGTGCCCGCTACCGCAGGCGGGGTCAAGGATGCGTATCTCGCGAGGGTCTTTCTTTGATCCGGGGCGGACCAACCGCGCGTCATCTTCCGTATAATTGCCGGTCCTGGCAACAGCCGCCGGGGGACTTGCGGTTCCGTCAAGGAATAGCTCGTCGGGGAAACGAATCATGAAGGTACACCGGTTCGCCAGCTCTGTCCGACCACGCCGCATTTCGTACCATAGTCGCCCAAGGGTGTTGTCGACCAGAAACCGCACCACGTAACGCGGAGTATAGAATTGATTGCGGATGGCCAGTTCGTAGGAGCTCCGGGGAACCTGGCTTTGCCTGGCCGCCTGTCGTTCCTCCCTGGGGGTGAAATACTGGTACACCCACCCGATGGTCTCGTCCTCCTGCCACGCCACATACAGTTCTGGAGAGGAAAGGATTTCCACGGCCCCGTCCACGGTAGCACCGTCGGGAAACACCAAAGAACCCGGGGTGCGGCGGTCAAACAGTACACCTACCTCTTCCCCCACCTCATCGAACAGGGCCTCGAGGTAATGGCGGTAGGCGCGCCAGACGTCTTCACCGAACGCGCCAGGCGCGATGCGGCGGAACAGTGCGAACCCAGCGGACGCCCGACCCCGCGAAACCGACTCGGGGATCAGGTCCCTCTGCTCCATCAGGCGTAACGCCACCAGGCGGTTCAGGTACGTGAAACAGATCTCCCTGGTCAGGTGCCTCACTGCTTCGGCAGCAGTATGGCCATGTGCTGCCTCGTGCTGCAGCACCTCCCGAAGTTTCTCCGCGACTCCCCGTTCCTTTTGGTCAAGGTGCCGCAGGGCCGCTACGGGGTCGGTGGTCCCGTCCCGCCGGATGCCGTAGCGTCCCTCAAGCTGGCGTGCGATGTCCTCGCTGAGTAACTCCCGACACCGGACCACGGCTTTCCTCAGTGCAGCCCGCACTGCCTGTTCCAAGGTGCCATCACTCCAGGATGATGCGTACACCTTCTTGGACGAGCTTAAGCAGGAAATCTCGCAACTGATTGACCGCCCGCTCCACATCTTCGGCGGTCGCCATCTCCCTGCCCACCACTCTGGTGACCTTCACCCGTTCCACCCGTTGCTCAGGAGGCGCAACCGCGCGGTGCAGATCGGCGAGAACGCGTTCCTTGGCCGCGGAGACGGTCTGTAACCTCAGTCCCAACTCCTGCAGGGTCGGGCCCGCCGTCTCGTGTGTCACCATCGACCGAGACGCGTCATCGTCGGCTGAGTGTGCAGGGGCCGGCGGGAGCAGCCGAAGTAAGGGGGACAGGACAGCCTGCTGGTCGGTCTCAGCGAGTTCGGGCCACCGGGGATGAGCACGCACCTCGTCCGCTGCGTCCTCCACGGCCTGGCACAGTCTTTCACGGAGCTCGCTGTATCTCGACTGGTAACGATCCTCGAGATAGCGGGCGTCGGTCGCCAGCTGATCCAGTTGAGTACAGAAACTATCGTGGGAGAGGACAGTGTTAATGCGCACAGTCACCTCCTCTACCCCGACGTCGGAGGGGTTGTCGGCAAGGAGCTGCTGTCCCAATACCTGCACTGCCCGCCTTGCGCGCCTCAGCGTGGCCAGGTTCCCCTCGGTCAGAGACTCGGCCATCAGGCGCAACCAGTCGCGGTCCTCCTGCAACGACTGCGCCTCGGCGGCCAGCGTACGCACGAGATCCTCATCGGAGCCGGAGAGCAGAGCCTGGTACGTCCTCTCGATTTCTCCCGCACGCTCCGCGCCAGGCAGGCTGACTGCGCGCAACGTGGCGGCCACGCGGAGCGCAACTTCCCTCTCGGCAGGAAGCCGCTTGCGCACAACCGCTGCAATGGCTCCCTCTTCAATATGCGGTGAATCTCCAAACAGCCGCTCCACCGCTGCTACCGCTGTCATCAGGGTGGTTATGTCGATGGCTTCCCGCAGTTGGAAGACCGAGCCTCGGAAGTTGGGCGTCTTCTCGAAAACCTCGATGACTCCCGGTTCGTCTCTCCTGCGCAATCGCCGGCCACCGTGCACGACCTCCACACGTCCCAGCCTGAAGGCTGCCGCCACGAAGAGCCGAACGGCGTCGCCGTCCCAACCGTAAGGGGGACGTCCAAAATGCTGCTCCAGAGCCTGGCCCGTGGTGCGTTCCCCAAATTGCCGCCGCCGGCGGATGAACTCGGTCACCGCCTCTAATCCCTCATGGTGCTGGTTGATGCGCCTCTGCGACCCGTGCACCTCTACCAGACCCAGGCCGCCACCCCCAGGGTACAGCACGGCGGGTAGCCCGGATACGTCAGCATCTTTCAGCAGGCGGGAGGCCTCGTCTCCTTTCAGCCTGACAGCTGCCACCCTGAACCGGTCATAGATGGCAGGTACAGCATCCTGCAGCACCCCTCGTAGTGCCTGGGCGAGATCGCCCGTAGTGCCCAGGGGGTGAGCCACCCCACGGAAGTAACACTCTCCACGCAGAAGGGCAGCGCGCAAAGCGGTCTCGAGCCTGGACTTGTTACGATCCCGCTTGGTCTTCTCTGCATTGAGGAGGGTGGCTTCTTCGCCCTTCACGTGCGGTCGGTCGCGATCCTGTATCATCTTCTCGGAAAGCGCGATGTCTCTCTCCAGCTCCTCAATATCCCTCGTGAGGGCCGCAACCCAGAAGATGAGGTTCTCGTTTGCCGTCTGTCTGCTAAGCTGGCGCTTGCTCTCCCGCTCGGAGTCAAACTGGGTTTCGTCAACCAGGAAAAGACGGATCTCCACGTCGCCCTTGCTCACGGCGCTTCCGTCCACCACCACGCAGGGTTTGAACTCCCGTAAGCCTTCCAGTTGACAACCCGGCAACCCCTCAGCGATAACGGCCACGACCTCACGCTCGATGCGTTTGACATCACCGAGGTAAACCTTCTGCTTGTTGCGTTCCTCCTCCCAACTCTTGGCGGCCGGGGTCAGTAATGAGTATCCTTCATCAGTCGCCTGAACTAACCGGGCCGCAACCAGCCGATCTAGGGCCTGTTCGACCTCGGACTTCACAGAAGGTGCACCCAGGGCCGGGTAGAGCACGGCCGCCAGGTTTTCAACGGTACGGGCGGGATCCTTGACGTACTCCAGGAGCGTAATTGCCCTGCCAACCCTGCTTTCCATGGAGCCAACACCGAACGTTCTATCGATCTGGTCTATATCCTGTCGTTTTTCCGAGGCGATGAGCCCCTCCAGCAAGGGGTAGAACATATCCAGCGTCACCAGGTGACCGATCGGCTGCGACGCCAGGTTCACGTGCTGATGAATAAGAACCTGCTGCGCCAGCTTCACTATGGTCCGGATGGCGCCACCGGTTTGAAGCGCGGTTGCTTGAGACCCGCGCATGCCGCCCACTATACGGATCAGGAGGTCGATCTGGTACGGCAAGAAGGGGTACAGATTGACGAACTCAGCCCGGTCGAGGGGTTTCGCGTAAACGTCACTGTGCAACTTGGCGTTGACCTGCAGTTCCGCGCAGTGACGATTATAAAGGCCCTCTATTATTGCTCGAGCCTCCGGCTTCTTGGCCAGGATGCGCCGGCTGGTCACCTCAAAAATGTCACTGGGAGCGAGGTCCACTTCTATCTCGCGCGGGAAACGACCCCGAACCCGTGCCAGTTCCACGCGCCGCTCATCGAGCTGACTTACGATTACGTCCAGCTTCTCCTGGGAAGTGGCCACGAACCAGGCCCGACCGCGGCCGACGTGGCCCAGTGCCTGCACGAGGCCCTGCACGTCAAGCATCTTGTCCGTAGAACGAGCGACGTATTGCCCGACCTCGTCAGCGACGAACACTACGGCCCGCGCCTGCGGAAAGCGCCGGGCTACCAGTTCCATGGCACGTTCGGCTACGTCGCGCGCACCGAGGTCTGCTTTCTTATGCCCGCGGGCCCAGGAATCGACCGACGGCCAGGTGTGAGGATCGAGTATGTGCATTATGCGGCTCGCCCTACCGAAGGCCACTGCCACGTTGGCCCTTCCCTCCACCCAGGGGTGGCCGAAGGTCTCAAAGTAAAGCCGCTCGAATTCTGCCAGGCGCCCTTCCCTTTCCAGATTGATCTCCAGTTCGGCCAAATCCAGGTCGTGCGAGTAATGGACGGTACGGAGGAGGGCCCGATAGGCCACCAGGGTTATCTTTTCTTCGCCCACCCGGACCAGGGGGTCCTCGGCCATGTCGAAGAATACGACGAGAGTAGGAATGTCCCGCCTTGCGCGGCCCAGCAGAACGCGCACCCGATCGTCAGCCAGGCGATCCGCCAGCCGGTCAGCGGCAGATATGCCCAGGATCGGCCGGTCTGCCAGTGCCAGCCCGAGGTACTTGGCAAACGACGACTTGCCCGAGCCGAAGAAACCCGACACCCACACTCCAATACCCTCGTGGGGCTTCAATGGGGTCTCCACATAACGCTCTAAAACTCGCAGATACGCGTTCCTGATGGCCGGTGTCGCTACGTACTCATCCAGCTCCTCTGCGACGACGGTCTCGTCCGTCTGGTGGAGCTTGATGACTTCCTCGATGCGCCGACGGATGTCGCGGGCGAAGAGTGACTCGATAGTACCTGCCGGGCTCATGGCGTTACACCTCGCACAAGATGTTCGGACGGTAAGTGGGGTCCGGTGGGAATACACCGAGAAAAGACAGCCCCACCGCGCCCTCCAGCCTCCCCGGATAGAACAGGATGGTGGGTATGGCCACCTTGCCGTGCAGGCGGTTGAGGATGGCCGAGCTTCGGAAGAAAGGGAACAGGCCGCCGGTCTCGACGAGGAAAGCAATATCCTTCTGGGGATCCAGACCCCGCAACCTACCCGCTATGGCCTGAACGAAAGTCTCTCCGCGCTCCATCAGACTGTTCACAGCCTCGACGACCCGGTCCACCCCGGCCAGCCCCTCGGAAGAAAAGAGGCTCTCGAGATCGTCGTCACTTTCAAGGCATTCCCACATGACCTGAGTCAGGGAAATGACAGTGACCCTTCGACCCGCTTCCTCAAGGCGTCTGCCAAGCAAGGGAACCTCACGCCGCAGCTGCAACTCTTCGCCGGGCTCGTACCTGAAGATCGCGAAAGGAAGATCGTGGTAGCCACTAAGTGGCTTCCGGGCCAGCAGGTGCTCCTCCACGCACCGGATGCGCGCCTGCAGCGATGACATGGGCAACCTCCTCCGCACCGTCATAGGCCCAATCAATGCAGACCACCGACCCGGCCTGCTGCAAGGTAATCAACCCTTCCTGCTGGACCTCAGCCAGGACTTGCCTCAACTGAGCTTCACCGACCAGAAAGAGCCTCCACACGGATGACTCTACCAGTTCGACCGGTGTAACCCCCCGTCGACGCAGGTCGTATGCCACGATCGCCGCTACCTCCCACGGAAGCCGCATACCTCGTATCCGCTTCCGGGTTCTCCCCTCCAGCACGCCGAAATCCCGCAGAGCCGCCAACAGCCCGCGAGCAGTCTTCCGGCGGATATGCTCAGACCAGGTCCCCCGCATCCTTCCCCGGACAGCGAGTTCGTTTATGTAATCGAGCACATCGTCGGTGGTCACGTACACTCGCCCTTCGGCCCACAGATCCCACAACCGTTCTACCACGAAGTCGAAAAGCAACCGCTCGGCCAGGGCCGTCCAGTAGTAAATGAGCAGCACAACCACATCTCGGGCGATCCCTGCTTCGATCAGGACCTTCAGAATCCGTGCCGGTTCCTCCCCGTGCTTCAGGAACCGTCGACGAAAGACGCGCGTCAGCACATCCCGGCTCCGGCTCCTAGTCGACTTCGCCAGCATGTTTTGCGACGCCACCCGTTGGCTGAAGTCAGTAAAATCCTCCTCCGGTTGCCACAGCCGGAGCAGGTGGAACGTCTCCCCCAGCAGTGCCCCACCCTTCATCAAGTTGCTCGTATAGTCCCCGGTAACCAAGGTCTTCGTCATGACAATCCTATGTAGGGAACCACCAGCCTGCCCACTTCACCTAGAACGTGAGCAGCGGCCAGGCGCCTCCCCCAGAGCACACGCCCTTCCTCCGTCCGCAGGTTCCCCACCGCCACCTTGCCGATGCACACCGCCCTTTCCCCGACGTCCCCCAGGTGCTCTCGCACCCACGCGATGTCCCGGGGTTCGCAGGTCCCCGCACGCACCAGGATCGACTCCACGTTCGCGCCCGATCCGGCCACCTCCCGCGCGTACTCATCCGCGCCTTCAACGCCCTGCACTAATGATCGTGCCTCGTCCGCGCCCAGCTCTTGCCGCAGGTCACCAGTACGAAAGGCCAAGTCAAAGAGGGTCATTGAATTTCCCGGGGGAACCAGGCCCCGGCATGCCTCACGGGCGGCGGTACATGCCAGGAACAGGCTCTGGATGGCCCAGGTATGTGGGAAGGTCCGCCGCAAGGCCTCCCTCCCGGCCCACGACAGCGCCTCCGAGTCCCACCAATTGAAGATGTCCTTCTCCCCAAGGCGGGCCACCAAGACGGCGACTTTCAGACACGCACCCCGCACATCAATCGGTATGTCCCGGGTCATCCCCCTGCCCCCACCCACCGTTCGGGTCCCGAAGCCTCCCTCGGCCATCCCAAGCCGCCATCGGACAAGTCTTTCTCCAAGACCCGCTGCCTTCCCTCCAGAACCCATAGAATTCACTGCCTCCTGGTGAGGCTGCATGGTTCGCGGGTGGCACGCATTGTCGTTGACCCCGGCGGCCAAGTTCCGGCACCGGCAGGAAGGTCATGCGGCCCAGACGGATGAGCGTGGTGGCGGCGTGCCAGCCTGTCCCCGCGCGCCAGAGCGCCGGGGTGGAGCACGGTCATTCCCACGCGGCGGGTCAAGAAATCGAAGGGGTAACTGACCTATATCCCGTACCCTTCCTCCCGACGCCTGTACCGCCCCACCCCAACCAGCCCGCGAAACGGCGTGCTGCCCGCCGCGCCCGACATCCCGCTCCCCCTCCTTGCCCGGCGGGACCGCAGACTGTCCCCGTTCAGACATTTGCCGGTTCGGGCGTCCGCCCCCCCTGTACCCCCTTACCTGCCGCTGCTCCCCGAGTCCTCCCGCCGAGAGTCGCTCGGGGACCCGGACAAGCTACCCGCAGGATCTTGATGGCCACCGCCGCCAAAGCCTGCTTACCCTTGAGAGGATTGCACGGGCGCATGGTCAGGGCGGCGTACAGCTCCCGAAACTCACGGTTCTTCGCTACCGCCACCAGGGCCGCCAGGTACAGGATGTGCCGCAGGCCAGGACGACCACGCTTGGAAATCATGCTCTGGCCCTTCCTCTGGCCCGAACTCTGCTCAACCAGGTTGTACCCGCAAAGCTTCCTCTGCTTCCAGTTCTTGAACCTGCGGAGATCCCCGCCTCGCCCAGAACAGTGGCTGCCACCACGGGGCCAACCCCAGGAATGCTCATGAGGAGCTTTGCCTCGGGCAGCTTGTCCACCAGTTCAGGCATCCGCGCCTCTACAACCTCGAACTGCCGCCGATTAAAACTCCACCTCGTCTAGGCAGGACGATAGCTTCCTCCGCGCTCCTTCAATGCCCACCTTCACCCCCACCGACGCCGGAGCAGCCTCCATCAGCCTCTTCACCCGCTTCATGCCCACCCGGTTCCCCGCCGCCAACTTCAGGCACGCCGCCAGACCTTGGGCGTCACACTGCAGTACATCCTGGGGGAAGGGACAGTACCGCAGCACCCACATGGAGGCCTTCCCCAGCAGGTTCTTGAACACCATGTCATACTCCGGATTACAGCTAAACTCCCGAAGCAAGCTCCTCGACCTTGACGCCGCGGCTGACCAGGTAGTTCTTGATGGCGTCCGGGTCGGGGAAGTGTTTCTTTGCCAGTTCCAGGTGCTCCTTCACGAGAGCGGGGCTGGTGCCGGTGATGCGGTGCATGGCCTTTTCGGGGACGCGGTAGTACACCAGCATCAGCACTCGGTCGAACAGGCGCAGGTAGGCGTCCACGGAAGAGGGGGCATGGTAGATCCTGCGCGCGATCTCGGTGGTGGAAAGACCCTGCAGGGCCAGCTCCACCACGATCGTCTTGTGCGTCAGCGTCCTGCCCATGTCCAGCACGGTGCCGGCCGTGGGCAGCAGCACCCCGAACCGCTCCTGGTACGCCTCCAGGAGTTCGCGGATGAGCCCCGGGCTGATGTGCAGGATCCACTCCAGGTCCACGGTGGTGAGCACTCCATCCTGCCGCCACGCCTCGGCCGTGATGCGCTCGAGCTGCCTCATTTTCAGCCGCTTCAGTTCCGCCCTGCTCGACGGCGGGCGCTCCATCTCCTCGGGGGTGAGGAGCGTGAGCACCACGGGGACGAACAGGCGTGGGTCGGTGCGGCGGCTGCGGTGGGTACCGTGGGCCAGCCACACCACCTGCCCGGGCCGCAGTTCCGACACCTCCGGGCAGCACCAGGCCCGGATCTCGGCCGCCGTCCTGACCAGTCCCTCGGCCTGGGCGGGCTTGCACCCGTACTCCGACTCGAGCTTGCTGACCAGGAGGGTGAGGACCTCCCTGGGCGGGTCGGCGGCCTCCGGCCTCCTGGGCACCTGGGGCAGCTGGTCGGCGGAGATGGGTTCCTCGGGGAGAAAGCCCTGGCCCTTGGCTCCCCGCTGCCTGGCCAGTTCGCCCTGGTCCAGGAGTTGCCACACGTCCTGCACGGTGGCGGCGGGGTTTTCCGCCTGCAGCCGCTCGAGTTCCAGGTGCTCGATCTGGCGCTTCACCGCCTCCACCCTGAGCTCCCCGAGGCGGGAGATGGTCCCGGGATCGAGCAGGGGCAGCCTCACGTTCTGGCCCTGGTAGGTGACGAGCATTTCGCCCGGCCTGACCCGCTCGATCCCGTGCTGCTTCTCCCAGGCCTCCATGGCCTCGTTGGTCATCCGGGCCACGGCTTCCGCGAGGTATGACTGGGGAGCCAGTTCGAACCGCGCCCTGAGGTGGGACACCTGGACTGGCAGAAGGTCCCTTGCGGGAAGGGTCGCGTACCTTTCGCTACCCTTCCGCTCTCGGGTCACTGTATCTCCTCCCTTTGCGCCCCCTTTTTCTCCGGGGGGTGGGCCTCGGCCATCCGGCGGATCCTGGCCATGCGGAAGATATAGTCGTCCGTGGCCGTGAACTCCCGGTAGAGGGCCGCGTACTTCTCCACCAGCCTGCGCGACCTGCCCACGGCCATCCTCACCGCGGGCACGGGCATGCCCAGGTCCAGGCAGTAGGTCACGCGGGCAAAGTCGATCAGGTACCGCTCGATGCTCTCGTAGCTGTGGCCGGTGCGGCGCACGATGTCCGTCTCCGTGTAACCATCCATGTACAGCCTGATGATCTTCTCCGCGTGCGACAGCGTGGGGCCCATGTCGGCCACCCGGCCCCGGATGGGCAGCACCACCTTGGGGTGCTCCTTCATACAGTCGGCCACCGCGTCGGTGGACAGCCCCACCAGGAAGCCGAGGTCGGCCAGCGACAGGGCCACGCCCTGGGCGTAGGCGGAGGTGGCAAGACGCTCCAGCCGCGCCCACTTGAGCGCCTGGGGACTCTCCCGGTTCACCAGGGCCCAGTCTTCCGGGGTGACGTAGTCCAGGATGACCTCCCGGAGCGTGCAGTCGCGCAGGCTCTTCCCCGGGGGCTCCGCACTTGAGACCCCGAAGTACACCACCTGGCCCGAGGCCCGGTGCCGGCGGGAGATGCGGTAGGCGAGGTCGCTCACCTCCTGGCAGAACCGCTCCGAGGAGGCGGGGGTGTACCCGTGCCGCTGCCTCAGCAGGGCTAAGAAGGCTTCCCACTCCTGCCCCGGGGGTGCTTTGGGCGGAGGCAGCACACCCTTTCGGGGCACCCTCTCCCGGGCACCGTCTTTGCTGTCCCGGTAGCGGGCCCAGAGTCCCAGCCAACCGGCTGTTGGATGTCACGTAATTCACCCACCTGGCCCCCGAAAACGCCAAGTAATTCACCCACCCGACGCCAACTAATTCACCCGCCTGGTGTCAAGTAATTCACCCACCCCTGCGTCAGGAAATTCACCCACCCACCCCGCAGGACATGTGGCGCACAGAGGAAAACCTGCCCACCTTGGAGCCCGCCCAGAGAGGAGGAGCCCGAGGTGGCACGGAGGGAGTTCACTGTGCGCGACATCGTGGAGATCTTCGAACACTGGCAGACGGGAAGGAGTATCCGGGCCATCGCCCGGAGCCTCGGCCTGGACCGCAACACGGTGCGGAAGTACGTCAGGGCCGCCGAGGACGCAGGCTACACCCCGGGGGTGCGGCGCTCCCCCGAGGAGTGGGCGGAGTTCGTGCGCCAGCGCTTTCCCCGGGCGGCCGACGACCGCTTACGATCCAGTAGCTTCACCAGAGTGGAGCCGTACCGGGAACAGATCCAGAAGGATCTCGCGGAGGTCGGTGCCGTCAGCATCGTGTGGCAACGCCTGCGGGACGAAGCGGGCCTGGATGTGAGCTTGAGCACCTTTCGGCGCTACGTCCAGGCGGCGCTGCCCGGAACCGTCTCGCCCGCGGACGTGGTGATTTGGCGGCCGGAGGTGCCTCCTGGGGAGGAAGTGCAGGTCGACTTCGGTCGGCTGGGCATCTGGCGCGATCCCGTTACCGGCAAGCGGCGGATGGCATACGCGTTCATCATGGTGCTGGCGTACAGCAGGCACATGTTCGTTCGGGTGGTGTTCAGCCTGGACTCCCGCATGTGGCTCACGTCCCACGTAGTGGGGCTGGAGTTCCTCGGCGGGGTCCCCCGCCGCGTCGTGCTGGATAACCTCGCCGACGGCGTCCTCAAGCCGGACATCTACGATCCCAGGTTCAACAGAGCCTACGCTGAGCTTGCGCTTCACTATGGGTTCCTCATCGACCCCTGCCGGTCAGGGCACCCAACGGACAAGCCTCGGGTGGAAAGAGGTGTGCGCTATGTACGTGACAATTTCTGGCGGGGAAGGAACTTCCTGAGCCCCGATGAAGCCAACCGGGAGGCGGTGAGGTGGTGCCTGGAGGTGGCGGGACGGAGGATCCACGGGACCACCCGGCAGCGCCCTCTGGAGTTGTTCGAGCGGGAGGAACGGCAGCACCTGTTCTCCCTGCCCGCCGAGCCCTGGGAGATGCGGGAGTGGACGACTGCCAAGGTGGCGCCGGATGCCCACTGCCACGTGGCCAAGGCCTTGTACTCGGTCCCCTGGCGGCTGATCGGTTCGGAGCTCTCGGTCTGCGTCAAGGAGAACACGGTGCAGTTCTTCAAGGGCGAGGAGATCGTGAAGACGCACCCGCGCGTGCCCCCGGGCAAGAGGCAGACCGACTTCGCCGACCTGCCGGAGGACCGCATCGCCTTCTTCCAGCGCACGCCCCAGTGGTGCCTCAGGAGGGCTGGGGAGATGGGACCTCACGTGCGGGAGGCCGTGGCCCAGGTGCTCTCGGTGAACACGCTCTACAACCTCAGGCAGGCCCAGGGGATACTGCGCCTGGAGGAAAAGTACGGGGCCAGGCGCCTGGAGGCGGCCTGCGAACGCGCCCTGGCCTACGGTGACCCCAGGTACCGCACCGTGAAGAACATCCTGGCCAACGGGATGGACGGACGGCCCATCGATATCAGAGAACAAGACGGTAGCCGCTCGGTGGGAGCATTCCTGCACGGCCAGCAGCATTTTGCCCTGCCGGCGGCCGGAGGAGAGTGAGAGCATGAAGGTGCACCAACTGGAACCCAAGCTCAAGGCGCTGCGCCTGGGAGGTATGCTGGAGTCCCTGGAGATTCGTCTCGACCAGGCCCAGAAGGGCGAGTTGGGATACCTCACCTTCCTGGAGATGCTCCTCGAGGATGAGATCGGCCGGCGGGCCCAGAAGGCGCTGTCCCGCCGGCTGGTGAGGGCACACTTCGAGGAGGTCAAGACCCTGGCCGAGTTTGACTTCTCATACAACCCCAAGATCCCCGCGGCCACAATCCGGGACCTGGCCACCTGCCGGTTCATTGAGCGCAAGGTGGGAGTGCTCATTTACGGCCCCGCAGGTACGGGCAAGTCGCATGTCGCACAGGCCTTGGGGCACGCTGCCTGCCAGCAGGAATACGAGGTCCTCTACACCAAGGCCCCGCGGCTCTTCGCCGACTTAGGCGGGGGTCACGCCGACGGCACCTGGGAGTCCAGGCTGCGGCGCTACCTGCACCCCGACCTGTTGATCCTCGACGACTTCGGGCTGCGGGAACTGGGCGTGCAGCAGGCCGAGGACCTGTACGAACTGATCTGCGGGCGGTACCAGCGTGCTTCCACCATCGTTGTTTCCAACCGCGCTCCCCAGGACTGGTACCCGCTGTTTCCCAACCCGGTGTTGGCGGAGGGGGCCCTCGACCGGCTGGTGAACAGCTCCCACCACGTGCTCATGGTGGGCAAGAGCTACCGGCCCATGCGCAGGCCCGACCGCGTTCAGCAAGCAGGCGGTGCCGGCACACTGCCGGAAGCTTCGCCATCGCCACCCACACCCCCTCACCACCCGACCCCGCTTCCCTGCGATCAGCAGATGGAGGACCAACTGGACCGGGGGGTGGTCACCATGGTACAAATAGGGTAGGCCACATGTCCCGGGGTGGGTGAATTATTTGAAGCACCCCCGGGTGAATTTCTTGACCTCTGACACCGGCCACCACCTCGGGGGGCTCGTCGATCGCTTGGGCGATCTCGTCTGCGGGCCGGTCGGAAAGGGCCACCGTGTACTGGAACCCCAGGTACCACCGGTTGAGGAGGTGCCGCGACACCGCCAGCTCCCGCCGGATGGTGGCCGGGTCGTCCCCCCGCAGGTAGCGGTCCACGGCCAGCACCGCCCGCGGCGTGGTGAGCCTCTCCCGCATCTTCCTGCTCATCCCCGCCAGGGGCAGCAGGCAGCCCTGGTCCCAGAGCTTGCTGAGCCTCTCCCGGACGCCCTTGTGGCTGAGGGGCCAGAGCAGGCACAGCCTTCTTTCGTCCAGCAGGGCGTCCTGCTCCCAGGCCTCCTCGATGGCCCGGGCCATCCTCCCCAGCACCATCACCGCCACCCCGAAGTCGGCCATGAGCTCGGCATCGTCATCGGAGAACACGGTGATCGCCACCAGCTTCTCGGGCTGCCCAGAGCGCCCCCGCCGCATGAAGCTTGACCGGCCCGCTATGGCAGGGAGCTCGATCTGGCCCAGGCCGCGGGAGAGCAGGTGTCCTTCGATCAAGTCGAGGGTGTCCCGGGCCACCATCTCGGCTTCCTCCAGGGAGATCTCCCGCCTGGCCCGAATCTCGCTGGTGAGGAAGGCCAAGAGAGTCTTGGCCTCCACCGAGGCTGCCTCAGTGCGGATGCGCTGCCTGAAGAAGGTGGGGCGCCCCACTTTCACCACCCCCGGTAACCCTTACCACACCCGCAGAGGCTGTACCTGCCGGCTGCTTGAGCAGCCGGCCCCCCGGAAACCCGCTCCGCCGGTCGCGGGTTTCCGGGCTCACATTTCATGTCGTGGTTCCAGGCGACACTATCAGGTTTTCAAGGTGCAGCGGTCAGCCTGTGATCCCTTCCCGCATTCGGGAGCTTGGCGGTAGTAGGGGGAAGTACTCGTCCAACACGCTCCTGAGCCTGTTCACCGCCGAGTTGAGCTGCCGCTTCAGGTGAGAGCGCTGGCTCACAAGCACCCTCAAATCGGCGTAGACACCATCGGCGAAGTAAGAACGCAGGAACCGGCCCTGCTGCACCAGGCTGGCCACCACCAGGGCATCCTTGCGGTCGCTCTTCATCTGACTGTTGTCGTCCAGTTCCTTGCTCTGCTTCACGTGGTACGGGTTGACGAGCACCACCCGCGCACCCTGGGAGTGGAAGTGGTGGGCAAGCGGCTTCCAATAATGCCCGGAAGGTTCTACCCCTACGATCACTTTGTCCAAACCCAGCCCCTGCGGGGCCTCCGCGACCACCTGGCTAGACGGGAGAAGCCCACTTTGCTATTCTCGAACCGCACGGGCTTCACCAAGTCCCGGCCCCGCGGTCACCCTGGCCCGGTGTGAGTGCTTCGCCACGTCCACCCCCACTATCACCGCCGCCTCCGACACCTCCGCCAGCTTGATCGCCCTCGCATCCATCGCTTTCTTCGCCTCTTGGTTCCCTGGGTTGTTTGGCTTTGCATCCAGTCTTACCAGGAGGTTTCTTTGCGCGTCGACCTCCCTCAAGAACGCTACAGGAACACTCAGGATTACCTTCTTACCCGGTTTCCGCGGTGACGCGGCGGACTACCTCTTTAAGTGCCTGCCTGCCCGGAAACGTTAGCTCATAGTACCGCTGCCCTTCTATGTCGTCGGCGATGAACCACTTGCTTTTCCCCATGTGGTAGCCGGCGAAATTCCCCCGGTCGTATAGGTTGTACTTCTTCAAGAGCCCAACCAGTTCATCCGCGCTAGAACGCGGCTTTCTGTTAATGACCTCGTTTGCCACCATGTACAGCCCACATAATTCCCGGACGGACTCCGTCTTGGTCCCGGCCTCCTTGTAACCATACAGGACAAAGCCCTCGGTGGTGAAGTGAAAGAGACGTCTGATCTCGTCAACCGTGCAGTCCAGGGCCTCCGCCAGCTTCTCCACCCGAGCGTCCGAAGAAGCATTTTCGTCTTGTATGGGTGCCTCTTGGATGGGTAAGCCGGAGGATGCACCCAGCTGGATGAGGGATTGAACGATGGCCGGTTGCAGTCGTTCACTGTAGTTCCTGGCCATCTTAACCGCCCGCTCTACAATCGCTTCAAGACTCTCCACTCTAGTACCTCCTTTTTTACTCCGGTGCACCAAGCTTCTCGCAAATCCACGTCGAAAGCGCCGCCGTGATCTCACCCAATCCCCGTGTGCCTATAGTCGGAAGGTAGACCTCAAACTGGTCAGCGACGAACTTCCTGACGTCCGACCGGAAAACCCGATTCCTGCCCTGCATACTCGCCCGGAGCACACCAATTTTGGTTAACAAGTGCAGGTTGTTCTTGTATAAGGTCGACTCACTGTAGCCGGTCCACGTGGACAATTGCGAGTAAGTGTACTGTGACGGGTACCGCGATACCAACAGGTGCAGAACGCTTCGCTGCACCCTGTTAAGAGCTAGCAAGCGCCTCTTAATTCGGTTAAGGTGGGAAGCCGCGTCCGCGGGGAGCTGGACAGGAGCCTCCCGCCCGAAGCCGACAGCGATGAAACCCGTTTGATCCAACCCCGCTCGACCTGCCTGACCCTCGTTGGTTTGCCGACCCCCCTCGGGGACCACCAACTCCACTCTCAGCCTACTGATCACTTCCAGTTCTGACTCAAGCTGCTCGATCCGTTTGTCGCGCTCAGCCAGTTGCATCCGCAATGCTTCGCACTGCTCCCTGAGACGGTGAGCCTCATCCTGGTCTGTTCGTTCAGCCGTCACCTGCTTTAACACCGTCAGTAACTCGGCATTGACCTTCCTCACCTTGGGCAGCCGCGCCGCTGCAAAAGAAGGAGTAAAACCAGCATGGAAAGTAGTTCGTGCCCTGACCTTGACAGTCTGGATCATGCCGGGAGCCACCGCGACACACTCTCCGACGGCAAGGGAGCCTATCACCGTCTCAGTTTTGTCTGCCGGCCACGGAATGATCTCCTTGTAGACCCTCATGTCGACCGGATGCACTACTTTGTGAAGAAAGAGAAGTTCGGCTTGGGTCAGCACATCCTTATCCACCTTCGCTGAGCGTTGGCTGACCACGAGTATGCCCAAACCCCGCTTCCGCCCGCGAAGGGCGATGCGCACGAGAATGTCCTTAAGGTCGGTGCGCAGACCCTGGGGCAGGAATTCGTGTGCTTCCTCAATCACGAGATGGAACGGACGACGTACTTCTACAGAAGTCTCCCACAGACCCTTCGCAAACCGGTAGAGGAGCTCGTACATCTCGTCTACACTGAAGCTACTCATGTCCAAGATGAGCGGGATACCACGAGTGAGAGCTTCCTGAGCAAGCACTGCGCCATGCCGAGGCGCAACCGCCAAATCAACAGCCCGGGATCCGCCTGCGGACAGCACCTCATAGCGCTCCTTGAGCCCCCAATACTCGCCATCTATGTCCGCGATCGCAAGGGGGTACCCGTTCATCAACAGCTCCTCCACAACGACTGCTGCCGTGTTGGTTTTCCCCGAGCCCCGTATACCCAGGACTGCTGCACACCGTCCGACCAGCATGTCTACGGGAAGGGTGAAGTCCTCACCAATGTTGATCTGCTGTTTCCCCGTCATTTCCTGTCGCCGCCGACCGACAAGCGCTCTTCCACAAAGGCCCGCCCCGTATCGGTGAGGTAGTACGCGCGTTTACCCTCGACGCCTTGGGCCGCCTCCGCAACGTATCCGCGACGTACCGCTTCCGAGAGTGCATCAGAAAGGTTCTTTGGAAGCTTCTGGCGAGCCTTCTCCAATCCGGACTTGATGGCGCCAACGACGAACGGCGCGTTGCCCTCAGACTGAAGCCAGTAGCCAACTACGATCACCTTTTCCCAAAAGGTCCCCGGGCGTACCCTGTTTACCAGTTCACCAATGGGAACCCGCGCGAGATCTCGCTCTGCTACTGGCCTGCCAACACTTCGGGCCGTCTGAGAGCGAAGCAACTCCTCCCAGACTAATGGCAGTGCCGCGGCCTGCACCTCAGGAGGAGCACCGGGCACCGCATGGACTACCACCTTCCATGCTTCTGCCAACAGTCCACTGAGATCGTTCATGACTGGACGTGCCTCCCTTCACTCTTCTCGGCTCAGACACCCCCTGATAACGCTCGCTGCTGCACTGAATCCTTTCTGCGTCAGAGCCCACTCCCCCCTTGCAAGCCTTTCGATGAGCTTCCTTTCCCACAAGCGCTTTAACACCCTGGACACGGTCCTAGGGCCACGCCGGCTTAATGAAGCAAGGATGTTTCCAGTCCGGGCCACATTGGGGTACCAACTATGCATGAGCACAAGGACTTCCTTGTCAGCGGGCAAATCCTCCAAGACGATTCGGTGCGTAGCCATATCTTGAATCAGATCTCGGACCGGTATGTTAACTTGTTCGACAAGACCATGGGCCTCTTCTAGGGGAAGGCCAGAAGCCACGCGGACGAGTTCGGAGAGAATCCACTGAGCGGCGGCGTATAGGAATCTCAGGTCGTATCGGTTCGGATCGACTGCTCCTTTGTGCACAATCCCTCGTTTGTTTCGCAGGGTGTACATGGCCCGGCCGATTCTGGCCGCGCACAGTCGCAGGCCTTCGTCCAAAGGGGTGGACCGCGACTCGAGGCCCTGAAGGTACTTGTCCACTTTCGGCTGAGATTCGAATGTGCCACTCTCCAAGTACTGCAAAACCTGCACCAGTGTTTCCACAAACTTCCCGGGCGCTGAACGACCAAGCGTGCCGGTGGCTACGTCCTGGGCCATCGTGGTGAAATTGTCCATGAGGTCACGGGCCAGACGCTCCGGGATGCGTCTCTGCAATGCCTCGACCAACCGTTCAGAATCCATTGGCGTATACCACCCGAGTTGCACTGCTAGGCGCGCAATTCGCCTGAGGCCCGCTCCAGCATCGCTTTCGCGAGTTCAATCGCCTGATTCGGCACCTTGTACCCATCGGCGTCCTTGTCCAGCAGCCTTTCGTCGTGCAGTCTCTTGAGAACCGGGCGCAAGGTACCACCTTTGATGCCAGTGTGCCGCTCAATCTGCTTCGGAAGTACCGCCTCCTTTTCAGTGAGGCCCAGAGCCCGAACTGCCTTGCGCGCCAACAGGTACGCCAGAACCTTGCCTGGGGCAGGCAGCCGATTCCAGGCAGGCGTAAAGCGAATGGTGCCCGTACCTTTCTCAACCAAGACGAAGGCTTTCAAAATGGTGGCCAGCAATTCGCGGTCGAGGGCCTCGGGATCCACCAACAAGTCCTGGAGACCCATGAAACTCACCTCCGACGCCAATGATACCCCAAGTCCGCGTCCATGTCAAGTATAGGCAGTTGGGAGCGCCGAGTGCGTTCTATGCCACGGTCGAGAACTGAGCAACTATCTAATGCATCACCAGGAAGTGGAACTCCGCCGCAAACGCGGCCAAGTAACAACCGACTGCCCTAGACTTAGACACATCCGACGATCCGGGATAAACGTTTCTATCTATAACTATCTCATACACTGAACGTAGAAGTGAAAACCGCTCACAGAATACCCCCGGGGCAGACGGCCAGGCGGCCTGACACAATATTCCTCTTATGAGTCGGCGCGTCAGAGATAGTAACGAGGACTGCGCAACCAAATCCTCCGTAAACAAAGGACACAGATAGACGCGCCAATCCAACCGCGTGCAGGGAAAGCTAACTAGTTCCCCCTGAAAAACGCCCCCCGCGGGTCGCCACCCAATCCCAACCTCCCTGATGAGAGGAGGCTGTCTTCCCCTGAACCACCCTGTCTCACGTGAGAGCCGCCATCTTGCTCAGGTTGTGGGCCAGGATTGCCCAGCCCGCCCAGGTTTCCGCCCCCGCACGACCCCGGGACCTGCTACGATCCAATCCGAACTTGCGCTTCAGAAGGCTGATCCTGCCCTCGCACCCTGCCCGCCACCTCGCCAGGCGTCTGAACCATGCCTGTCGCTCAAACACCTTGCGGGCGGCACTCTTGTTGCCTCTGTACGGGATGCACACGTGCTCGATCCCTCGCACCTCAAGCTCCCTTTCCTGGCGCCGGTTGGAGAAGCCACGGTCGGTGGCAAGTTCCTTGGCGGCCTCCCGAACTGCCGCTCATGGCGCTTGACCGCGGCAGGCAGCAGCTTTTCGTCCGGCGGGTTCCCCTGAGCGAGTTCGCACCCCGAGACGATGCCGTTTTCCACTTCCTGCAATGCCACCTTGTAACCGAACTCGGTGGGCTCCTTGAGCCTCCCCCGCCTGATCGGCCTCGCATCCGGATCAAAGACGCTGACCAGCCGGTCTGCGACGTGGCGGTTGCCTGCCACCACCTGCTTTGCTTGAGCCACAGCCCGTCCCAGGAGGGCGACACCGCGCTCGAGCCGGTCCACCAGACGCTCTACCCCCGCCGCGCATTGAACGCCGGCCTCGGACAGCTCAGCCTTGGCTTGCGAGAGAACCTTCCCAGCCTGGCGGGCCACCCTGCGCCCGATGACCGCAATCTTGGCCGTAACCTGGTCTACCTCCGCCCACGCGTAACCCGTCCTGCGCCGCAGCACCTTCGCGATCTCAAGCAGCCTCTTTTTGGCCGCGCGGGTGGAGCTGCGGAATCTGACGGTTGCCGCCACTCCGGAAGCCTAGCTCCTCGTGACCACCCTGGTCACCAGCTTGATCCCGTCCGCCAGCAGGCCGGCGTCGGTTGGGTAGCGGATGTTGGCCTGGACGAGGGTGGTATCCACCCTCAGCTTCCTGCCGCGAATCAGCTTCTCTTCCCGGGCCTTCTGAACGAGCAACTCGTTGAGTTCCCTGAGCGTCTCCGGCCCGCACCTCTTCACCAGCTTGATCCGGGTGGTGGGATGGGGAGGCAACTGGTTCAGGGGGATGCGGCAGAATCGCCGCCACATGACGCTGTCGGAGACCTCGCGCACCAGGGTCTCGTATCCCAGGCCGTGGCGGAACTTGAGGTACATGAGGCGGAGGAAGGTGTCCAGGGGGATGGTGGGACGGCCGATTCTCTTGCTGAATCGCCGGCGGTAGGGAGCAAGGAAGCGGTCGTCGTCGAGGATCTTGTCCACCCTGGCAAGTTCGGGGCTGAGTTGGGTCAACTCCGGGGGCAGTGCCGCATCCCACAGGGTGATTTGGGTTGGGTCTCGCGCAACATCCGGGTGCCACCTCGCAGGAGGAACAGCTTTCCGTATCGAAACAAGATACGGGGTTCCTCCTGTGGGTAGAGGGTTTGGTTTGCCAACTCAACCATTCTATCCCGCAGGCAGGGATCCCTCCTTTTACGGGCCGCAAACCCTACGGAATCATGGGTTTCTGCCATCCAGTACCCCAGACTTTTTCATGGGGAACTATATAGGTTACGGCCTCCGACCACGCCCTCAACACACCACCGTAGAGGGGGACCCGCTGCGAGCCCCCATCCTTCTTTATGGCCTCGACTTCCTCAGCCAGAGCGGTGACCATCTCTTTCGTGACCACTTCATACTGGTCATGAGCTTCCGGCGACCGCATGCCCCCGCCTCCCTTCGGCCCGCCAACGGACGCCGACCTCCTCACCTTACGGCACCGCTGACCCCCCACCCCTCCCTCGTCGACATGAGCAAGCGCAAGCGATCGTCTCTACCATAGAGCGCCAGGTGTCTTTCAGCATAGGCCATGACTGTTCCTTCATCGGCCGGATCGGCTGGTAGGCATGTCCGTCGCGACCGTACTCAGGTGCGTGGCCACCGTGTTGTGGCCCCCGCCATCACCGAGGCGGAGGCAGGCGCAGGCGCCCTAGCTGTAGAATCTGGCAGGGGGGTTGCACTGGTCCGGAACCTGCCAGGAGTTGCGTAGGTGGAGGGGGAAATGATGGCGGTGCCGGTCCCCGAAGATCTGAGGGAGCAGTTGGTGGCCGTGCATAACGAGCTGCGTTCTGAGGGGAAGGTGATCGGTGAGCAGGCGATCCGCGAGTATCAGGCAAGGTTTCGGGAGCGGTTTGGTCCCGAGGCGTTGGTGGCGCTCGATGGGAAAGATCTGCTGGACACCATGCACAATCACTCCACCCGCGACAGCCTGGTGTACTGGTTGGAGTTCAAGAACGACGACGAATTCCGTACCGACTGTTTCGGTGGCATCGGCGGGGGAAGTGCTCTTAACTACAAGATCTACCGCCGGAAGGAAACCGGCGAGTGGATCACGGGGAGCCCCCAACACCAGAAGCCCATCACGGTCGACGAAGCCATCCTCATTGCCCGCCGCCACAGGGATCAGTTGATCCAGGCGAGCCGTGCCCTGGCAGAGCTTCCGCCGGGCGCCTCAGACGAGCAATACCTGGCACTTCAGCACCGTCTCGCCGCGGTGGCTCCTGACGTGAGCGACACCGCCTGGGGGCACAAGTACCTGAGCCTCTTGTACCCGGACAAGCTCGACGACTTCCACAGTGAACTGTGGCAGAGGTTCTACCTGGTGAAGCTCTTACAGGAGCCCCCGCCCCATGGGGGACGCTATGTGGCTGCCGGGCGTTACGTGCGCCTGGCAACCCACTTCGGCTGGCCGATGACTGACCTGACCGCGGTGTTGAAAGGACAGTTCGGGAGTCCCCACCGCTACTGGGCGTTCAATCTCGGACCGCACGCGCCGCCGGGGGAGGTGATGCGAGACCGCCAGATCGTGGCGCTGGGCTTTCCTGCGCTCGGTGACCTGTCCTGGCTAACCCCGAGGCAAGAAAGTATCGCCAGCCTTGCGGGGAAGATCTCGGCTGCGTATCCGTCCCTGGCGCAGGAGGCGCTGACTCTGGCGAGGCAGATGAACTGGTTCGTGACCCGAGTTTCCGAGCGGGACATCGTTGTCGTGGTCCGCGGCCAGGACGTGCTCGGCATCGGCCGGGTGGCTGGTGGCTACATGTTCAGCGGGGAGACGGATTTCCCCCATCGCGTGCCCGTGGAGTGGCTTGCCGAAGGGGATGCCCTGCGGCAGGTGAATCTGAACGCCCTGGGATTGGCACCCATGGGCGAAACAGCCCTCCTCTCACGCATAGGTGACCACCGCGCAATTCTGCAGATCGAAAGGCTATCCCGGGTCCAGCCTCCGCCACCCCCTCCCGACGGGCTCAGGGACATTCCCAGGCGCATCCAGGACATCCTGGAACGCAAGGGGCAGGTGATCCTGTACGGGCCGCCGGGCACCGGCAAGACTTACTGGGCGGAATGGACCGCCCGCGAACTGGCGGCACGCCACGCCTTCGGTAAGCCCTTCGGTGATCTGGCCTCCGTTCAGAAGGAGGAAGTGGTGGGCTCGGCGGGAGAGGCGGGAGGCCTGGTGCGGATGTGCTGTTTCCACCCCGCCTTTGGCTACGAGGACTTCATCGAAGGCTACCGCCCTCAGAACATCGAGGGGCAGCTCAGCTTCACCTTGCAAGACGGCATCTTCAAGCGGCTCTGCCGGGATGCCGCCGCGCGGCCCGATCGCAGGTTCTACCTGGTCATCGACGAGATCAACCGCGGCGACATCCCGCGCATCTTCGGCGAGCTCCTCACCGTGCTCGAGAAATCGAGGCGCAGCCAGCCCATCCTGCTGCCGCTCTCGGGCGAGATCCTGCGCGTGCCTGAGAACGTGTACATCATCAGCACCATGAACACGGCGGACCGGTCAATCGCCCTCCTGGACACCGCCCTGCGCCGGCGCTTCGGGTTCATCGAACTCATGCCCGATCCCGGCGTCCTCGCGGATGCGGTAGTGGAGGGGATCCCCCTGGGTCGCTGGCTGGAGGCGCTCAACGAGCGCATCTGCGAGCACATCGGCCGCGACGCCCGCAACCTGCAAATCGGCCATTCCTACCTCCTGCACCGCGGGCGCCCTGTCACCACCTTCGAGCAACTGGTGCGCGTACTGAGGGACGACATCCTGCCGCTCCTGCAGGAGTACTGCTACGAGGACTATGCAACCCTGGAGAACATCCTGGGGAACCGCCTGGTGGACCTTCCCCGCCAGCGCTTCCGGGAGGAGCCTTTCGACCCCAACCGCAAGGAGGAGTTGCTGGAAGCCCTGCGTGCGATCGCTCCGGACATCATCACCTCGCCGGAGGCCATCCGGGCCGAAGCCGAAGCGGCCGAAGAGGACGAGAACTGAAGGCCCGGCAGGCGCGCGGGCGTCAGTGGGCCGTCAGGGGGGTAACCATGGACGGCGAGGGCCGGAACGGGGAGAGGGCGCGCGGGGGTGGCGGGGGTGGCCGCGGCGCCATTCGGCTGCACATGAGCGAATGGCAGACGGCTGCCCCTGATCCGCGTGATCCCCTCGGCAGCAGGCTGGTCGGCCTGAACCTGTCCGCTCACCCCGGTGCCCGCCGGCTGGCTGAAGAGTTGTCCCGGGAGGGGATACTGGAGGTCCTCGAGCTGGTCGACGGCCTGCGCATCCGTACCAGCTCTTACGTGGGTGTGCTGCGCCTGGGCCCCTTGCACATCAGCATCGAGCCCAAGATCCCGGGTCCGGCCCTGCTCTCCCTGCTCCGCTACGCCTACGGCCTGAGGCAGCTCAGGCTGGTGGGTGAGGTTGACATCACCGCAGGGCAACTGTCCTTCCCCGACCTCCTGCTGCACCAACTGGCCGCCGAGGCGGGGGAGCTCGTCGCCCGTGGCCTGCATCGCCGCTACATCCGCCGGCACGAGGTACTCCCGGCACCGCGGGGCCGCATCGACTTTGCGACCCTGGCGCGGCGGTACCCTGCCGACGCCGCCCTGCCCTGCTGGCACCATCCCCGCCTCGCCGACTGCCTGCCCAACCAGGTACTCCTGGCGGGCCTGCAGTTTGGGACGGCCATCACCGAGGACGTGGCCCTGCGCGGGAACCTGCGCCGGGTGGCCGCCTTGCTGGCGGACGACGTTGCCCCGGCGCGGCTCGACCGCCCCACCTTCCGCCGGCTTCACCTGCAAATGGACCGGCTTACCCGATCCTACCGGCCCGCCCTCACGCTGATTGAGATGCTGGTGGAGGGCCAGGGGCTGTCCGCCGACGGCGAGGCGCACCCGCTGCAACTCCCGGGATTCCTCTTCGACATGAACCGGTTCTTCCAGGCGCTCCTCACGCGCTTCCTGACTGAGAACCTGGAGGGATATACGGTACGCCCCGAATACCGGCTCACGGGAATGCTCGGCTACCATCCCGACTATAACCCCCGGGGCCGGACAGCCCATGCGCCCCGCCCCGACATGCTCGTCGTACCCGCCACTGCCGCTGCTGGCCCATCGGGTCCCGCCCCTGCACCGGCGGCGGTACTCGACGCCAAGTACCGCGACCTCTGGGAGAATCCCCCTCCGCGGGACATGCTCTACCAGCTGGCCATGTACGCCCTCAGCACGCCGGGCCGCTCCGCGGCCATCCTGTACCCGACCACCTGCCCCGTGGCCAGCGAGCAGCGCGTTGAGGTACGCGACCCCGCTTCCGGCTCCCGCCAGGCCCTGGTAGCCCTGCGCCCCGTCCACGTGGACTACCTCGCCGCACTCATAGACGCGCCAGCCGCCTCCTCGACCGCCCTCCGCCGCCAGCGCCGGCAGTACGCCCACTACCTCGCCTTCTCCCGCTCCCCCGCGCCATGAAGGCCCGCGCGTGCGCCGGCCGCCGGGGTGCGCGCCCGCACTCATCCTGCCGGACGGTGCGGAAAAGGGGCTGCTAGCCGAGCCCCCAGCAGGCAGTAACACCCACCACCGGGATACACCGGGATGGGCTTGACTTGCTTAACAGATTTGTATAGCCTGATGTGGAGGTGATGCCGCGTGACCTGGGACGAAATCGCAGACCGCGCCTCTGCCGTAGGGGTCCCCCCGGAACTCTTCTTCCGGGAAGAGCTGCAGAAGTGCGTCCTGGCCTGCCTCAGCGCACAGGAGTTCTTCACAAAAGCAGTCCTCCAGGGCGGCACCGCCCTCCGACTATTCTACGGCAACCCCCGGTTTTCCGAGGATCTGGACTTTGTACTCCGCGCACCGGATCACCCGACAACCCTTGAGGCACACGCGAACACCATCGGCGCATTCGTGCGGACCGCCTTTCCCTTCGTGCACGAGACCCGAATCACAACACAGAAACAGACGCCCGCGCTGGAACGAGTCATACTCCGCGTGCGCGGGCCCCACCCAGCACAAAACCTGCGCCTCAACCTGGAATTGGCGGCCGTGCCGTCATACTCCAACCTTCCAAAGACGCTGGCCTACCAGCCGCTCAACCCCACGGTGAGGGTGGAATCCCTGCCCGAGATCCTGGCCGACAAGGCAACCGCAATCATCTTCCGGCCCTATCTCAAAGGCAGAGACGTGTGGGACCTGCACTACCTCATCGAAGAACGGGGCCTCAGTATTGACTGGAGCACGGTGGCGCGGAAGGCAAACGACTACGGACACTCCGCGGCAAAGCTCCGCGCACTCACTGCGGCGGCTGCCGAAAAGCTTGCCCGCGAGGGCACCTCCGCCCTGGCATACGAAATGTCCCGATTCCTCAGCCCCGCGGCACTCCGACAGTACGCAGACACCTTTCCGGCAATGGCCGAGGCTGCGGCCCGCAGCTTCCAACAACCTGAACCAAGCCGGGGGAGGGAACTCGAGCTGTGAGAACAGCCGACTGGATGCGCCTGTTCAAGGAGCATCGCCGGAAGAAGCTATTCTCGCTCGCCGACCTTGTCCAGCTCACCGACGAGAAGAGGCCCTCCCTCCTGGTGCAGCTCTCCCGCCTGGAAAAGGCAGGACTCGTCGACCGGGTGGCCCGGGGGTGGTACGCAAACCCCTTCAATCCCCCCGCCCTCGACGAGATCGCCACCGCCATCAGATTCCCGTCGTACATCTCGCTCGAATACGCCCTGGCAAGGCACAGCGTGCTCAGCCAGTTCCCGTATACGGTCACGCTGGTCACCGCGCTGCCGCCAGCCGTGCACCAGGCACATCGCACCAGGTTCGAGTACAGCCACATTAGCAGGCGGCTCTTCTGGGGGTACCGCTACGAAGAAGGAGTCCCGGTGGCTGAACCGGAGAAGGCCCTGCTTGACCTCATCCACATCCGGCACGTCCGGACCCGCGAGCTGGACCCCACCCGCCTCGCCTCCCTGCTCGACGACATGTACCTCGACGAACTGAACCTGGACAAGCTGCAGCACTACGCCAAGCGCTTCGACGCCAGGACAAGGGATGCCCTCACCCAAGCAATGACGGCAACCGGTTGACGCTGCAACCGGGCTCCCTAGCGCGAGAGGCCCGCGATCAGCCACGCATCGCCGCGACCTACGAAGGAGACCGTGGCTCTTCCGCCACTCGGGGCCGCAGGAGCGCCAGACCGGCCGCCAGACGTCGCCACCGGGCGGCAGACGCCACGGGTAGAAAACGGGTATCGACTCATGCGGAGTGGCGGAGCACGGGCAACATAACGTCGAAATGCTTCGTCAACAACGCCCCCGCTGCCGCAGCAGCCGACTCCCTGGGGCCCCAGAGCGGATGCTCGGCCACGGCGGCGAGCACCTCTAGGACGTCCTCCGCGCGCTGGGGGAAGAGGGGCACCACCGCCCAGACCGCCACTTCGGCCCCTGCGGCGGCGCCCTGCGTGTGGAGCAGGCGGGCGGCCTCCAGAAGGTCGCCGAGTCGCTGCCCACGGCGACGTGCAGTTCTTCCAGGGCGCGCCTTCGGGCTTCCCGGGTGAGGCCTGAAGTCCCTCTCAGTGCATCTGGATGGGGTTGCGACTACCCGGGAGCCAGGTGGCAGGATCTCTCTACCCGATGGCGAATGCTTGTTTGTGCAGGGGGTGGGAATCGCGTTGTCTGAAGAAGTCAGGCACCTCATTACGGAGGCAAACCCTTCGCCGACCAACCTGGCTGATCGACTCCATTGTGCTCGCCGCATCTCAGCTCCTGTACCGCCCCAGAATTAAGTCAGATCGCGGTCCAAGGAAGGAGGGCACCCGAGTGGAGTTGGCTGAGCCCGAAGGGTTGCGCCTGGAGGAAACGCCAGCCGGGCGTTTTACCCGCTATGCAGGACGTGAGGCCCTGCTGCTCGAGACGGGGCTCGCGCGAATCCCCAACCGCACGTTCGGTGACGTGGAACTGTCTGTGGACCTTGCCTTTAGCACCCGGACTGGCTTTGGGGGCCTCGCCTTCAGGGGATCTGATCCCGGAAACTTCGAGCTGTGCTACGTAACACCCCTCGGCAGCGAGGAGGCAGTGCAGTACGATCCTGTGTTCAACGGCTCCAACACCTGGCAGGTATACTGCGGGGCTGACCACCTGACGGCGGCACATGTTCCCCGGGGCCGCTGGGTGACGCTGACGGTGTGCGCAGTGGGCAGCAGGGCCACCGTGTTCCTCGACGGGGTGGAGGTGATGAGGGTTCACGACCTCAAGCACCGGCGCGCAGAGGGTTTCGCAGGCGTGTGGTGTTACAAGCCCTGTTACTTCAGCCGCCTGACCGCCAGGCCGGTCAACTCAGGCACATCAGGAACCGAGCCTGTCCGCTACTGGGAGATTTCGCGGAAGTTCCCGGACGATGAGGAGATGTCCAAGGAGATCGAGCCGGGGCACTGGCAGCCGGTGGCGACGGAGGAGGACGGCTCGGTGTGCCTGAACCGGCTTCACCGCAAGGAGCCAGGGTGGGAGTCCGTTTACGCAAGGACGTTCATTGAGTGCGCAGACGATCGCTGCGTCGAGTTCGTGTTGGGGTTCAGCGACGCCTGCGTGGCGAGGGTAAACGGCAAAGTCGCGTTCAGGGGCAGTAACCTCTGGGGGGACACCGACACCGGCAGGCTCAGCTGGAAGCCCGCCCGGTTCCACGTGCGGATGCGGCGCGGTCACAACGAGGTTCTGCTGAAAGTTGCGGAACGGGATTTCTTCGGGTGGGGGTTCCGCCTGTCAGTACCGGACCCGAGCGGCGCGTTGAGAGTGAGGCACCACGAGATGTCGCTCGGAACGATGCTCGGAGACGCTCCGTAGGGGGAGCCAGGTCGGACCGGAGGGCGTAACATGTCGCGAGCTGGAATGCTCGCGGACCGGCTAGTGCGGCTGGGCACCGAGTTGGGAGTTGAGGGTATTGGAGCCGTTCCGATACGGTCTTTCCCGCTCCGAACGGGAGGAGGCCCCTCAGGGTGTCAAGGTTGTGGGTTCTGGGGAAATCAATTTGCAGGAAGGGCCGCCAGTTCCTGCTCGAGCTTTCCCACCCGCTCCTTGAGCTGGTTGACGTCGTTCTGCATGGCCGAACCGGTGCAACCCGCGCCGGCGAGCAGCAGGACGAGCATAAGCAGCGCTACCGGGGCCGCAAGTACTGCCCGCATCCGTTGCAGGGGCACCACCCCCTCGCTGTTATTCTATACCGGGAGCGTCTCGCCTCTCCGGGTTACCGCCCCCCCTGGTCACCACGGCGTGGTCGGAGGGAGCACCACGTGATACAATGCGAGGGCATGGGCGAGGGCAGGTAACTCAAGCTGGATTTTTCCGTAGCTGCGCCAGTCTAGCCCTCCATCATCTCGATGGCTCCGGCCTCGACGAAACCCGCAGTGCCGTCGGAGAGACGCACGTGGGCGAACCCGTCTTCTTCGCGGACGACCTCGACCACTTCGCCGGCGGGGACCTCCCTTATGACGCGGGCGCCCGGCATGGGGAACTCCCGCACGATAATGCGCACGCGTATGCGCGCACGCAGGCGGCGCACCGGGCAGGGTCCGCCGATCTCTCCCAGGACCCACCGGAGGGCGGTAATCTGCGATTGTTGCAGGGTGCGCACGCGCTCCAGACACGCCCGCTGGGAGAGGGTGGGGGCCCGGCGCACGAGGTCGTCATAATCCTCCGCCAAGTCCTGCTCGATGCGCAGCACGCGCCGCACCGCATCGGTGAACGCGGTTGACATTTGGCATTATCACCTCGTCCCCATCCTATGCCGGGCACCCGCCGGACGTCCCGTCGTGGGGCTCCCGCACACCCGGTAACATAAGTCAACGCCCGAGGGAGTGACGGTGGGCCACGCACCGGTGTATTCCCCCTCGTACCGGGAGCACACCCACGGTGGGGTGCAGCCGCGCGGTCCCGTGCGGCGGGGTCGGGCCGGAACCCTAGCGCGAGAAACCCGCGATAGGCCACGCATTGCCGCGGCCTACGAAGGAGATGGTGACACCGGCGGCCGGCCCGTCGAGGATGGTCAGAGGGCCCGCCGTCTCCGCGGCCGGATCCGGGAAGCTGAGCATCCAGCGCTGGCCCAACGGAAGCTGCAGCAGCCCCAGCCGGCGCCCCTCATCTACCAGAACCGCATCCGCCACCAGTTCCCGCGCCCGCGCCTCCGTCCCCGTGCTGAGGGCCGCCACGAACTCCACCAGGGTGGCGTAGGCGCGCGCGTCTCCCGCCCTCACCTGGGCCAGCGCCAGGCAGTACCACTGTGGCCCGCACGTCGGGGTGCTCGCGGGTCCTCTGCGCGTAAAAGTCCACCACTACGGGGTAGTAGGTGCAATAGGTGTCCGGGGCGGGCGCGAACCGTCCCTCGTACCACCGGTATACCTCCATCGAAAAGGCATCGCCCGCATCCTTGGTCCACACCGCCAATTCGCAGCACCCATCCCGATCATAGGTGCGATCGAAGTCGACCACGTTCAGGCGGTGATATCCCTGCTGCGTAGTAAGGGGAAAGATCCAGGACGGCGGCGGGCACTTTCTCCCCCAGGTCCCCCTGTACTGCAAGCGTGACCGTCAAGCTCTGCACGCCAGCTACGGGGGCTTCCCATGACCGATCGCCCACACGGACGCGGGCTGGAGTGTCATCCAGCACCGTGAGTTCAAGAGGAGCGTTGAAGCTGTACAGGTAGCGGCCCGCGACCGTACCCTCGCGAACACCTCCGCAGAGCGGAACCTGCTGCGACCCGCCGTCCCCCTTGACGGCCTCGATCTCTTCGGCGAGGGCGACGATCATCTCTCTCGTTGTCACTTCATATTCTTGCTCATCGTACGGGGCTGACGCCGCCCGCCCCTGCCCGGGTGGGGGCCCCGACCGCTGCGAGGGAGCCCCCTCCGGGCCCCATCACCTGACCGCATGCGGCGCAGTTTTTTGAGACGCACCGTGCAGAGCGCGGGTCAACAACCTGCGCTCTGCCCTTGACGCCCACTCCCCCCTACGTGCCAAGTCCCATGCGGGCGGCGAACTCTTTCTCGGAGATCTCCAGTCGGCTCGTGGGCACCAGTACGGAATCGGCCAGTTCGCGTTTCTCCCTGAGCAGTTCGTCCAGGATCACGTCCGCCGTTTTGAACTGGGGATGGGTCAAGATGGGGTAGTGGACGTGCACCGCCCGCGACTGACCAATCCGGTGCACGCGCGCGGTCGCCTGGCTCTCCACGGCCGGGTTCCACCAGCGCACGTAGTGGATCACGTGGTTCGCGCCCGTAATGTTGAGGCCCACCCCGCCCGCCTTGGGCGAGATTATCATGGCCCCGAAGTCCGGCTGCCGGTTGAAGCGCTCAACCATGTCCAGCCGGTTTTGAGTCTCTCCGTTCAGGATGAAGCATTCCGGGAGTTTGTACCGCCACATGAACACCCGCTTCAAAATGCGCTGCATGTTTCGGAGGTGGCAAAAGACCACCACCTTTTCTCCCTGAGCGGCCACCTCATCCATGAGGCGCAAGGTGAGCTGGAGTTTGCTGGAGCGACGAACCGTTTGGCCGGGGTCTAAAGGCAGGCTTCCATTGGCCGGCAGGTCGGGATGGGCACAGATATCGAGAAGGCGCCTTATGGCCACCAGTGGTTCCATCTCCCTCGCCCGGACCCTGGCGAGAACGTCCAGGTACAGTTCGGTCTCCAGGTCGGTCATCTCGGCCGTCCACTCGTGCTCGCTGATTGCCGGTAAGTTCTCGAGCACCTCTTTCTTGGTCCGGCGGAGGTAGATGGGAATCAGCCTCTCAAACAGGCGCGACTCCACGGCCCCCTTCTCCGCCGGGGCAGCCCTGGCCAGGGGAAGCTCGAACTCAGACCGGAACTCCCGGTAGCTGCCCAGCAGCCCTGGCTGCACGAAATCCCCTATACACCACAACTCGCTCAGGCTGTTTTCCACCGGGGTCCCGGTCAGGCCCAGGCGAATGGTGGCCTTGAGTGCTTTAGCGACCTGCGTTGCCATGGCGGTGTAGTTCTTGATCTTCTGGGCTTCGTCGCAGACCACCACCCGCCAGTCGGCCTGACCCAGCAACAACTGGTCTCTCACCAGGGTCTCGTAGCTTGTGAAAACCAGGTCGGCCCTGCTGATGGAATCGAGATCCTTCAACCGATTGGGCCCCAGGTGTTTGTAGCAAATCACCGGGGGGAGGCAACGCTCCAACTCCGCCACCCAGTTGTCGATGATGGCCAGCGGTGCCACCACTAGGGAGGGCCTGAGTTGCCCCCGCTCGTGGAGGTGGCACAGAAAGGCCAGTGTCTGAATGGTTTTCCCCAGACCCATCTCGTCGGCCAGCAGACACCCCAGCTTGCGCAGGCGCTGCCGCCTCATCCAGGCGTATCCGGCCCGCTGGAACGGTCGTAACTCCAGCTTAAATGCTGCGGGGACAGCATCACCGGCTTCGACCTCAGTCTCCAGCTTTGCCTTCTCCTCAACCAGAGTTGGGCTGTACTCCAGGTCGACGACGTTCTCGAAGATCTCCAGGACGTACGGGAGGCGGGTAACGTCGACACGGCTTGCAGGGGCCAGGCGTCTGAGCTTGTCGTCGCCCGCCAGGAAGGTTTGCATCGAGGCCGGTAAGTGTATCCACTTGCCGTTCCACTCCACATACTCCTGACCCGACTGCAGCGCTTTCTCGGCTATGTCGCGAAACTCGCTCATGGGTATGTCGATATCCTCACCCAGGTCCGACACATCCCTGAGCCTGACACCCGTATGCACGTCAAACCAGCCCCTGCCGCTGGGGTTGGCCGAAATGAAGGGCTGGGCCCGGTAAACGCGGAGCGCCAATCCCTTGACCCGATCGCTGAAATCGGTCAGGTCAAGATCGAGATCCTCGGGGAGGAAGGCAGCCGGGTTCTGGACGAACCTGGCCGCCTCAGGTCCCCGCAGGACCCGGTTTCTGCGCACAGCCCGCAGCTGGTCCACCACCTTGTCTCCCACGAAGACTCGGATGCGCCTCCGGCCATCGCGCGAGATACACGTGCCATACTTCCTGCCCGGGGGAAGCACGGTGTCCAGTTGCTGGTTTACTTCTGGCGGCACACCCCGCAGGACGGGCCTGAGCCCAATCGTGCCGGGTGCCGGGCTGCTCACGTCCGCGCTCACCTTATCGGGGAAGAGGTACTCTTCCCGTTCTAGATAGGGGTCGAGCCTGGCCCCTGCTTGCAGAGCCCTGGTCCGTACCCTGGCAACGTACTCGACCTGCCTCGCCATGTGTCCCGCCCATGCGACCGGCCTATCCGCGAGCGCTTCCAGCAGGACCAACACCTCGGGGGGTAGCAGCACGGCAACCTCGCCCCGCACCATCACGCATCCCCGGCGTTCCCACGATGCGTCGAGGTAGCCGTGTTCCGGGTGGCGCAGGACGCACTGGATCTGGAAATGAGGCTGGCCTACCGCCCCCACCGAGCGCAGGGATACGTCCACACCCGCGCGTTCGGGAAGTCCCAGGCCGCGGCGCACCTCCGGGTCGAGGCCATAGAGCTTATCGTACGAGAGGATGTAGGCCCCCTCGCGGTCGGCCAGCTCGCCGCTCATCCACAGGTCTTCCAGGCATTCAAGCTGGGTAATGCAGCTTTGCCGGAGCAGGTCACGCAGAGACATGTAGGGTCCGAAGTTGATCGGAAAACAGAGGGTGACACGGTCGGTCCCCTTGGTCACGTGAATGGCGAACGCGACTCCATCCTGCTTGTAAGACCTCTGTATCCCCAGGGCATCTCGCGTCGATCCCAATCTGAGCATTCAGCGCCCGCCCCCGTCTCAGAGGATTTGCTCGAGCGTCTCATCGGCTACCAGTTCCCACCATCCGCGGTGTTCAATCCTGTCCACGCACCGCTCGCGGTACTTGAGGTCCTGTGGTCTCCACAGGGTGCGCCAGCGGAGGTGGTCCTGGTAAATCGCCTTCCACACCTCGTGGGTGTACAGGTAGGCGGCGTTGCCCGGTTGCCCGAATTCCACCGCGACCCCGCGCGCAAAGAACATCACCAGGATGGGAGGGTCATCACGGCGGATTACATCCCGAATCCTGTCGGCCTGTCGCATCCAGTACCGCCAACGGGCCGGATCTCCCGCAATCTCATCGAAGAAGAGCCTGAGTTCCGACTCAACGAGCCAGCGCTGGAACTTCCTCCTGGCCCCCTCATCGATCCCCTCCCAGCGCCGGTTGTGGGGGTCACCCGGCTTCCCCAGTCTGCTGACAATCAGTGTGGTGACGTCCTCCTGAAAGAACGTGGGCTCCATCTCGAGCAAGTACCGCTCCGTAAACCGCCTGAAGGGCGGCATCTGAAGCGACCGCGCGTAGGAAGCCAGGACCGCACCGCCCTCCCGCAAGAAGTGCTTCTTGGTCGAACGCAGCACGTAGTGCTGGAGCACCTCAGCGGCAAGGGGACACTCCCGTTCCACACCCATGTTCCCGACCAGGTCGGGGAACAACAGGTCGTCCGCCGATAGCAGGTAGGAGGCCATTGCTCCCGCCGGGTCGTCCGTTCGAACGCTCTTCTCCAGAAGGGCCCGGTACCGGTCCGGTAGCTCAGGGCCCGCGCGCTGGGCCAGCGCCTCAGCCAGTAACATGCGGCACCCGGGGTGTCGTGGGTGACCCTTGAACATCGGCCAGGCATGACCGAGCAGACACCGCTGGCGCCGCCAGATGATGACCTTCGCCACCTTCACGGCCACCTCGGCTTCGGGCACCTCCGGCACGGCAAAGAAGAGGGCGGTGATTTCGGGGGCGCTGAGCGACAGTGCGATCTCCCGGAGGGCTTCGTCGGAAGGGGTGCGCGCAATGGTCTCCAACAGCGATTTCACGTCCACGGATGCGGACTTGTGCCGCCGACGCTCCAATACCGCTGCGGGGCTGTACCGCCGGGATATCTCCTCCACCGCGGCCTCCAGCTTGGCCGGACGGTAAACGAAACGCCACCGCCGCGCGTCAGGCCACAACATGTTACTGCCCGTCCTCGCCCAGCAAAGCCTTGAGTTCCTTGATGAACTCGTCCTCCTTGAGCCGGAAGTGGAACTCCACCCGCCGCAACTTCTGTGGGTCGTCCTCTCCCGGAACCGGGCGTGTGTACGAGCGGCCGTTGGCCGTTATGTACTCCTGAAGCTTCTGCCGACCGGGGAAGTCGGGGAAATCCTCACTGAAAATGGCCCGGACCACTGCATAGGCACGGCGCTGGGATAAGTCAAGGTTGTACAGATACGATCCTCGCCGGTCAGTATGACCCTCCACGATCACCTGAGCCAAGTACCCCTCGTACTCGGGCTTCAGGATGGTTCTTACGTACTTGGGTACGAAGTCCTCGAGGTGAGCCATGCCCTCGGGGGAAATCACATCACTGTCGAAGGCAAAGAAGACGCCGGCCGGGAATGTCACAGCACCGGTGCCCGGGTCGATTTTCATCTTCAGCTTGCTGTCCTTGAATTCCTCGCTCAAATCGCGGATGAGTTGCGCCCGCACCCCCAGAACACGCTCGATGCCTTTCTGCTTTTCCACGACATAGTCGAGCATTACCAGGGTTAGCAGCAGCACGAACATCAGGATGAGGGCAGCCATCACGTCCGAGTATGACATCCAGTAATCGGCCTTTTCGCTCTCCTTCAACGCCCCCAGCTTTACCCTGGCCGAGGCCCTCATCTGGTGCCCTCCTCCCGCAGCCCGACGACAGCGATGGCCTGCGCAACCGTGCGCTCAAACTGGGTGAGCCCACCTGACATCTCTACGACCGATTTCTGCAAGCCGGTCAGGGCCCCTGAGATGTCTGTCACCAGTCGGCGGAACTGCCCCAACTGACCAGAGATCTGCTCTACGGTCTCGTTCATCTGGCCGAGGGAGCCGGCGAGGTGGGCGGTGGCTCGGGCCAGGTTGTCATCAAAGCTTTCGAATGTACGCGTCAAACCCGCATGCAAGTTGCTGGCGAACGCCTCTGCACTATGCTCCAGGCTACCGTTCAGGGTGGCAAGCTTCTCGTGGGTTTCTTCCCACACCTTGGCCAACTGAATAACTCTGGGCTGCATGTCCGTCGACAACCGTGACCAGGTATCGTTCAAGCTGGTCTGGATACCCGCCATGCTCGCAAGATGCTCGCTAAGCTGCACGTGAAACCCCTGGGCCTGCTCGGCGGCTTCCCGCATTCCCCGCATGGCAGATTCAAGCGATCCGTGAAAGTGACGGAATTCCTCCGTGTAGGCGCCCAAAACGGACAGCATGTCGCCCACCTTGCCACCTACGCTCTCGTTCAGAATGGCGAACTCCTCCATGCGCTGGGCGAATACCGAGGCGTCCGCCGTAAGCTTCGTACTGGCGTCCATGAGTTCACGCACCAGCAATGCCAGGTTATCGAACTGGTCCCGCACCTTCCCATCCAGAGCATGCAAGAACTCGGTCGCCATCTGCTGCACGCCTTCGACCTGTTTCGCCGTTCCCGCCCGGGCAAACTCCTCGACGGCTGCCGCAGTTGCGCGTACGTGGGGCGCGAGAGAGGTCTCCACCGCCTCGCGGAAGACCGACGCGATTCCGGGCAACGTTTCTGCCAGGGACTTCGTGCTCTTCTCCAGCTCCGGAACCAAAGTTTCCTGAACCGCGGTGCTGAAGCCTTCCACCAGTTTCGGTAGCAAAGAATCGCTCAGGAAGGTCTTGATCGTGCTGGCGTGCTCCTGCTGGGCCTGCAGCATCTGCTGCAGGAGTTCCGGCTCCGCCGGCGCCGGAAGCAGCCTCAGGAGGCGGTCATGGAGCTGGTCTACCTCCGCCATGGCCTTTCCCAGGAAGCTACGATCCGCCCCCAGCCATACAATGGAGCAAGAGATCGCTGCCACGGAGGTATGGAAGGCCACATTCATCCCGCCCAGCAGTGTGTTTATGCTGGTCCGGATATGTTCTACATCCGCTACCGCCAGACCGCGCAGTCCTACCGATAGCCCCACGAACGTGCCCAGAATCCCAAATGCCGTCAGCATTCCGGGGATCGCCTCGGCCAGCCTCCTCCGACCCATCCTCTCTATCAGGAAGGTCGCGGGGAAAAAGCCGGTGACGTCGGGATAGCGACTGTCAGTCCACTGAAGGAGCGGGTCGTTCCGCGCCTGGCGATACGACGCCCAGCACGTGGCCAGGTTTCCCTGGTCGCTCGCGAAGTACTGATCGAGGGCTTCCGCATTGGCGGGCGAGCGAGGGGCCAAATCTTTGGTGTGGTCGAGAAAGGCCTTGATCTGCCGCCTCAGCCGCCATAGCGGGTTCCAGAAACAGAGCGCTGCAACCCCGGCCCCGCCCAGTGTGACGTATACCCAGATGGACGTAACCTTGCTTAGCCCAACCGACTGAAGCAGGCGGAAGAACCAATCCATGAGGCCCACGCGCTTCCACCTCCGCGGAAGGTTCCTACGGGAGATAAACAATGTCATAGTGTTCGTACGACGCGCAACATTCGTCTTCCTGGTCCGCCACCTACTGTCGGACCTAAGGATTATAATCCAGCTTGGGCATGGCCCGTTCCGCCACAAGGCTAGTTCTCGGCGGCCCCACACATTCTCCACATGCGTGTCACGAAACCCCATTCGTCAGGAGGCGTCTGGGCTATGGTTAAGGTCGAGCGTAAAGACGGGCCGACGCCGGCCGGCGGGGCCTATGCAGTGGCCGTGTACATGGACGACGAGGAGAACGTGGTGGACAAGTCGGTTGCCACCCGTGTTGTGATCACTGAGTATGACGAGAGGGGAGAACGGCTCAGGGAAACGTGGGCCTATCTCCCCTCGCGATCGGCCGGGCCGGCTGCAGTTTGAGAGCGACCGCGTTGTCCCCCGTTTCTGCGGTCGACCGCGGTGTCCTCCGCTTCTGTGGCGAGCCGCACCATGGACTCCCACCTCTCGTAGAGCGCGGCAAGGTCCTTCTCCACCCGGCCGAATTCCTTCGACGGGAGAGTCTCGGGGTTCTCATACGAGGCGGGGTCCTTGAAGAGTTCCAGCAGTTCGCCCCTCCTCTTTTCCAGGGCCTCAATCTCGTCCTCGAGCCGCAGGATCTCGGCCTGTAACGCTCTGCGCTGTGCGTCCTCCGGTGGAGCGCCCGCGGCCATGCGCGCCCTGCCCTGGCCGCCTTCCCTCGGCGGATCGACGCCGGGCGCGCGCGGTCTGCCCTGGCCGCCTCGCTCGCTCCGGGGGCCTGGGGACGGGTCCGGCCGCGTCCTGGCCACTGCCCCGCCCGCAGCTCCTGCCTTGTCCGTCCTGAGGGCAAACGAGGGTAGGTCGTCCTCGAAGACAACCGCCTCGCCGGCTTCGACCTTCCTGCGGTAGTCCGAGTAGTTGCCCCGGAAAACCCTGATCCTGCCGTCCTGGAAAAGCCAGAGGTGGGTGGCCAGGCGGTCGATGAAGAAGCGGTCGTGGGACGCGAATATGAGAGTGCCCGGGAAATCCCTGGCCGCGTCTTCAAGGGCCTCGCGCGAGGCCATGTCCAGGTGGTTTGTGGGCTCGTCAAGGAAGATGAGGTTGGCCCTGCTCACCACCAGCTTGGCGAGCATGAGCCGGTTCCTCTCGCCCCCGGAGAGGACACAAACCTTCTTCTCCACGACCTCGCCCGAGAACAGGAACCGGCCCAGGAGATCCCTGGCCTCCTGGTTGGTGAGGCCGAGGGCTGTGACTTCCTCAAGGACCGTGCTCTCGTCGTCCAGATCGTCCAGTCCCTGAGAGAAGTAGGCGGTGACGACATGGTGACCGATACGGACTTCCCCGTCGAACTCCCGGTCGATGCCAGACAGGCACCGGAGGAGGGTCGTCTTGCCACACCCGTTGGGGCCAACGAGGGCGACGCGGTCGCCCCTGCGCACCTGCCAGGTGAAGCCGCGGAACAGGACTCTCGCGCGAGGATCTTCCCCGCCATGGTCAGCGTCCGGCCCCGCCCCGTCACCGGGTGATCCGGGGAGTGGGAAGCTCTTGCCCAGTCCGGTCACCTGGAGCACCTCTTCCCCCGACTCCCGCCCGAGGTCGAACCTGATGCCCATGGCCCGTTTAGCCCGCCTGGGTTTCTCCACCGTCACCAGCCGTTCCAGCATCTTCTCGCGGCTCTGGGCCTGTGCCTTCCGGGTGGGCGTGGCCTTCCACTTCTGGATGAAAGCCCGGGTGCGGGCGATGAGTTCCTGCTGGCGCCGGTACGCCTCACCTTGCGTCCGCCGCTCCTCCTCCCGCCGCGCGAGGTAGGCGGAGTAGTTGCCGGGGTAGAGCTTCCCCTCTCCCCCCTCCAGTTCCAGGACCTTGTCGGCCACGCGGTCGATGAAGTACCTGTCGTGGCTCACCATGAGGACGGCGCCGGGGTAATCCTTGAGGAAAGCCTCCAGCCATTCCACGCCTTTCACGTCCAGGTGATCCGACGGTTCGTCCAGGAGCAGCAGGTCGGGCTGCGCGAGGAGTAGCTTGGCCAGCGCCAGGCGCATCCTTTCGCCGCCCGAGAGCACGTCGGGCACCTTGTGGAAGGCATCGGGGGTGAAGCCCACGCCCCCCAGGATCGCTTTCGCCCGATGCTCAAGGCGGTAGCCGTCCGCCGCCTCGAACCTGGCCGTCACCCGCGCGTACTCCTCCATAAGGCGTTCTCCCGCATGAAGGCCCGCGCTGTCCCCATCCTCCGCCGCGAGATCCTGGCCCCCGCCCGCGAGGTCCTCGCCCTCCACCGAGGAGTCCTCGCCCTCGCCCGCGCGGCGTCTTGCGTCGTCGTGGAGGTGGGCCATCTTCTGCTCGATGGCCCCCATGCGTGCTGCCAGCTCCAGGATGTCCCGCCTGGAGGCCAGGACCTCCTCAAGCACGGTGCCCTGGAAAGCGGGCGGGTCCTGCGAAAGGTACCCAATGCCCTTCTTCCCGACTACGGCAAACCGGCCCTCGTCAGGTTCCAGTTCGCCTGCGATAATGCGAAGAAGCGTCGTCTTACCCTGGCCATTCCGTCCGACCACGCAGACCTTCTCTCCCTGGCTGACGGTGAAGGAAACGAACCTGAAAACCGGGCCGGCACCGAAGTACTTGCCCAGATCACTCACAATCAGGATGGTCACCTTTGAGTCCCCCTCGATCAGGTGTTCGATAGGAAGGGCACAATCAGCGCCGGCAGCTTAAGCGCGGCTCTGCATGACCACTCCGTTCGAACGCTCGATCACTGAGGAAGACCCCCTTTCCCCGGCACCTGGGTGCCGCACGGAACTATATCGCGTCTCACCCTGCGCGCGCAAGTGGCTGCTTTCCGGCGCCCGTCGTCTTTCGCCCCATGGCTTCACCCACGCAACGCGGGCGACGGGTGGAGACCGGTGCCGCACTGAATGTCCTGCCTCTCGTACGTATCTGGAGCAGGGAACGCCACCTGCTGGCCATCTCCATCCCAGACCAGGCCGTATGACGGGTGGCCCCACCCTTACGTCGCTGGCTTCACCACCACCTGATGGTGACCACCTTCTTCTCCGTATAGAACTCCACGGCATCCATACCGGTAGCGTGCAGGTCTCCGAAAAAGGAGGCCTTCCAGCCCGTGAAAGGGAAGAAGGCCATGGGGGCGGGCACCCCCACGTTTACGCCGAGCATGCCGGCCTGGATGCGATACCGGAATGTCCGGGCAGCGGCACCGCTTTGGGTGAAGATGACCGCCGCATTACCGTAGCGGGACCGGTTGGCGAGGTCGATGGCCTCCTCCAGAGTTTCCGCCCTCATGACCACCAGCACCGGCCCGAATATCTCTTCCTGGGCAATGGCCATGTCCGGGTTCACGCCATCCAATATGGTAGGACCGACGAAGTAGCCGTGGGGAGGCACGTCCGCCCGGCGGCCGTCGAGGAGGAGCCTGGCCCCTTCAGCCACGGCTTGCTCGATCCAAGCCTCGACTCTCTCCTTATGCTCCCGCCTGATGAGCGCGCCCACCCGCACGTCGGGTTCTATCCCGTTACCTACCCGCAGGCAGCCTGCCTCCCCCACCAGCAGGGGCAGAATGACTTCCCCCGCCTCTCCCACGGCCACCAGGACCGAGCCCGCCAGACACCGCTGACCCGCGTTGCCGAAGGCCGAGGACAGGATGGCGCCCACCGTTTGCTTGGGCACCGCATCCGGCATCACGATCAGGTGGTTTTTTGCTCCCACCAGGCACTGAACCCGCTTACCGTTCGCCGCCGCCTGGGAATACACGTAGCGTCCTACCCGCTCCGTCCCCACGAAGGAGACAGCCCTCACCGCCGGGTGAGCGAGGATGGCGTCCACCGCCTCCTTCTCCCCGTGCACCAGGTTAACCACCCCGGCAGGGAGATCAACTTCCCTCAGCAACTCCACTAGGCGAACAGCAGAAAGGGGGCAGCGCTCCGACGGCTTGAGTACGAAGGTATTACCGCACGCGACGGCAATGGACATCAGCCACAGGGGAAACATGGCCGGGAAGTTGAACGGGCATATGCCCGCCACCACCCCCAGCGGAGCCCGGAATAGCTCCTGGTCCACGCCCCGGGCGGCATCCTCCACCACCCGGCCCATCATCAGGGTGGGCATCCCGGCCGCAAACTCAACCGCTTCTATCCCCCGCCGGATGTCACCCCTGGCCTCTTCCAGTGCCTTGCCCGCTTCGTGCACCGTGAGCCGCGCGAGCTCCTCCAGATGGTCCTCCAGCACCCGCTTGTACCGCATCAGTTTGCGCCCGCGCTCCACCACTGGCGTTTCCCGCCATGCCTGGAAAGCCCGGGCGGCAGCTACCACTGCTGCGTCCACCTCCTCTGCCGGCGAAAGGGGTACGCGGGCGAGCAACTCCTCCGTCGCAGGGTTGGGCACGGGGAGACTGTGGGTCGCCGCGGAAGGACGCCACTCCCCTGCGATGTAGTTTCTCAGCACCTTCCCAATCAGGTCCAATGCCTCCCAACCTCCCATCGTCAGCCGGGAAAGCCCCTCATCTGAGGGCCGCCGCCAGGGCGGGCACGATTTCTGCCGGCGAACTCACCACGCGGGCTCCCGCTTCCGAAAGCGCGCGGGCCTTGCTTTCCACTGTGCCTCGATCACGCGCTATAATGGCTCCGGCATGCCCCATACGCCTTCCCGGCGGAGCAGTACGTCCCGCCACGTACGCCACAACCGGCTTGGCCATTGCGGCCACAACGCGAGCAGCCATTTCCTCCTGAACCCCACCTATCTCACCGACTATGACCACCGCCTCCGTCTGAGAGTCATCTTCAAACGCCCCGAGGACTTCCCCCAGGTCGAGACCAACCACAGGGTCGCCCCCTATGCCGATCACGGTGCTCTGGCCCAACCGTGCCTCGGTCAGCCGGCCCGCAACCTCGTACGCGAGCGTACCCGAGCGGGAGACTATGCCCACGGGACCCAGAGAGAAGAGGCTCACCGGCATGAGCCCCAGCTTGCCGATGCCCGGGGACATAAGGCCGGGGGTATTGGGCCCGATCAGAGTCGCCCCCTTTGCCCGCGCACGTTCCCGGGCCCTCACCGCGTCGAGAATGGGGACGTTTTCCGATATGAGCACTATCAGCCGTAGCCCCGCGTCAACAGCTTCTTCTGCAGCTGCCAGGGCACGGGCGGCCGGAACGAAAATCACGCTGGCGTTTGCTCCGTATTTTTCCACCGCCTCAGCTACCACGTCATGGACGGGAAGCCCATGTACGCGGTCACCGCCCTTGCCCGGGGTCACGCCCGCCACGACGGGCGACCCGCATTCCAGCATCCAGCGGGTCTGCACGCGGGCGACACGGCCGGTAATGCCCTGAACGATGGCCCTGGTGTCTTGGGTGAGGAATACCGCCACTCCTAGCCCCCCATCAGATCGGCCAGACAGTCGACGGCCGCTTCCGTGTGAACCGATTCCACCACATGGGCCCCGCACGCACGCAGCATGGCCCACGCCGCTTCCTGCTCGTTTCCCAGGGCCTTCACTACCACGGGAACATCCCCGGGCAGCGAACCCAGGACATCCACGACACCCTCCGCAGCGGCCACCAGGGAGTTGACGCCCCCGTACACGTTGACTATGATCCCGCGCACACCGGGTTGTCCGGCCACCAGGCGAACCGCGCCGGCCATGAGCTGGCGGGTTATGCCTCCGCCCGTCTCCAGGAAGTTGGCCGGCTTCAGGCCACGATCACGGACCAGGTCCATAGTGCACATGCCCAACCCGGCACCGGACGCCACAATGCCCACGTTTCCGTCCAGGCGCACGTAACGCAAGCCCAGCTTTCGCGCTTCCAGCTCCCACGGATCGGCTGGCTCGCTTTCGCGGGCAGGCCAGGCGGGCCTCCTGTACGCGGCCGCGTCGTCGGCCACCACCTTTGCGTCCAGGGCAATGGCCCGGCCGTCAGGTGTCAGCCCGAGGGGGTTGATCTCCAAGAGGGTGAGGTCAAACTCCAGCATAAGCCGGTACAGGCCCCAACCAAACCGGGCCACTTCTGCCAGGACCTTCCCGCCCAACCCGGCCCCCCACAGGAAGCTCCTCACCTGGTGCTCGCGTACTCGGTCGACGGGGACAAGGGGTAGCGTGAGTATGCCCGATTCCCCGGGGGAGCCCCCGAGCCCACCCGGATCGGAAGTTACCGCTTCCTCCACATCGACTCCACCCCGGGGGGCGAACATGAGCACCGCCCCCCCGACCCCGCCGTCCACGGTCACCGCCAAGTATGACTCCCTCTCCACCGCGATCTTTTCCTCGACGAGGACCGCCCGTACGGCACTGCCGCCGAATCCTGTCAGGAGCCGAGCGCACGCCTTCTCGGCATCATCCGGGGACTCTGCCACTACGACTCCCCCTGCCCGGCCGCGTCCACCGAAGGGTACCTGCGCCTTCACCACAGCCGCGCCGCCCAGCTCGGTGGCTATGGCGCCCGCCTGGGCGGGGGTGAAAGCAACTCCCCCGCGAGGCACCGCCAAACCAGCCCGGGCGAGCAGGGTCTTTCCCTCGTGCTCAAGTGACGTCAAGCCATCACCTTCCCGCGCAGGATGGCGGCTACTACCCCGCGCACATCTTCTCGAGCGCCGCGTACGCCGCGGTTACGCCGGCCTGCATCCTTTCCACTTCCTCGTCAGGCAGGTGCCTGAACCGCCGCTGGCGACAGATGTACTCGGAAACCGGTACCCGATCGCGCACCCGGAACGTCAGGCGCCATCGACCGCGGTCTACCTCGACCAGGTTGAAGCTGAGGGAACGCACTGCCAGCCGCGCCATTTCGACCGTCAGGTCGGGGCCGAACCCCCACCCCGTGGGGCACGGGGTGTGGACGTGAAGGTATGCTGGGCCCCCGCAATCCCTGGCCCTGTTAGCCTTCAGGACCAGATCGTCCACGTAGCCCACGGATGCGGTGGCAGCGTAAGGTATTCCGTGGGCAGCCACCAGCCTGAGCATGTCTTTGCCGCCGCCCATCTTGCCACCGGGGGTGGTGGTAGTGACAGCTCCGCTGGTGGTGGAGCCACTGGCCTGGCCCCCGGTGTTCATGTATCCCTCGTTGTCATAACAGACGTACATGATGCGGTCCCCGCGCTCGAGAGCCCCCGAGAGGGCCTGCCACCCTATGTCAACCGTTGCCCCGTCGCCGGCGAAGCCCAGGACTGTAACATCGTGTTTCCCCTGCGCATCCAGACCGGCCCGGATTCCGGACGCGTAGGCCGCTGTGCTCCCCAGGTTGCCCTGGAACCCCGGGATGCGTACCGCGGTTTGCCTGCCATACCCCGAGAACACTGCGGCACACCCCGGCGGGATCACGACTATGGTCCGTCGTCCCAGGGCGTTCACGACGCTCCGAAAGGCGATCTCCAGCCCGCACCCCGGGCAGGTTCCCACCCCGTGGGCGACCAGGCTCCCCACCGCCGTCACAGACACTGGCTCCCACCTCCCTCACGGCCCCCGGTACCGCCCGGCGGAAAGACACGGATGGCGAAGGGATCGGGTCCCAAGTCCATCCACCGCGAACCTTCCCAGGGCAGGGCGCCTTCCGCCACCTCGAGAAGGGACGAAAGGGCCCTCTCCAGGGTGGCTGGTGTGATGTCACGGCCTCCCAGACCCGCCACAAACCCCACCACGGTCTGCGGCCGCCCCCCGCCAGTACCCCCCTGAGGAGCAAGGGCACTTCTGGTCTCTACCAGCACGGGTCCACCCTCAGCCCCCAAGCCGGCGCTGCGGTCGAGCACCCCGATGACGGGCACGTCCGCAAGAGCTTCGCGCAGAGCCCGGAAAGGAAAGGGCCGAAAGCAGCAAATCCTGAGCACACCGACCGGTTTCCCCTGCCGGCGCAGGCCGCCGGCCACCTGGCGCGCCGTTCCCGCCGCAGAGCCCAGGACCACCAGCACTGCGCGGGCGCCTTCCACTCCGTCTGCCTCGATCAACCCGTAGCTCCTTCCGAACAGGCGGGCGAACTCGCCCGCCACCTCCGGCCAGACGGATGTCACGGCCTCCAGAGCGCACTTCTGCTGAAACCTCATCTCGGTGAAGTCCTCTGGAGGAGTAAGGTCGTTCACGAACATGGGGCGGTCCACGTCCAACACCAGGTTGCGGGGAAGATAGCTCCCCACGAAGCGGTCGACTGCAGCCTGGTCGGGGACAAGCACGGGCTCGGTGGCGTGGGAAACGAAGAACCCGTCCATACATACCATCGCTGGCAACAGAACCCGTTCATCCTCGCAGACCCGATAGGCCAAGACGACTAAATCGAGGCATTCCTGGGCGTTGGTCGCGTACAGTTGTACCCAACCCGCCTCCCGCACGGACATGGCGTCTCCGTGGTCACACCACAGACTCCACGGCGAAACCAGAGCGCGATTGACCACCGGCATGACGATGGGCAGACGGCACCCGGCCGCGACCCCTAGCACCTCGTGCATGTATGCCAGGCCCACGGAAGACGTGGCCGTTGCGGCTCTGACCCCGGTGAGCTGAGTCCCGATGACACAGGAAAGGGCGCTGTGCTCAGACTCCACCCTTACGTACCTAGCTTCGAGAGACCCCTCCAGAACCCAGCCTGCCAGCGATTCGGCGATGGGACTCTGCGGGGTGATCGGGTAGGCAGCCACGACCCGCACCCGCGCCAGGCGCAGGGCTTCGGCAGCCGCGCCGTTCCCGTCAAGCATCTTCCTGACCTGCACCATGCTCCTTACCTCTCACCGCTCCGGTATCATGGCGATGCAGCGCCGCGGGCAGACACGGGCGCAAATCCCACAGCCGTTGCAGTAACGGAGATCGACCCCCACTTCGTATGTCCCCCCGCTCTCGGCCACCGTTACCACCCCGGGCGGACAGTACTTGGCGCACAGCAGGCAACCGGCGCACTCAGCCGGTTCGATGCTGGGGCGAGTGCTACGCCAGGCCCCCGTTTCCCAGTTGTTGAAGCTCACCGCCACCGGACCGAGCAACCTCGGGGTGGAGCATGACATGGGTCAACCCTCCCTCGCCAGAGGGCGCGCCGCCTCGTAGCACCGCCGGGCGGCCTCCGCGTTGGCCTCTCCTCGCGGGCCCGGGAATGCGTCCATGAGGGCTGCGACCACCGCCTCCAGACTCACCCCGCCCGTAGCCGCAAGCAGTCCCAGCATGGGGGAGTTGGGGATATCGCGGCCCAAAACCTCTCGCGCTATAGCGGAGGCGTCGGCGCAGACCAGGCGGCGGGCGCCCGGCCAGCATCCCATTGCCGAGGCACACGATTCAGGAGAACCGTTCACCACAAAGAGGGTGCCGGTAGTCGCGCCCGCATCCACCTTAACGCCGTGCCGGCTGAGGGCCAGGTCGAACACCAGCACGAAGTCCGGGCGGTAGACAAAGCACCTGCTCAGGACAGGCACCTCATCCGCCATCACGTCGGCCGATACTGGCGCCCCTCGCCGCTCGTGGCCGTAAGCGGGTATGGCCACCGCATACTTACCCTCATACAGGGCAATGGCTGCGGCGAGCACCCGGGCGCCCGTGACCACTCCTTGACCGCCCAGACCGTAAAGCTTGACCTGGATCACAGGACCTCTCCTTCCTGATGCTGCCGTATGGTGACGGCGCTGCGCAGGCCGTACCAGACCCGGATCGCTATGACACCGGCGGATACGATCAGGAAGGCGGCTGACACGGGACGGCTGAGCAAGAAGAGGGGATTGCCCCGGCCCATGATGAGGGCCTGGCGGAAGGACTGCTCCACGATGGGCCCCAGCACCAGTCCGATTACCATAGGTATGGGCTCGAACCCGCACCGCTTCATGACAAAACCCAGCAACCCGAAAAACAGGCAGACCCATACGTCGAAGAAGCTGTTGTTGATGCTGTACGCCCCCACCAGGGCCACTACCGCCACCACCGGCATCAAGATGCGGGGCGAAACCCTGAGCAGGGAGGCGAACACCCCCACCAGGGGCAGGTTCAGGATCAAGAGCATGACGTTACCGATGTACATGCTGGCCACCACACCCCAGAAAATCTGGGGGTGGTTGGGAATGAGCAGCGGACCGGGCGTGATACCGTGGATCATGAGCCCGCTGAGCAGGACGGCCACCGGAGGCGAGAAAGGTATCCCCAGGGAAAGAAGGGGGATGAATGCAGCCGTGCCGGCCGCGTTGTTGGCCGCCTCCGGACCCGCCACGCCCTCGATGGCACCCTTGCCGAACTCCTCCTTCCGCCGGGATATCCCCTTCTCCAGGGCGTACGAACCCAGGGTGGCCATGGTGCCGGCCGGGCCCGGGATCAGCCCGGTCACAAAACCCACCAGAGCGCCCCGCAACCACGCACCTGCCGACCTCCCCAGCTCTCGCCGGGTGGGGTAGAGATCGCGATAGCGAACTCTGGGAACCTGTCCCACCTGGTAAGGGGAACATACCACGGAGAACACTTCTCCCAGTCCCAGCAGTCCGATGGCCACCACCACGAACTCCAGGCCCTTTGCCAGGCCGGAAATGCCGAAGGTGAAACGGATACCCCCGCTCACGGTGTCCATGCCCACCGTTCCCATCATCAGCCCCGCGAGAATCATCAGGAATGAACGGGAGGGAGCCCCGCTGGTGATAGTACTGAGGACCACCAGGCCGAACACGGCTATGGCGAAGTACTCGGGAGGCCCAAAGCTCACGGCCAGCCGGGCAAGAGGGGGGGCGAAAAGCATCAGGCCCACCACGGCCAGGGTGCCTGCCACCCACGAACCCAGGGCGGACACGGCCAGGGCCGCTCCGGCCCTACCTCTCCTGGCCATCTGGTAGCCGTCGAGGGTGGTAACGATGGCGGGCTCCTCGCCCGGCATGTTGACAAGGATGGCTGTGGTCGAGCCGCCGTACATGGCGCCATAATAGATCCCGGCCAGCATGATTATGCCGGTGGTGGGGTCCATTCCGAAGGTAAGGGCCAACAGCACTGCCATGGCCGTGGGGGTGCCAAAACCGGGCAACACCCCGGTCAGAGTGCCCACCAGCACTCCTACGAAGCAAGCCACCAGGTTGTGGGGAGCAAGCGCCAGACTGAATCCCGCCAGAAGGTGTCCCAGCATGTCAAAGACGACCTCCCGATCCGCTCAGAATCCCCACGGCCCCAATGGAACTGGGACGCGCAACCACCAGCCCAGCACCAGCCACAGTGACGCCGACACCAGGACGCCGATTACCAGGGCACGCCCCGTACCGACCCCCGTGAGCTTGAGGAGCCCGACCCCCAGGAGCGCGGTGGGCCCCACATAGCCAAAGCGGGACATAAGGGGAATGTATGCCCCGCAGGCCGCAGCAAAAACCAAAACGCGGCGCACACCCCGGCTGGCCTCCGGCGACGGGACCGGCTCCTTCCCCGGCGTTCGAGCGCCAGCCGCCTTCCATTCGCCCCAAGCCTGCCCGAAGCACAGCAGCGCGAGCACGCCGGCCGCAACGGCCACCAGGAGAGGGAAGAAGCCGGTACCCGGGTGAGAGACGTTGCCCAGGTCAAGCCGGGCAGCACTCAATCCGTAGACCCCGATACCGAGCAGTAACCCGCCCAAGAAAACCAAGGCCTCCATGCCCAGCCCCCCGTCCAACCGGACTGCCCACCCCGGCCGGGGGTGCGGCACCGACCCCCGGCCGGAGAAAGGGCAGACCCGTTCTACTTGGGCCTCGGGATACCAAAGGTCTCAGGCGACTTCTTGGCCACACCAGCGTCCTGGAGAAGCCAGGCAGCCCTGCTAGTCCAGCCGTCCAGGTACTTGCGGGCGTCGTCGCCCACCTTGTTCACCGGGCGCAGGAACATCGTCTTGGCCTTCTTAGCCCACTCCTCGTCGGCAAACGCTTTGTTGATACCGTCCAGCAGTGCCTTATTGACGTCACGGGGCACTCCCGCAGGGGCGAACAGGCCGAAATAGGGCCCGTAGGGCAGATAGGGCTTCATCTCCGGGAACACTTCCCCAAGGGCCGGCACGTTGGGTAGGTCGGGATGACGCTGGTTATCGAGTATGGCCAAAAGCTTCAGGGTGCCCCCCTTGTGGTGCTCGATCACGTTGGTCACCGATTCCATGGTTGCGTCCACCTGTCCTCCGATGGCGGCCATCACGGCCGGCGCCCCGCCCTGGAAGGGGACGTAAGTGAATTTGGTGCCCAGGTACTTTTCCATGACCAGACCGCTGACGTGGGCCATGGCCGCGGGTCCCGCGGTGGAAACCTGGATCTTGCCCGGGTTGGCCTTTGCTTCGTTAACGAACTGCTCCACACTGGTGAAGCGGCTGTTGGCAGGCACCGCCAGCCCCACTATCCCTTCCGCAGCGATACCGATGGGCTCGAAGTCCTTGGTGGGGCTAAGATTCACAACATCCATGACCTGCCACACCGACATGGTTTCCGAGCCGAACAGCAGGGTGTACCCGTCTTTGGGCGCCTTTGCCACATCCGAAGCGCCCACGGAACCGGCAGCGCCAGCCTGGTTGGAAACCACCCAGGTGCCGCCCAGGTACTTCTCCATGAGGGGAACGATGACCCTGGCCTGCACGTCGGTAATGCCACCTGGCGGCCAGCCAACCACCACCTTCACCGGGTTCTGCGGCCATTTCGGCTCCTGTTTGGAAGCGCAACCTGAGCCCAGCGCCCCGACCAGCATCGCCACCGCCAGCACCGCCGCCGTCAGCAAGAACCCGATCCTCTTGTTCATGTCCACCCCCCACTTTCCTAATTTTCATGCTCATGGGCGTGCGGCTGCCATTCTGACAGTTCTGCCGGCCTCACCGCGCTCGCAACTGGCGGAAGGCCACTTCTTGTTCACCCCCCTTTCCGCTGCGCACTCAAGCTAACCCCCTAAGCCAGGCCGAGCTTCCTGCAGGCATACGGGATGCGGGGCAGATTGGGCAAGGCAGCGCCTATCATATCTTCCAGCGAGGAGTAGGCCGATTGATCGAGAAAAGCCTGCAACTCCCGTAGCATCTCGGGAAGCGAGCCAGGCCCGTACCAGTACATGGCGGTGCAAAGCTCCACAGCCCTCGCTCCCACCATGAGGTACTCCACCACATCCAAACCACGGGTGACCCCTCCCGAACCCACCACCGGCGTCTTCAACACCCGGACCATGTCAGCGGCACACTTGATGCCCATGGGCTTGAATACCTCTCCACACACGGCGCCCGTCCCTTCGGGATTGCCGATCCGCGGCCTGGCCGTGGCGGGATCGATGAGCATCCCACCCGGGTGAGGCGGGATGACCTGCCCGTCGGCCCCCGCCCGCTCTATGGCCAGCCCCAGGCGAGGAGAATCCCAAACGTACTCCCCCGGGTATTTCATGAACACGGGAATCCGCACTGCCGCCTTCACTGCCCTGGTAACCTCCGCCGCCCGGTCCGGGTCCAGCGCCCAATACCTGCCGATGGGCTCGTCCTGCCCCACCAGGGGTCCCCGGTGCGGGCAGTAGATGTTCGCCTGAATGGCGTCGGCCCCCGCCTGCTCCAGCTCGCGGGCGATCACCGCATGTTCCTCCGGCGACCGGCCGGCCAGGCTGGCGATTATGAGGCACCCCTCGCCGTGCACAGCATCTTTGACCGCGCTTATCCTCTCCGCCATAACCTTGTAGCCCGGGTTGGGGAGTCCGCCGGATACAAGCAGGTACCTGTCCTTCTCGAAATACAGGTGGGGCTTGGGGTTCCCCTCCAACGGTTCGATGGTGGTAGTCTTGCTGACTATGGCTCCGAATCCCGCCCGCGCGAAAGTGAGCATGCCCTGCTCGGACACCGTCAGGTCGGACGACCCGAGTACGAGAGGGTTCTTGAGTACGAGGCCCGCCAACCTAACCGTCAATTCCTTCATCACAAGCACCTCCCGGCAAGAATCTGCTGCCACAGCTCGGCTGGTACGGAAATTCCCTCGGTCCGGTGTTTTCGCTCAGCCTGAGACTCGATTTCTCCCGGCAGGTAGACCTCCTCCACCCCGGGGAGAGCAGGGCAGGCCTTGATGAGGCCCACCAGCTCCTCCATTCGCTGCCGGAATTCCTCCACGGGCACGAAGGTGGCCACGTCGAGGGCCATGAGGAAATGCCCTACTCCGCCCGGCCCCGTGGTGTCCTCCAGGCCCCGGACCCGGTGAGACAACCTCGCTCCCGACAAGACCCCGCACAGGACCTCCACCACGAGGGAGAGTCCATAGCCTTTGGCGCCCCCAAACGGTAGCAGCACCCCGCGGAGGGCTCGCACGGGGTCTGTGGCCGGCCGGCCCTCCTCGTCCAGGGCCCACCCCGGTGGAATGGCCTCGCCCCTCTGCGCTGCCTGCCTTATGCGGCTCCTGCCCGCCACGCTGGTCGCCATATCCAGCACCACAGGGTCCCGGCCGGGACAGGGGATGGCCACTGCCAGCGGGTTGGTACCCAGCACAGGCCGCCTGCCGCCCCAGGGCGCCACGGCCGCTTCCGCGTTGGAAAGGGCCACCCCCATCATATCCTGCCGGGCAGCAACCAGGGCGGGATACGCCGCTATGCCGAAGTGGGAGGAACGATGCACCACCGCGCACGCCAGGCCCAGGTGGCGGGCCCTGGAAACACAGGCTTCCATAGCGCGGACCGCCGCCACCTGCCCCAGACCATCCCGGGCATCGACGGCCACCGCAGCCGGGGCCAGCTCCTTCACCACCGGCCCCGCCTGCGGGTCTATGACCCCCAGGTCTAGCTTCCTGAGGAGCACCGGCAGACGCCGCACCCCATGCGAGGTTACCCCGCGCAGATCGGCAAGCACCAGGGACTCCGCCACCAGGCGGGCGCTGGCGGCAGGAACCCGGCGGGCAACCAGGGCAGCCGCCACGGCGGCCTCCAGCTCTTCCCACCTCACGCGCACGCCGGCGTTTCCGGGCTCCGATGTGGAAACGACCATGCCCAGCACTCCCGTCTACGGGATCAGCCCCATATTCCGCAGGATCGACCTGAGTTGCCCGCGAGCCTCTTCCGGCAGGTCGAGCATGGGAAGGCGAACAGGCCCCGCCGCCAGGCCCACCATCTGCATGGCCGCCTTTACCGTGGCGGGTTGACCGTGAGCTGACGCGAAAAGGCGATACTCCGCCCAGCCATCGAACGCCCGGACCGCCCGGCATAGATCCCCCTCCATGGCCGCGTTATAGCACTCCAGCATTACCTGAGGCATGAAGGAGGAACTCACCGACGTGGTCCCTACCGCTCCCAGGGCGAAGCACGGAAGCATCATGACCTCCGACCCCGAGAACACCCTGATCTTATGGCCCACCAGCCGCACGGTGGCGTCTTGTTCGGAGATGTCCCGGGTACCCTGCTTGACGCCGACCACCCGGGGTATCTCCGCCAGGCGCGATATGAGCTTGGGGCTCAGGTTCACTCCGGCGCGGGAAGTGTTGTAAACCAGGATGCCGATGTCTGCCGCATCGGCCACCGCCCTGTAGTGGCGGACTATGCCCTCCTCCGGCCGGTGCGCGTAATAGGGCGCAGTAACCATTACCCCGTCCGCCCCGATGGAATGGGCGTAGGACGTCAGTTCGACCGCCTCTCGGGTGTTGCTGTGGGAGGTGCAGACCACGACCGGCAGGCGGCCGGCCACGTGGTCCACGGCCGTGCGGAAAAGGAGCCTCCGTTCCTCCATAGAGAGGGAGGAGAACTCCCCCAGACTGCCCCCGATGATCAGCCCGTGCACACCGTTAGCAATTAGGAAATCGAGGTTGCGCTTAAGGCCTTCCGTGTCCAGCTCGTAGTCGGGACGGAAGGGAGTGACCACTACCGTAAACACGCCCTGCAAACGCTTTCTCAACTCTTCCGGTTGCACGTTAACTCCTCCTCGGTCCGGTCATCATGACCGGTGCTCGGGCAAAGGCGGCGCATAGCACCAGACCAGACGGATGGGTTCATCTCCCGTATTCACCAACTCGTGGGGAACACCGGGCGGTGCAAATAGCGCCGTCTCCGGCCCAACGTCATACTCGCTCCCCGAAATCCTGAACTTGCCGCGACCGGACACGATGAACATGGCCTCCTCTTGCTCGGGATGCACGTGCTCGGGGATGCGGCTCCCCACCGCCGTCTCGTTCAGCCCCAGGGAAAGATGTTGAGCGCCAGCATTCTTTCCCGAGATGAGCAGCTTCGAGGTACGAGGCGGGGTCTTGTGCACCCCCTGCACCTGGCTCTCGTGAACTACCACCTCCATCTCTGCATCTCCCTCCCCTATGGCTTCCTGCGGGCACAAAGTGGCGCAGGTCCCGCACTCGATGCACAGGCCAGGGTCGATCACCGCCGTGTCGCCCTCAAGCCGGGGTGCACCCTGGCTGCACGAAGCAACGCAGACTCCGCACCCTATGCACTTGCTCGGGTCCACTCGGTACACCGGATGACCTCCTATCGGATGTAGGCTCGCACTGGGTCAATCACGTCCCGTAAGAGCCGCAACTCCTCTTCCGTCGGCTCGGGGGTGCGCGGCACCGGCTCCGGCTCCCCCAGGGAGAACCCCGTATTGGCCTGTACTTCCTCCCACGTGACCCCCGGGTGCAGGGCAACCACCCGCATCCGGCGCGAAACCGGGTCGAAACCCAGCGTCCCCAGATCGGTGATCACCCTGGACGGCCCACCCCCTCTCAACCCCGCCTCTTCCCTCTCCCTTCCCCCCCTCAGGAACCCGGGCGAGGTGAGGTAACTCACGCGGGCCGGGAACTTTCGTTTCTCGTGGCGCATGACGATCAGGGTAGCCCGGGCTAGGGAGGCAATATCATTGGCTCCACCGCTGCCGGTGAAATGCCTGATTCCCCCTTCGGGCAAGGGAACAGCCGTGGTGTTGACGTTGCCGTACTGGTCCACCTCCAGCCCGCCCAGGAAACCTACGTCCACCAGACCCCGGTGCAGGATAGAGGCAAGGGTGCCGATAAAGCCGGAGGTGAAGCAGGTGGCCCCGTACCAGAGACGGGGGTCGGCAATGCCCACGGAAGGATGAATCGGCCTGGGATCGACCACGCCGATTTCCAGCACGATGGTCAACCGGGGTGCGTGGGTCATCTTAGCCAGTACCGCCGCTACCTGGGGAAGCCCCAGACCCACGACCACCACCTGGCCGTCTCTCAGCTCGTGGGCCGCCGCGACCGCCATCAGTTCAGCCCTCGAGTACCGTGCCACCGTTTTCACCCCCGGCATAGCCGAGCGCCCGGTCGGCGCGCAGAGCCGCCATCCGCTTCAGCCCGCCCACTCTCTCCAGATAACCCCAGTGATCGCACCCCAAAACGTACTCGTCGAGGTATCTTCGGGTTTCTCCCCGCCGCGCATACTCGGCGTACAGCTTCAGGTGTTGGGCGTCGTAGTCGTAGCACCTGTACACCGAAGTGGGATGGGCGGCAAACGGGATGGGCACCACGGCGGACACCCGGAAGCCCGGGATGACCACGGTGTCCACGTGTTGCTCCGTCCACTCAGTAGATACCAGCTCCTCCGCCAGCACTATCACCCGTTCGCTGGCCAGCACCTGCTGTTCGTCCCACCGGGGACCGAAAACCCATGAGTTCCCGTCGGGGTCCGCCAGCTGCGCCACCACCACCGCCACATCGGGCTGTAGAGCTCGCAGCAACATCACCCGGCTCCCACTGAAGGGACAAGTCCCCATGAGTACCTGGTCCGGATGGGACTGACAGAGCCTCTCCAGTATCTCGGATCCCAGCATGGTCTGGGCGGGCAGGTAAGGGATGCCCAGGGAACCGGCCAGGAAACGGAAGGTGATGGCCAGCCCGCTGTATTCTTGGACTTCCACCCCGCCCCGTTCGATGGCCCTGTTGACGTTCCAGCTAGGCCCGAACCTGTCCAGCGACCCACCCCCATATAGCAGGCGCCTGACTGCGCCGGCCGCCACAAGCAAGTCCGTATCCATGCCGGCGATGGGTTGGGAAATGGTGAGATCCTTCTTCCCCTGACGGATCAACTCGCGCACGAAGGCAATCGGGTTGCGGGCGATGGCGAACCCGCCCAGCGCCAGGTGACCTCCGTCGGGGATCGACGCCACTGCCTCCGGGAGGGTGGTGACCTTCATCAGCCTGCCACCCCCTGGGAGCCCGGACCATACGGCACCACCACCAGCCGACAACCGGACTCGCCGGCCTCTATCCGGGCCAGCTCGCTGACGGAACCCGCCACCTGGTCGATGGCCGTCATGATCACGTTTCCGCAAGGACAGCAATAGACGTGCCGGCCACTCTGGCTCAGCGCCAGGTGGGCTCGCAAGAGGCAGCAGCCCCGTACGGAGATCCTGAGCACATTGTCTTCATCCGATACCCAGGAAACCTCGTCCGCCACCCCCTCCTGTCCCAGTGCCCTTGCCGCTGCAGCCAGCGCGCCTTCCGGGTCGCAGGCATCCGCCAGGGCGGGGTGACGCCGCCGCAGGTATTCTGTGCCGACCAGGGTGGTGCGATATCGGGCCCCCATCCCCCGCTCGTCCCAGAAAGCCGCCTCCAGATCGTGTACCACCGCCTCCATGAAGCTCCCCGCCGGCGGAGAGGGTAGCGCCGTGGGAACCGCCTCCCCGGTGCCGGGGGTCACTGTGACGGGTCCGGGCGGGAACAGCGGATTTCCGAATCGCCCCGAGAAGCACAGCTCTTCCAGGGCAATGCGGGGGCGGGGCTTGGGGATGCGATCCGTGTACCCCATGGGAATTATGCTTATCACCTTATACCCGGGCGGCACTCCCAGCATCTCCTTGAGCTTGAGTTCGTCCCGGATGTCTATGCAGGGTGCGATCACCCAGCACGCCCCCAGGCCCATCCCGGCGATAACGAACAGCATGTTCTCGATGGCGGCGGAGCAATCGTAGGGTAGGTCCCAAACCTCCTTTCGGCCGCACACGACGATGACCACCGGGGCTTCCGCCACGAAGGCGGAAACCGCCCCCGAGGTCAGCTTCTGGAAGACGGCCCGGCGCTTCTCGGGATCCTGCAGCCCGGCGAACCGCTTGTCCATCTCCTTGGTCACGTACTCACCTGTGAACCGGCGACCGCTGCCCCTCCCCGAGATCCGCCCCAGCTCCGCTATCGTAGCCTTGTCGCGCACCACGATGAACCGCCACGGCTGCGCGTCTTCACCGGAAGGGGCCTGTCTTCCCGCTTCCAGCACGGTGCGCAAGACCTCCTCTGGAACGGGATCCGGAAGGTACCTGCGCACGCTCCTCCTCAGCAGCACGATGTCCATGGCGGCTTGGCCTAAGTCGGTCGCCTGCCTGCTGTCCATCCCCGCACCTCCCGCGCGACCCAAGATTCGGTCGACCACTGGAGCGCTCTGCCTCCGCCATCAGGGCGGGTAGCCCAGAGTGTACAGGTGGCGACCTCCCGGAGCCAGCGGCCCTTTCAGCACCGCCTCCACTTCTTCGCGCGGCCGTTGGGTCACCAGCTCGATCGGGGGTAGTTGCCCGGGAGGGAAGCGCTCCATGATCTCGCCGATGAACTTCACCATGTAGTCAAAAAGCGCCTCCAACCCGGGGCGGGCCTTTTCGCCGTCGGCCAGCGTGGGACGTCCGATTACGCCCTCGGGATACACCAGCACCTCAAGCCCGGAAAGACCCACCTGGCAATGACCCGGGATGGGATACTGGTAGATGTCGCCGCCCTTGTCCACGTGCCCCTCGGAAACGAACCCCCGCGGCTGCGTGTCCACGGCGTCCTCCACCCTGACCATCTCCGGGAACAGCGCCACGGACAACGACGTTTCCGCCTCGTCCGCGTGTCGGAATGGCGTCTCGAACGGACCCCCGTGAGCCCGATCCTTGAGATGGGGCACTATGGCGGTAGGCCAGTTGAGCAACACGATGATGGCCGGTACCTGGTACTTCTTAGCAAACTGGTGAATGGCGACGGGGATCACGTATTCCTGGCCGTGCCCGTTGATCCAGACTTGCTTCCGGAAACCGGCGTTCCAGAGGCCCGCTGCCACCGCCCGCAAGTAAGCGCAGAACACGTCCTCGGGGATGACCACCGTCCCCGGCATGCCCAGGTGCTGGGCCGGATGGGAACCGTACCAGATGGGCTGGGCCACCGTGCAACCAGTCTCCAGGGCAACCGCCTCGGCCATGCGCGTCACCAGGAAGGTGTCTTCCCCGTATGGTCCTCCCGCACCGTGGTTTTCCGTGCTGCCGATGGGGACGATGATGAGGTCGTTCTTCCGCAACCGATCTGCCACCTGGCGTCCGGTCATATTCTGGAAGTACACGCCTGTGGCCCGGTCCATGTGCCCCCCCTCGGGGGGGATCTTCCAGCGCCCCATCCTCTACCTCCTTTACTTCACGGGTATGGCCATGTCGGGAGCCGACTCGCTCTGCCTGGCCTCCGGGAAGTACCGCCGCATGAACTCGGCCACGATGGCCGCCTGCCTGGCCATGGCCGCCCCTTCCGCCGGTCCTGTGATCTCCCCGTGCGCGGAAAGGGCGGAGTTGCCGCACTTCAGGTGGATGGGCGAACCTATGCGGACCATCTCGGGGGCTTCGTAGGTGCGGATGAACCCTCCCGAAGCGGGTGGATTGTCAGTATGGACATCAAGAGGGACTGATACCGCCCCCCTCAGGGCTGCCACCATGGGCAGGCTGAGATCCCGCACCGGGTTGATGCTGTCGGCCCCCATGCGCTCCAGAACCTTGAAGGAGGCCGGGTTGCCGTGTCCGCAGTGGGCGGACACCTTGAACTTGACTTCCCCCGGCAGCTTGCCCGCCGACCGCAGCTCGTTGAGAACCCAGAGGAGCCCCTCGTCGTACACCAGGATGCCGCGGATGCCCGCTTCCAGGATGCGGAACACGTCCTCCACTGCCCGCACCACCTGTTCCATACCCCGGAGACGATATCCGATGCGCACACCCTGGGTGGACAGCCGGGTGGCGCTGGTGTCATACGTGGCCCGCGGCCCAACAGACATGTTCAGTTCGACTCCGTAGTCGCGACACATGGCGGCGTATTCTTTCACCTCTGAAAAGGTGTGCCGAAAGGCCCCGTAAGTCTCGTCCACCCGGTTGATCACCACCCCCAGCTCGCGGGCGGTTTCCAAGAGGGCCTTCAGGGCCGCGGCCGAGTTCACAGTGGGTATCTCCAGTCGGTAGTGGGCGCCATCCGGGAACGTCTGCCCCGAGGTGGGCAGGTCGTGCAGGTCGCCCTTGGGCAAGCCCAGTTGCTGCATCATCTCTCTGGTTTTCTCGAACATCTCCCCTACCTCCCGTCGCGCGTCCATTTCCCGCCAGCCGCACCCCCGGGCGGTGCAGTTCATCGCCATACCTCCGCCATCGCACTTTCGTCTATGTCGAACACCACCCCGTAGGGCGGCAACGCCTCGCGGTAGAAATACTCGGGCAGCCGGTCCCATTGGACACCCGGCTCCGCGCGCTCGTTGAATCCCCGCTCGAGACGCAGCACGGAAAGAGCCAGATCCCCCAGTTCCTCCGGGGTAACCTGCCAGCGGTACAGGGCCCGGAGCAAATCAGCGGCAAGCCCCGGATTGGCCACCAGAGGCGGCCGTGCGAACAGGCAGAGACCCAGGGTATCGATTATCATGGCCGTTATCTGCAGGTCGCGGCTGAGCTCCACCTGCCCTTCGGCCAGAAGTTGATTGACTCTGCCGCGCGACCCGAAAGCGTTCCCCGCCGTGTGGTCAGCGCCCATGGGCGACGTCGCGTAGGTGACCCCGTTTCCCTTCATGGCCCGGGGGTCGTACCCGGGCATGGCCTGCCCCCTGGCCACGGGCACCCGCGCCACCCCGTAGGCGGCACCGGCCACGGCGGCGCCAGAGGCCACCAGGCGGGCAGCCGCTTCCCCGCGGGCCAGGCCCCCGATGAGCGCAGCGGCCTCCTGGACGTGGCCGAAGGGCAACGCGCCCGCTTCCATGACGACAGCCAGTGCCGCTCCGGTCTCGATGGTGTCCAGGCCGAGGTCATTACACAGGTAGTTGAGTCTGGCCACGGCATCCAGGTTCCCCATCCCGCAGTTGGATCCCAGCAGGGCGATGGTTTCGTACTGGAGGTTGCTGACCAGCATCCGACCCCTGCCATCGGGGAACACGTTGCCGCAGCGAATCACGCATCGGGGCATGCACGGGATGCCCGTCTTCCCCTCGCCACCCCTCTCGGCGATCAAGTCTGCCATTCGTTCCCCGCTCAATTCCTCTACCGCTTCGCATTGACCTCGAGAGAAGTTGTTGGTGGGGAGAGCACCGCAGGCATCGACTGCCCGCACGATGGAAGCCGTCCCGTACTTGGGATACACCTGACCGGTCTTGGGATCTGACAGGAGCGCCTGGTTGAACGAACGCGCCAACTGCGCGAACTCCTGACTGCCACCACCGTGAGCGTCGCCGGATCCGTCCAGCACCACCACCGCTTTCAGACCCCGGCTACCCATGAGGGCACCCAGGCCACCCCGGGCAGCAAACCGGGGTCGGAACCCCAGGTCTGAAACGGCCACGGCGGCTCCTCGCATGCGCAGCTCCCCTGCCGGCCCGATACAGACCGCGGCCGAGCGCTCGCCGAAGGTGTCCCGGAGCGTGCTCAGGGTCTCATACACCCCCAGCCCGGCAAGTTGGGGAGCTGGCTGCAACCGCGCTTCGTCGCCCACCACCAGCACCCAGCACTCGCCGGGTTCGGCCGCCCCTTCCACCACCACGGCTTTGATCCCTTGCTGGGCCAGTTTGTGCCCGGCCGTCCCTCCCGCATTCGCTTCCTTAATGCCGGCGGTGAGGGGACTCTTGCCTCCCACGGAGAGGCGGCCCGAACTGGAAAGAGCAGTACCGGCCAACAGGCCAGGGGCCAGCACCAGGCGATTGGAGGGACCCAGGGGGTCGGCCCCCGGGGGAACTTCGGTTGCCACGATGGTAGAGGTGAGGGCTCGCCCGCCCAACTGGGCCCAATCCTGCGGACAGGACTCAGTCCAAACGCGTTTGCCGGTCATGTCTACCCGCACCACGTAGGGCACCGCACGAGACCTCCTCCTAAGCGGGCTTTTCCACACAGCACCGCGGGAGAGGAATCCGGCATTCGGCAGCAATCTCACCGAGTTGCTCCCAGACTTCGCTCCCCACGAGAATCCCACCCTGGAGCTGAGCGGCGGCCGTTTCCGCTTCTATCTCACCCGGCAGGTAGATACGCTCTATGCCGGGAGCACGGGGACAGTTCTTCAGGCTCCTGGCGTACTGCTCCATCCGCTCGATGAACTCGTCATAACGACTGAAGGATTCAACTTTCAACGCCGCACACAGGTGTCCGACTCCGGCGGGACCGGACAGGTCGGTGCTCTCCCGGACCTCAGAACCGTACGACGAACCCGTGAGCACCCCGGAAAGCAGGTCGATCACCACCGCCAGGGCGTAACCCTTGGCCCCCGCTGCCGGTAGCAAGCTGCCCAGCAAGACCTGCGTGGGATCGTCGGTGGGCTGCCCCTGGCGATCGAGACCCCAGCCCAGGGGGATCCTGCGGCCGGCGAGAGCTGCCACCCGCACTTTCCCGCGGGCCACCACCGAGGTGGACATGTCCAGCACCACCATACCGTGATTTCCGGCGGGCAGCGCCACGCTCATGGGGTTAGTACCCAACATGGGCACCGTCCCTCCCAGGGGAGCCATGGCAGGGGCGGAATTGGACAGGGCTATCCCGATGAAGCCGCGCTGGGCCGCCATCATGGCGTAATAGGCGGCCATCCCGAAGTGGTTGCTGCTCCGGACTCCCACCACTCCGGCCCCGTGTCTTGCTGCCAAACCGGTGGCGATCATCATGGCGAGGGAGGCCGCCACGTGGCCCAGGGCATTGCCGGCGTCAATAAGCCCGACCGCACCCCCCTTCTTCACCAACCGGATGGAGGGACGCCGGGATACCAGATCCCTCTGAATCCTGGCCACATACGCCGGCAGCCGGGAAACGCCGTGGGAATACACGCCCCGTAAGTCGGCAGCCACGATGGCCCGCGAAGCCAGACCCGCGTGTGGCTCGGGTAGCCCTACCGCCGCGAGCACACGCCGCCCGAACTCTTCCAGTTCTCCGGGATCTACCCGGACCCCGACCTCACCCGGCACACCAGCCGCCTCCTGCACAGCAACTGGTGCAAGAGGCGTGCCACCCGCCGCACCGGCCACCCAGACAGACACGTAGATCGCGCAAAGGGCTGGCATTGGCCGGGCACGGGGCCGTCATCCGGCGTGTACGCCGCCGGAAACCGGTGTCCGCAACACCGCTGGGATTTCACATTGAATTACTAGGGGCATTCCCTCGTTTCAGGGTGCAACTGTAGCCTCTTCAAGCGACGCCACAGCGTGGTGGTGCTGATTCCCAGCCGTTCCGCCGCTTTCGCTCGGTTCCAACCCACTTCCCGCAATACCTGCATGATGGCCAGTTCCTCGGTCTGCGCCAGAAGGCCCCGCGACGAAAGCGATGGGCTTACCTGCCGCTGCAACTCGTCGTCCGCCGCCCGGGCAAGGTCCTCCACTCCGACGAGCTCGGAATCCACCAGCAGGCACAAGCGCTCGGCCAGGTTCTCCAGCTGGCGGATGTTCCCGGGCCAGCGGTAAGTCATAAGGAGGGAAACCGCATCCGGGCGCAGTCTCTTGGGCCTGGCGCCCACCATCTCCGCCTTCCTGCGCAGAAAGTGTTCCAGCAGCAGGGGAACATCCTCAGGTCTCTCCCGCAACGGCGGGACTTTGATCCGCAAGACGTTCAACCGGTAATACAGATCGCGCCGAAACTCGCCCCTTTCCACCAGATCCTCCAGAGGCCGGTTGGTGGCGGCGATCACCCGGACGTCAACGGGCACAACCCTGGTATCCCCCAGGCGCATGACCTCCTTCTCCTGGATCACCCTGAGAAACCGCGATTGTAGGGAGGGACTCACCTCCGAAACCTCGTCCAGGAATATGGTGCCCCCGTGGGCCAGCTCGAACAGGCCAGGCTTACCGCCTTTCCTGGCCCCGGTGAACGACCCCTCCACGTAGCCAAATAGCTCGCTCTCCAGGAGGTTCTCGGGCAGGGCACCGCAGTTCACGGCTACAAAGGGACCGGCGGCTCGCTTGCTCGCCAGGTGAATCCCCTGAGCCAGGATCTCCTTACCGGTGCCGCTCTCGCCCGTGATGAGGACACACGCGTCCGACTGCGAGAACTTGCGCGCCGCCTCCACGGTGGCCCGGAAGTTCGCGCTGACGCCCAACACATCCTCGAGCGCGTGCTTGGCCACCAGACCCCTCTGACCCTGGGTCAAACGAATGCGGACGTTTTGCTCCAGCTTCTGCAGCTTGTTGACTTCCTGAAAGGTGGCTACCGCCCCCATGATCTGGCCGTCCACCAGTATGGGCACGCGGTTGGTCACTATGGTAACCCCTCGCCCAACCTCCTGAAGCTCTCCCAGTTGGGGGCGACCGCTGGCCACCACTTCCGGCAGCCTGGTGTCGGGGATCACCCGGCGGACATCCTGACCTATTACCTCCCGCGTCGGAATCCCCATGATCGATTCGGCCACCGGGTTAAAAAGCGTCACCCGGTTGTCCCTGTCGACGGCTACGACCCCATCCCAGATGAAATCCAGAATGGCCTTTAGCTCGTTGGCCCGGCGCTTCTCCGCCCGGATAGCGTCGCGAACCCTGAGCGCCTCCAGGAGAGCCTGGCGAACACCCTCATGAGATGATTCCAGGAGCACCGCCGGTGCTCCTATTCTGCCCGCCAGCTCGATCACCCGGTGTCCGCCCACGAACACCGGCCCGGCAGCTGCCGCCCGGGCTGCGATCACCATTTCCTCAAGAAAGGAGGCTTCATCGTCTACCCGCACCACCCGCAGGCGGATGCCGGTCAACTCGGTGAACACCTGGGCGAAACCCTCCGCAGCCGTGGCGATGGTCGCGAAACCAACCAAGATTATATCGGAGCCCAGCCCCCGGGCGTTCTTCACCGCCTGCAAAACGTCGTGGGCGGTCACCGAGACTTCGACTACCGGGACACCCAGATCCGCCGCTCGGATTCGAGTGGCCGTTCCCCCGCGGCTGACAAGCACCTCCGCCCCGCGGGCAACCTCGGCGCGGGCAACCGCCACCGCCTCGTCCAACAGACCTTGCACGACGCGGACATCCCTGCCCAGCTCGGAAGCAACCTGGCGGGCGAGACTGGCCAGCCCTTTGTTCGGGGCGATCAACGATACACCCACGTTCGGTCACCTGCCCCGTACTGCTTACACGGGGTGGGACGCGCAAAGCATTGATTTCACATTTCTGCATTGGGTCGGCCGTTTCCTCCGCCGGCCCCGCCGGCCCCGCCGGCCACTCACGGCGCGGTTCTTGGATTGGACTGTTAGGGCTTCCTGCCCCCAATCCCGAGCTCCCTCGGGCTATCCGGGGAGAACATGGGAACCATCCGGCTGTTCAGATTGGTGGAGCGGCTGTTGTCTGGGGCCATCCTGCCGCTCTTCCTCTTCCCGGGCTGGTTCTCCTCCGCTCTCAGGTATCTGCCTTTCGGGTACACCCTTTACGTCCCAGTGCAAGCCCTGACACAGCCTCAAGCCCCCGGGGACCTGGGGGCCTCTCTGGGCATAGGGCTCGCGTGGTGCGCAGCCTTGGGGTGGGCGACAAGGGCCATGACCGCCGCGGGGTGGCGGCGGTTCACCGCCCATGGGACATGACGTTGAAGAACCCCCTTCGAGCCCCTGGGCGTTTTCGGATCTCGCCCACAGGTGCGGCCCGTTCCGGACAAAGGGTTGTCTCGGCTGGATGACCGGGCGCGGGGTGAATTGCTCCGGCTCTTGCCTGACCTGGCCGGTAGCCTCGTAACCGGGAATCATTTCATTGAGTTGCACCGGGTCGAAAGCTGCGTCAACGGGGCCCTCGGCGACGACGATCTCTTGTTGGTCGTGCAAGTCAGGCCGGGAAATCGATCGGGTATTCATTCAGCACGGCCACTCCCCCCGGCGCGGGGCGTTACTTCTGCGCTTCTTTCTGGCGCGGGTGTGGCGGCCCGCCGGACGGGGGTCGAGGTGGGAGCATTCGCGCAGGTGGGCGGCAAGGGCGTCGTACCTGGGCCGGGCTTCGGCGGGAAGGGCGGTGCGATCCACCCGGCGGAAGTAGGAGAGCGCCCTCCCGGGGTCGCCCTTTTGCAGCCAGAACCCGGCCACGTTGAACTGTACGATGGGGTGGCTGGGGAAGGCCCGGCCCAGGATCTCCAGCAGGGGCTGTGCCAGGTCCAGGTCCCCTTCGCTGCGGTACAGGTTGGCCAGCGCGAGCATGGCGGGAGGATAGGCCTGACCACCTGCGAACATCGACTCCAGGATCTCCCTGGCCTCGTCCCGGCGGCCGGCGTCCCGCAGCTCCATCGCCTTCTGGGTGAGGCGCGCGAGCTCGGGGTCCTCCCCCATGATGAGCTCCATCTGCTTCAACTGGACCTGCACCGGCTTGCCGTCGTGGACGATCTCGGCCGGCTGGTCGGACGGCTGCACGCCCAGCTTCACCAGAGCCTCCACGGCAGCCATCTTGAGGTCCACGGGGAGGGTGGGCGCCCTGCAAACCTGCTTCGCCAGGGCAATGCCCCACTCTCCTCCGTAGTGCACCAGTTGCTCCAGCGCCTGCCGGCTGCTTTCCCCCTGATCCGCCAAGGCCAGCCCCAGGAACCGCACCCGCAGGCGGGCCTGCTGCATCCTGTCGTGCAGGTACGCTTCCGCCTGCTTCGGGTCTGCCTCCCTCAGGTCTGAGAGGACCCGCACGTCCTCCCGGAAAGCCTCTTCGTCATACCCGTAGTCGTACTCCATGGGAAAGGGCGGCACTACTCCGTCGGCCACCGCGTCTGCCGCGGCCACATACGCGCGCACGAACTCCCACTGGGGATCGCGCACCCGTCGCCAGATACGTGCTGCCTGCCGGTACTTGCCCAGGTTGAAGGCGGCCACGCCTCCCAGGAAGTGGTCTTCGGGCTGCTCATGGAGATTCTCCCAGCGGCGGTAAAGGTCGTACACCAGACGGTGATCCTCCAGGGCGGCCGCCGCACGTTTGATCAGCACCGTGTATTCCCGCCAGGACTGCACCGATTCGGGTGGCCCGTTGCGCAGGGCGCGCAGGCCGGAGTCGAACTCGGCGACTGCCTGGCGGACGTGATTCCTGGCCGCCTCCGTGTCACCCAGCCGGGACCAGGCCAGAGAGGCCAGGGCATGGGCGTAGGGAGACAGCTCGTCGCCCTGAAACACCTGCTCCAGGGTCTCCAGAGCGCCCTCGGCGTCACCCTGCTCGTACCGGCAGAGAGCGAGGTTGTTGGCGGCCGCGCGGGTGAAGGCCACCTCCAGGGACTGGCGCAGAAGCTTTTCCGCTTCCGCCAGCTTCCTCTGACCCAGGCAGGCCCTGGCCTGTTCGGCGAGGGCCCATGCCCGGGCCTCGTCCCCGGTTCTCGCTGCTTCGCCTGACCCTTGTCGCCCCATCCCACGCACAGGGCTCGCCACCTTTCGCGCCTGTCCGGGCCCACCATGCACTTCTCGCCCCAGATGGCTTTCTGGCGCCGCAAGACCGCGCCTGTCAGGACTGAGCCGCCAGGCGGTGGCGGTTCAGTTTTGCCGGAACTCGTCGGCCAGCGCGGCCATGAGGTGCTGGTCGCGCCAGCCTCCATCCGCGAACACGGCCTGGCGCAACGTGCCCTCCCGCACGAAGCCGCACTTCTCGTAGCAACGCTGGGCCCTCAAGTTGTCCGCGTTGACTCGCAGGTAGGTGCGGTGGAAGTTCATCTCCTCAAAGGCGAAACCCAGCAGCGTACGGATGGCGTCGGTGCCATACCCTCGCCCCCAGCAATCCTTCTCGCCGATGAAGATCCCCAGTTCGGCCTCCCGGTGAACCTGGTCAATGCGGTGCAGACCCATGACGCCGATGGGCCTTCCGTCGCGCGTCTGGATGATGAAACGCGGTCGCTCTCGCTGCGGGAAACCCGCTCCAGCCAGTCGCGCTCCTGGGCACGCGAATAGGGGAAGTGGGGCATCAGGTACCGGCCCACCCCGCGGTCGTTGATCCAGCGCAGGAGCGTGTCCAGATCCTCCATTTCGGGAGGCCTGAGCACCACCTTCTCTCCCACCAACAACGCCATCTCCCCCCATCCGCCCGTCACGCGCAGCCGGCTTCCCACCCGGAGGCACCGGCCACCTTCACCGGAAGAATCTCGTGTTCTGTTCTTCGCCTTCCCGCCGCTTCCCTTCCCGCCCACTTCCCCTCGCCCCACTTCCCTTCCCCCGGCAACCGAACCCTTCCGCCCGCCTCCCGCACCGCCGGAAGGCATCAGCTACCACGTATACCACACGTACGGTACAACGGGGTGGAGGTGATGGCGGTCGTGAAGCGGAGGGCTGAAGCAACGCTGTACCTGGGCGAGGAGCTGTACCGCGCCCTGGACGAGTATCGCCAGAGCTTCAGCATCCCTCCCAGCGCCAGCGCCGTGGTCCGCGAGGCGGTCCGCCGGTTTCTCGAGGAAGCAAGAGAGGGCGAAGGGACGCTTTCACCACGCGCAGGGGTGGAGGCAACCGAACCCCTGATGGCGCAACTGATTGCCAGGGGCGTCTCTCTCGACACGGTGAGATCATACGTGCAGATAAGGCGGACGAAGAGCGGACTCGTGTCATCCTCGGGGACGAGCGATGAAGGCCGTCCTGGACGCGTCCGTGCTCGTTCGGCTCCGGCCAGACACATCATGCCCAGGTGCGCAACTGGCTCAAGTCCATCCGGGAGCTCTACGCACCCCACCTTATGCCCTTTGAGGTGGCCATGACTATCAGACACCTCGAATTCGCCGGTGCAATCACCCAGGAGACGGCAGAAAGCGCTCTGAGGGAGGCCCTCATACTCCGCGTCCGGCTGTGGACGCCACCCGGCCTGCACCTGGAGGCCCTGCGCCTGACCCGTCAGTTGGGGGCTTCGCGCGCTCGTGACACAGCGTATCTGGCCCTGGCCATCCACGCCGGATGTCAGTTGTTCACGCTCGACGAGCGGTTCCTGCGCAACGCTCAGGGCAAGGGCTATGCACTTGTTCACCCGGTGTCCGGGCCCGGGTGAGGAAAAGAAATCAGCGTTCCTCCGGGACCAGCTCGCCGGTCTCGGTGTCATACAGGCCGCTGGGGCCACTTCCCCCGGAAATGCGGAATCGCCTGGGCACGAGGGTCTTACCGAAGTTGAGGTCGGGCTCCGACCTCCGCATCGGTCTCGATTTCTCGGTCGTCGTGGATGCCCGCCTCAGTAGAACCCTGTTGGCAGGTCTCCACCACATCCTGGTTGACCTGGGCTTAGCAGACAAAGTACGGATTGACGTGTGAGACGGCCAACCTGGCTGCTGGCAAGGAAGTGGAAACCCGCGCACATCAACCAACAGCACATCAAATGGGGGGACGCGAGCGCGATCGCCGCCTTGCCCGAAAGGATCTAGCAAAGGTAGAACCCTTGCGGGTCGATGGCGCAAAGTGGTTTCAGTCGGATGACCCCAGACAAAACCCGCGAAAGAAACTTCCTGGCCGGGGCTGCTCTTCGGTGGTCGAGGGGAGGGGGTCATGGAAGTGGTACCAGCGAATGGTAAGAACTCGAAGATGTCCGTCCTCAACCACCTGTCGACCCATTCGGTTGCTGGGACTCAAGGCCGTCAGCCGCCGCACGAAGACCATCCCGGGATTCCCGCAGACGCTGCTTTACAGGCTCCCGCACACCATCGCCAGCCACGAGGCAGGTACGAATCGCAGTCTCCCAAGAGATCCGGGTTCCGAGGGCCTACGCGCCGACCTCCCCCGCGGGGCTGGGAGTAGGTGGATCGCCTCCACCGCCGGGTGTACCTCGGACCGGATTGACCGCAGCGGCGCAGCCCTGGGGGCAGGACCTGCCACCGGGGCCCGCAGCGAGATGGCACCCCACTAAACAGCGCCTCGCACAGTGCCTGCGCGACACCTCCCGATCCGAGCTCGGATTTGCCGGAAGGCAGTGGGGCCAACCAGCAACGCCGCGGCCATCCCGAACAGGGTAAGTGCGATGGGCGAGCCCGTGAACACCTTAAGGCTTCCTCCGGTGATCATGAGGGTTTGCCTCAAGGATTGCTCCATCAATCCGCCCAGGACCAACCCAAGTATCACGGGGGCGAGCGGGAAGTCCGACTTGCGCATGAGGTAACCCAGCATCCCCAGGAGGCTAGCCACGACCAGGTCAAACGGAGAGTTGTCCACGCTGTACACGCCCACATAGGAAACCGCGAGAACGATCGGTAGCAGCCAGCGGGGCGGAACGCTGAGAATCCGCACCCAGATTCCGACCAACGGTAGGTTCAGGATGAGCAAGATCACGTTTCCGATGTACATGCTGGCAATGAGGCCCCAAACCATGTCGGCGTGCCTCGCAAACAGCAGCGGACTCGGCCGAATCCCGAGCATCAGGAGAGCGCCGTACGTGACCGCTGTGACGGTCGAGGCTGGCAGACCCAGCGTGAGCAGGGGAAGCAGAGCCCCCGAAGCAGCAGCGTTGTTTGCGGACTCGGGGGCTGCCACCCCCCGGATATCCCCGCGGCCGAAACTGTCCGGGTCACGCGCGATTCGTTTCTCGACGGTGTAAGCGATAAAGGGTGCCGTGACATGACCGGCTCCGGGGACTGCTCCTACGAAGAAGCCCAGGAACGTCGCCCTAAGTATGGAGCCCAGGCTGCGCATGAACTCCTGCATGGAAATCCATATTCTGGAGACCCTTGCGCGCTCGAGCGCTCCTGTGACCACTTCCTCGTAAGCTAGCATCACCTCGGAAACCGCGAACAATCCGATGGCCGCAACCACGATGTCGATTCCGTCCATCAGCTTCGGGATGCCGAGGGTGAACCGCGGTGCGCCGCTCGGAAGATCCATTCCTACTGTGGCGAGCATCAGCCCGATCACGGTCGCGGCAATCCCTTTCAGCAGCGACTTGCCGGTGAGACCGGCCACAGTGCTGAGTCCGAACGCCATAAGGGCAAAGTTTTCCGCGGGGCCAAAGCGGAGAGCAAATGAGGCTAGTGGGGGCCCGGCCGCCATCAGGAGAACCACGCTTAGCGTCCCGGCGATGAACGATCCCAGGGCTGCTATACACAGGGCCGGCCCCGCTCTCCCCCGGCGTGCCATCTCATAACCATCCAGAGTAGTTACCACGGAAGCGGCTTCCCCCGGCACGTTTAACAGGATGGCGGTGGTCGAGCCGCCGTACATCGCTCCGTAGTATATCCCGGCCAGCATGATCATGGCGGCCGTTGGGTCACGACCCCAGGTGACGGGAATGAGAAGCGCCATCGCCCCTGCTGGCCCGAGTCCCGGGAGAATCCCCACCAGTGTACCAGCCAGCGCACCGAGAAATGCGTACAGCATATGTTGGGGCATGAGCGCGATCTGGAATCCGTGCAGCAGGTGCGGAATCAAGGTCCCCGACCCTCCTCAAGGCCCGACGCGGCCACATCTCACCCGAGGAACCGCGCGACGCCCGGCGGCAGGTAAATGTCCAGCACCCTAGTGAACAGGAGGAACAACCCGGTCGCGACGAGCACTGACAGGCAGAGCAACCGCACCGGCGATCTCTCTCCCGCCAGGTACGCCGCCACGATGAGAAACAACGTGGTCGCTACGGGGTAACCTATCCTGGGCAGTAGCAAGCAGTATGCGACAAGCAGGACCCAAAGCGCCAAAGGAGCGGCGAGTCTCCGGGAACTGGTTCCCTCCGTCCGAGGCGGCGCGCACAATAACCCCAGTCCTCCGGCCGCGAGCGCGACCCCCAGCACAATTGGAAATGCGCGAGGTCCCAGGGGGTCGCCGGACCAAAACGACCGTATGTGGAACGCCAGCCAGAGGTATCCCCCGCTCGCCAGGAGAAAGGCCGCCCCCCACAAGCGCTCTGGACTCATTTGCCCAGCCCCAGTTCCTTCAACGTATTTCGGTACGTGTTCAGTTCATCCTCCAGGAAGGCCTTGAGTTTATCTCCGGTCAGCAGAAACGGCTGCCAACTGTACTTCTGGAGGGCTTCCTTCCACGCGCTGGTCTCCACCATCTGGTGCAACATAGTCACCCAATATTGCAGCACATCCTGGGACACCTCCGGAGGGGCATAGAAACCGCGCCAGTTGCCGGAAATAAGATCAATCCCCGCCTCCGAACTGCTCGGGGTATCCGCATAGATACCGGACAACCGTTCCTTCCCGAGGACGACAAGAGGACGGAGGGCGTGCGCTTCCGTGTACCCAGCAATCTCCCCAGCGTCACCCACAAAGGCGGTCGCGTGTCCACCCATGACAGCGGCTATCGCATCCGCGCCACCCTGGAAGGCAACATAGCGCACCTTCTTCGGGTCAATCCCTACCAACTTGCCCAACCGGGCCACCCGCACGTGGTCGAGCCCCCCCGGCGGCGAGCTACCCGCAAAGGAAATCGAGTCCGGTGACTTTCGCAGCGCTTCCAGAAGGTCAGCCATGCCGCGGTACGGCGCGTCTGCTTTCACACCGATCGTGCCGTAGTCGACGAACAGGGCCGCCACGGGGGTAATGTCCTTGTACGAGAACGGATAGTCCCCCAACGCCATCCGGCTCGTCAAGACGGTCGAGAAGGCGACCAAAACGTAGTTGTCCTTGCGGCGGTTGTTGACGATATCCGCCATGGCAGTCGCCCCGAACCCGCCCGGTTGGTTGGTGACGGTGATCGGGACCTTGACCAGGCCAGTGTCCTGGAGCACTTTGGCGGTAGCGCGACAGGTCAGGTCCCAACCTCCGCCGGGGTTGGCGGGTGCGATAAACGTGAGCGGCTGATCGGGATATGCAGGCTTCTTGGCCTCCTCGGTCTTTTGGGGCGAGCACGACGAACCCAACACGCCGATGGCAAGTATCACGCAGGCAACCAGCAAAAGGCCTCTGTGCTCTCTCATGCCAAACCCTCCCTTGTGATGCCGCACGGAAGTGACTTCGCGACCAAAGAGCTACCGTATCCCACGCCTCCCGAGAACCCGCTTCCGCTCGAGTCTGCTCTCACCTCCCGGAGGCGGAGGGGACGCGTTGGAGTTGTGACCGCTTCCCCGCCTTCATGACCTGACCGGGTAAGGGATGGCCCACCATGGATTCCAGGTCACGTGCCACTGCGATGAGAATGTCCAGGTCGATCCCGGTTTGGACTCCCATCTCTTCGAGCATGTGGACCACGTCTTCCGTGCACACGTTGCCAGTTGCACCCGGAGCAAAGGGACACCCGCCCAACCCTCCGATGGAGGCATCAAACGACATGCAACCTGCTTGGAGGCCAGCAAGGATGTTCGCCACACCCATGCCGCGGGTGTTATGGAAGTGTAAAGCCAGGGGCAGTCCACTCGCACACCGTTTCACGCTGGACACGAGGTTAGCCACCTGGACCGGGTTGGCCATCCCAGTTGTGTCGGCGAGAGTAATGCCCGCAACGCCCAGCGAGAGTGCTGATTCCACCAGGGCCAGCACACGCTGCTCTGGCACGTGGCCTTCAAAGGGGCAGCCGAATGCCGTGGCGACACTGCACCAAACGGAAATGCCCTGGGACTTGCAAAACCCCGCTACCTCTCCGAGTTCGGCTAGGGACCGTGCCACCGACTTGCGTACATTTTGCTGGTTGAACGTCTCGCTAGCAGCGATTACGAAGTTAACCTCGTCAACCCCGGCCCGGGCCGCCCTTTGTGCGCCCCTGGCGTTGGCTACTAATCCCACGTACCCCACCGACGGATGCCGCTCAATGACTTCAAAGACCCGGTCCGTGTCTGCCATTTGCGGAACCAGATCCGGGTGCACGAACGAGCCAACTTCGATCTTGCGAAAGCCGCAGCGCGACAACGTACTCACCAGCCGCACCTTGCTGGGCAGGTCCAACAGGGTTTTCTCGTTCTGGAGGCCGTCGCGGGGCCCTACCTCTATCACCTCAGCCTGGCCGGGTAAGTTTAGCACCATACTGGCTCCCCCCACGCCAATCGCCCCGGGCAACTCAGATCACGCCCTGTACCCTCAGGTCCTCGATTTCCGAGACACCCAGCCCAACAATTTCACGTAACACCTCGTCTGTGTGCTGACCCAGCGTAGGACCGGCCCAGCGGATCTGTCCGGGTGTCAGGCTCAAAAACGGAACGACTCCCTGCATCGTCAGCCTGCCAAGCTCAGGATCATCCACACACGCGATAATACCCCGATCGCGAAAGTGCGGCTCCTCAATGACGTCGCGTGCCGAGTTTACCGGGCCGGCGGGTACACCGGCGTTCCGCAACGTCTCGACAATCTCATCCCTGTAGTGAGACGAGGTCCAGCTGGCGATCAGGGCATCCAGCTCCGCCTGATGCTGGCCCCTGGCAACGTGGGTCGCGAACCGGGGATCGTCCGACAGCTCAGGCCGCCCCGTGACTTGCGCTAGCCGCCTGAACACTGTATCTGCGTTAGCTCCAATCACCACCCAACTCTGATCGGCAGTGGGGTAAATGTTGGAGGGAGCAATCCCCGCGGTTACCCCTCCCGTCCTCTCCCGGACGACGCCTAGCGCGGAGCACTCCACCAGAATACCTTCCATCACGGCCAGCACCGCATCCGTCAACCCCACGTCCACAACCTGACCCTGCCCTTTCCGGTCAGACCTCGTCTTGAGCGCCAGGACCGCACCCAGTGCTCCGAAGAGTCCGGCCAGGGTGTCCCCTATGCTCACGCCGACGCGGACCGGCGGGCGGTCCGGGTACCCGGCGATGTACCGCAGACCGGCCATGGCCTCTGCCACGCTTGCAAAGCCCGCGTGGGCTCGATAGGGACCCGTTTGCCCGAATCCCGAGATGCGGACCACGATCAGGCCCGGGTTCAAGTCTCTAACCTCAGCGTAGCCAAGCCCCCATTTCTCGAGAGTGCCGGGCCGAAAGTTCTCGACCAGAACATCGCTGGCACCCGCCAGCGTCCGGACCAATTCCACCCCGCGCGGATGCCTGAGGTCTATCGTAACCGACTTCTTGTTACGCCCGATAACGGACCACCAGTAGGACCGTCCTGGAACCCCGCTGGGGAGGCCCCACTGGCGCATCGGGTCCCCTGCCTGCGGAGGTTCAATCTTGATAACCTCTGCCCCGAAGTCGGCTAACAGCATCCCGCAGTACGGTCCAGCGATGAAGCTACCCAGTTCAATCACACGCACGCCGTTGAGCGGACCCACGATGAACCCTCCTTGAGCAGCCCCAGGCGGATCTTCCGTCCGCTGCGGGTTGGCGCAAGAAGCGTGCCGGCCGGAGCCGCCCAGCCAGTACCGTTCGCACCTGGCCGGCACCAGTTTAAGAAGTCCGACAGATGGACGTCCGCACCGCCATGTTGCAGGCGGTTAACACACATAGCTGAAACATTTCAGTAATGAAACTAGGGTCCCTTGAGCCTCCTCCACAGGGTCGTGCGGCTCACCCCTAACATGCGGGCAGCCACCCGCCGATTGCCTCCCGCGGCGGCTAGCGCCTCCTCGGCAACCTGTCTCAAGTACGCATCCCTGAGCCTACGCAAGTCGGCCTGGTCGAAGCTGCGGGGGCGGTCGAGGTCGCCGGGAGGGTACCTGTTACCTGCTCCCTCTCCCGACGCAACCATGCCCAGCTGCGCGGCCAGGTCTGTTACGATGGATACCAGGTCGCGGGGTGACGGAACCCTGCCATCAAGAATGACGACCAGGTTGTCGACGAAATTCTCAAGCTCTCGTACGTTACCAGGCCACCTGTACGCACGCAACGGGCAAGCGATCGCCTGAAGCCTAGCCGCCTCAAGGAGTTCAGTGCTAGCCGACGGCCGTTTGGACAAAAGGTGTCCAATGAGAGGTTGCAGGTCCTCCATTCGCTCGCGCAGGGGCGGTACGTGAACGCGCAGTACCGCCAGTCGATAGAAGAGGTCCTCACGAAAAGCCCCTCCCTGTACCCGGCGCTTGAGGTCCTGGTTTGTGGCCGCAATGACGCGTACGTCCACCGGTACAAGGCTGGTCCCTCCCACCCGCATCACTTCTCGCTCTTGGAGAACCCTCAGCAATTTCGCTTGCAGGGAGGGGGATAACTCGCTGATCTCGTCAAGGAAAATCGTCCCTCGGTGGGCCATCTCAAAGAGGCCCTCCTTACCGCCCCGGCGTGCTCCGCTAAACGCTCCTTCTTCATATCCGAACAGCTCACTTTCCAACAGGTTTTCTGGTAAGGCAGCGCAGTTGATGGCAACGAACGGACCGCCCGCTCGACAGCTGGCGTTGTGAATCCCCTGGGCCAGAAGTTCTTTCCCCACACCGCTTTCGCCGGTTATCAGGACGGTCAGGTCGCACGCCGCGAACTGAGATGCCATCCGAATAACCTTCCGCATTATCTGGCTTTCGTAAACGATATCTGACAGGCTAATGCGAGCCACGAATCCCTTCCGTCGGTGCAACCGCCTGAGTTCCTCGGTCGCCCGTTCCACAGTGGAAGCTTCAAGGAAGGTGGCCACCGCACCCGCGAGCTGGCCGCTCACCACTACCGGCACTCGATTGGTAACTATCGTCACGGAACCAACCTGCTGGACCTGATTAATCTCGGCCTCGCCGGTTGTCAGAACACGATCCATACGACTATTGTCTATAACGTGAGAGGCCTTGCGTCCAATCACCTCCGTCGCACGCAGGCCCAGAATGCGCTCCGCTGCGGGGTTGAAATGGGTGATGACCCCTTCCTTGTCAGTGGCCAAGATACCGCCAAACGTGAAGTTGAGCACAGTCCGTAATTCTTCGGTTTTCGCCAGTTCGCGATAACGCGAAAGGGCGACCTCTACGGCGGTCCTCACGGCGAGCCGGATACTTTCCCCACAGTAGATCAGGGAACATCGCATGCCGTATTCCCGGCCGACTTCGCACGGATAACTGGATCCCACGACAGTGGCACACCCCTTGCTGCGGGCCGCAGCCAGTTTCTCGTGCAGTTCGCGGGGATCACAGTATACCACCTCTTCCACTGGCACAGGCACCAGGTCCAGCACGTCGGCAAGCCCTTCTATGGGCTGCTCGAAGCTGACCACAGCAACGCTACCGCCCGCGGAAGAAGCCCGCTTGATCGCACGCATCAGGTCAAAGGCGCTGACCGGGATGCCCACCACGGGCAACTGCACGTGCCGTCTCAACAGGCGGACGTTCGCTCCCCCGCTGACGAACACGTCCGCCTCGCCCCGGTCCTCGAGATCCCGGGCGATCTCAACAGCTCGATTCAGGCGTGCATCGTAGACGCGCACCTGCACCTGAGCCCCCAGATCTGCTGCGGGCGTGACGTTGCGGAAAAGATCCGCCAGTTCGCGGTAACCCATGGCAGCCACCCTGACCACCATCGTCAACGCGTCCTCCTCACTCGTCCTGCATGGGCAGCCGCACCCTCAGGGTTGGGGGAGAGGTTCTTCGCAGGCGTCCCGTTCTCCTTTGTGACCGCACTACGCAATCCCCACATTCGCGCAACAAATGCGGGGTCTGCATTTCGTCCGCACAGCAGCCTCGAATGGCCGCAGGAAGGATAACAGCTAAACTCCCGAGGCCAGTTCCTCGACCTTGACGCCGCGGCTGACCAGGTAGTTCTTGATGGCATCCGGCTCGGGGAAGTGTTTCTTCGCCAGTTCCAGGTGCTCCCATCTCAGTGTTTTGGCGGATTGCCCGTGCTTGCTCGCTCTCCCTCGGGTTCTCGAGTCCCTGTGGCCCCGGTTGGCAGCCTTGGGCGGCTCCCCGCCACGTTTGCCTCCAACTACCCTATCATGTCTCGCTGGGTCCCGTCTGGGGCCTACATTCCTTCGTCCTATCTTCTGGAGGCAGGCGGGGGTCCGGCTACTTCACGAGGGGGTCGCGCAGCTTCCTGGCGCCCCAATGTAACACGCTCGAATCCGGCCTTCTCTGCCGCTTGCTGAGCAAGCCAGCAGGCCTGACGTGGGGGCACACCCTGGTCCCGGGCCAAGCTTCGCCCCGCACGCGATCATCCTCTGCGTACCTGAGCCACCTGCGCACCTCTGCCAGGTGTTCAGCGTCGCTCATATACGACCTTCCCTTCCCGTAAGGCCGCTCGCAGTACCGACCCCACCAGATGCCCCCGTCGCCTGATTTCGTCCGGATCAGTCGGAATGACGTCGACTGGCACCGGAAGGTCGCCCACGGCACGTAGCATGGCTACCAACGTCTGTCGCTTATCTCTCACTTGGGGGAGAACTACCAGGACGCCAAAAGGTGGGTGACCCTGCTCACCCGGCACCCGCGACTGGTTCCGTTCGAGACAACTTGTCTCCGGGTTAGAGCCTCCCAAGACGGGCCACAGGGGTAGCAGAAGAGGCCGGCCGGACACGGCGTCCTCTGAGGTGGACCGGGCGCCGGGACGCCGCCGGGACGCGTCGCACCGCCGGGACGCGTCGTTGACACGTGGACGCGCCAGCGCTTACCATGTCAGCGGGAGGAAGTGAAGGTTACGGTTCGCCCCGAGAAGCACCACCGGGAGAACCGAGCCCCCCGCGCCGACTGCGCGGTGCGGCCGAGTCTGGCCACCGCCAGCCGCCGCACCTGCCCGGGAAAGGGAGAGATGGTCCATGAGGCCGGAGGCCGAGTTCAAGGCTCAGGTCCTTACCGCGGTGGTGAGCGGAGTCCTGATCGTAGTCGTCATGGGGGTCGTAATCTGGAAGCTCACTCTCTCACCCCTCTACCTGGTGCCGGTGATTGTAGCGGTCGCGCTATGGCCCCTGAGCCTGGTCTTCTACCGGCGTCAGATCACGTCCCAGCCCTCATCCAGGCCTCCCGTGCTGCTGTCAGTGATCGGCTGGGCGGTGATCTCCGCCACCGTGCTGCTCGTGAACTACTGGGAGGAAGGCCGCATCACCTGGGCGGTCTATCCGACAGCGGGGGCATTGCTGTGGCCGGTTTGCACGGTCCTGTATGCCAGACTTGTGGACTATTTCGGTCGCTGACCGCAAGAACAATGCGCCAGCGGCGGCGTTCGCCGACGGCTGATGACGGGACAGGTGTGATACCATGTCCGTGCAGCGCGCCGGGATGGCGGCCGCCGCGATAGTGTGCAGTGCGGGGGTGCGGACGATTGAGCAGAACGTTTGTGAACCAGCTGCGGGATGGGGACGCCGTCGAGGCCGTGATGCAGGTGCGCCGGGTGGCGGTACAGGCCTACCGCAACCGGGACGGCGCCTTCCTGCGGCTGCGCCTGGGAGACCGTACCGGCGAGATCGAAGCCCGGCTCTGGGACTTCAACTGGCAGAAGCAGTCCGTCCCGGCGGTGGGCGATCTGATCAGTGTGGTGGGGCAGGTCACCACGTACCAGGAGGCCCTGGAGCTGCACATCCAGGGCTTTGCCGCCGTCCCCTGGGAAGAGGCCGACCCCGCCGACTATCTGCCGGTTACGCCCCGTGATCGGACGGCCCTGCTCGTCGAGATCCGGGCCGCGGCGGCAACGGTGGAGAACCCCCATCTTGCCGCCCTGCTGGATTCCTTCTTCTCGGACGGGACATGGGTGGCCGCCTTCACTACCGCGCCGGCGGCGAAGATGAACCACCACGCGTACATCGGTGGCCTGCTCGAGCACACCGCGAACCTGGCGCGGGCCGTTCCCGTGCTGGTGCAGAACTACCCCCAGGCCGACCGCGACCTGCTCCTGACCGGAGTCATCCTGCACGACGTGGGGAAGATCGAGGAATACACCTGGGATCGCTTCATCGGGGTAAGCGACCGGGGCCGCCTGCTGGGTCACATCGTGCTGGGGCTGGAGGCCGTGAGCCGCCGCATGGAGGCCATCCCCGGGTTCCCGCAGACGCTGCGCGACAGGCTGCTCCACATTATTACCAGCCACCACGGCAGGTACGAGTGGCAGTCTCCCAAGCGGCCCAAGTTCCTGGAGGCCTGCCTGGTGCACCACCTCGATCTCCTGGACGGCGAGGCCCATAAGTTCGTCCCCACGGCGGTCTCGCCCGAAGAAGGCTGGGAGTGGGTGGATCGCCTCGACCGCTGGGTGTACCGCGGCCCTAGTTGAGTTCCGCCGCGGCCCCAGGTGAGTTCTACCGCGGCCCCGCATCTCGGGACTAAGGGGGGTATACCGTGAAATACGCGTCCTTTGGTCGCAGGCTGGTGGCCTACATCCTCGACGGCATCATCGTCGATGTAGCCCTGGTCATCGTGGCCTCTGTTCTGGCAGGTGTGGGCCTTGCCGGAGGGGCCTCACCCGAAAGCATCAAGCAGACGACGGCCATCATCGGCTTACTCCTGGGTCTCACCTATGCAACCCTGTTCACCGGGCTTCTCGGCCAGACGCCCGGGAAGATGGCCCTGGGCATCAAGGTGGTGGGCCCCGGCGGCGGGCCGCCCGGCATCGGACGGGCTTTCCTGCGCGAGGTGATCGGGAAGTTCCTGTCAGGCCTGATCCTGTTGCTCGGCTATCTGTGGATGCTCTGGGACGCCAAGAAGCAGTGCTGGCACGACAGGCTGGCCGACACCGTGGTGGTCCTCACCGAGAAGGCCGACGCCCAATGTTACCCATCATGCCAGCCATGACGCCGCCCATGACGCCGCGCGCACCGGCTGTGATGGCTGATGCCGTCGCGCGCGGCCGCGCCCGATAAGCACACCAACTGCGACCGATAATCACGGCTACCCGCCCGGTTTGCCAATACACGCGCGCAGCTCCGGGCCGATGACACCGCAACGCCCGCACGGCAATGCAAGCCCCACGCGCCCGCCCACCAGTTCGGGCCCCGGCGCCTTCGGGAAGAAGGAGCGTGGGGGCAGGTTATCCACAGGCGGCGAGGATTTCATCGCTCCAGCCCAAATCAAGCGGCGATTTTCTCGCCACCTCGGCGGAGTGTGCCAGGTCTTTGGACGCAGACGCGTAAACTCCTGCCAGATTCTCGACCCGGATGCAGCAGCGGTGCCCCCGACACGGGCGCAGGACGCATCGGTGTGGACATAAGCCCCTGCCGTCCCGATTATGTTGCAGTCTGGGCCGTTTGCCTGGCGGCGGGCCACCACACTGGACATCTTTTCACCACTTCCTCGCCCGAGAAGCGGCGAAGAAATGTCCAGAGCCAGCCGAAGGAAGTGGCCCCAAACCTAGCAGAGGAATGGTCCCGGCCCCGGTATCAGGAGAGGAGAAGCTGGCCGCCCGAGGCCACCAGCCGGTCATCCAGGTAGAGATCGGGGCGGAGCATGACCACGTCGATGTGCACACCGGCCTTCGTGTTCCCCCCGAAGGTGGAGTTGTCGCCGAGGGCCAGGTGCACAGTCCCGTAGATCTTCTCATCTTCGAGCACGATGCCGGACACCCGGGCTTTGTCGTTGGTACCCACGCCCAGCTCGGCTACGTTCCTGGCCTCCGGGGCATTCCCCAGGAGTTCCAGCAGCCTGGCACCCACCGGTCCCTCGGCCGCTGCCAGCATCCCCTTGTGGATCACCAGGCGCACAGGCTCCTGCACCTTGCCCATGCCGGCAATGGATCCGTCCACCACCACCTCGCCCTCCGCCGTCCCCTCCAGCGGGGCAATGTAGGCTTCCCCGGAGGGAAGGTTGCCCGATTCACCCTTCTCCCGGTAAAGACCGGTGCTGGCCACCGCCTTCCTGCCTTCGAGAGACATCCGCAGCTCCCAGCCGGGTCCCGCCACGCGGGCGGTGCCGGCCGCCGTCAACATGCTGGCCACCCGCCGGCTGCGCTCAGCCACCGCCTCGTAGTCGGCGGAGACGGCCCCGGTGAAGAACATCTCCCGGGTGATGCCGGGCATGGTGGCGATCCTGGCCCCGGCCCGGCTGGCGGCCAGCCTGGCCTGCGTGTGAGTCAGGGAGAACTGGGTGGGACACACCACCACGTCGGCACACTTCATGGCCTCGGCTACCGGGGCCGGCGGCTCGGCCCCGTGCCTGCCCGTGGGGGCCATCAGCAGCAGAAGAGCCCGGGCGCCCACCTGCCCACCGGCATCGAACAGCGCCTCACCGATCTCCCGGGTGGGGTTGTCCGTCACCACCAGCAGGGCTTCCCCTTCCCGCAATCCCATGCACGTGCGCAGGAGTCGCGCACCTACCTGGACCAGCGACATCCCCCTCACCATCCCTTCCTGTACCTCCGGCCCGGCCAGCCTCCGGCGGGGCAATGATGGCGTCGGCGTAGAGGCCCTCCCCGCGCCGGGTCGGCCCGCTCGCGCCCGCATCCGGCACCGGTCCCCCGCAGGCCACGGGCGGGCGCACGGCCCGGCGCGGTGTCAGGACAGCAGTTCGGCCAGGGTGCGGGCCAGCAGGGTGCGCGGCAGGATGACCGGAGCCCCCGCTACGTCGCGAACTTCCTTCTTCATGGCCACGGTGAAGCCGATGCAATCCAGCACCACCAGCTCGGCGCCCCAACCACGCAGGGACGCCGCCGCCTCCCTGATGCGGTCGGCCTCCCCGTAGGGCGATGCCGCTTCAACCCGGAGTTCGGCGCCCAGTCCCTGCCAGCGCGCCACGCCCTGGTCCACCTGTTCCGCCGCCGGCACCAGCACCCCCAGCCGCCTGCCCCCGGCCAGCGCGGCAGTGGCGTGATGCAGGACGAGCTGAGGTTCTACCAGCAGCCGGGGAGAGGTCAGTTCGGGGAACTCCCCCGTGCACAGGAGGACGACCACGCGCGCGCCCTCCTGCACCACCCCGTTGATCTGCTCCTGCATGCGGGCCACGATGTGGTGCTTGGCCACCTGCACCGATGTACCATCGCGCAACCTGGTCACCAGCACGTAGTCACCGGGACGCGGCGCCATGGCAGCGATCTCCCCGGCCGAGAGCCCGTCCAGCGCTCCCGCCTGGATAATCTCTATGTCCGGCCCCATAAGGGGCACCATCTCGGGGACCACGTCCGTCCGCGGTGACTGCCCTATGGTGATGGCCCCTACCCTGGCACCCACAGACATCACCTCACTTGCACGCCCGCCGCCTGGCTCACGCGCGCGTCCGTAGCGCCGCGGTCACCGGCACTGCGGCCCCTCCGTTCCCAGCCAAGCTGTGCACCGCACCGCCACCCCCCGCGCCATCAGCGCCGCCAGGGCCTGTCAGGGCACACCCCCCAGGGCGGTACTCGCCCGCGTTAAGGGGTGTGGCGGCCCATGGTCTGGAGATGGGTCAGGGGACCATACAGGTCCACCAGGCGGCGGAACTCATCGGGGTCGTAGAAGCGGCACTTCCCTGCCCCGTAGGCCTTGGCCACCTCCAGGCAGAAGCGCACCGCGCTTTCCACGTCGTCGAGGTGGGAAGCGCCTGTTCCGCAGCCCGGTACGGGCACTTCCGTGGTGATGGCCACCCCCACCACCGGCGCCGGCGTGGCGGTGGCGGGTTGCATGATGCTGTTAAGGTGGAAGACCCCGTTACCGTACGGGGTGATGTCCTGGGTGGTGATGGCGAAGACGGCCGGCAGGCGGCCGGTCACGGTCTGCATGATGTCCAGCAGGTCCTCGCTCACCCGCAGGATGTAGCCCTCCTTCACCGTGGGGGAGATGGCGAAGCCCCGCACGTTGATGATGCGGTTACCCTTGGTGGTGTCCACGGAGAGGATGGCCTCCATGGCCGGGTCCACCTCGTAGCGGTTCATCGCGGCCATGTCCACGGGTGACCCCATGAAGGGCACGGGGTCGTGGGGCTGGGTGGGCGCATCGGGGCAGATGTGCGTCGAGACGGTCACGTCCCCGGGGAGGAGGTCTCCCTTCTGGCGCATAGTACCAAGTTTCAGGGCACAGGAAACGGCCGTCAGGGTGCCATCCCCGTCGGAGACAAACCCGATGCGCTCGGGACGCGCGCCCAGGCCACCCAGGCGGCCCACGATCCCCAGGGTGGGCGCGTCGCCTCCCGCCCGCCGGCCCCTGGTTCCCGGGATCACCGCCTTCACGAAGTCGGTCTTCCCCTTCTCTCCCCGGATGGTGGTGACGGTGACATCTTCCACCCCGTGGGCGCGGAGGAAGTCCGCCACCTGGGCGCCGTCCACCCGGGCGCTGTCCAGCAACTCAAAGGCATCGATCACCTGACGCCACGGCATACTCGTCACCTCCACGTCGTCGCCCCGCCCGCGCAGGCCCGCCCCGCGCACCCCGGGCAGCTCCGCGGCCGCCCCGCGCACCCCGCGCCAGCCCCGCCAGCAGCCCCGCGCTCCCCGGGCAGGCCCAGCCCTAGAACACGTACTTCACGATCTCCTTACCGACAGCCTGCTCGAGGGGCCGCATCAGCTCGGGGTCGCGCATCCCGGCCCCCAGGATGAGGCGCTGGCGCGGCACCCACACGACCGCCACCTCTTTGCCCACAGCGACCTCCGCCGACGAGAGCGGCAGGCCCGAGGAGAGGTCGATGGTGGCGAGCAGGTCGGGGAAGGTCGCCAGCCGCTCGCCTGGCCCCTCGCCCATCGCCCCGCGCGGCGGCTCACCATCCCGCTCCGTCGCTTGCCCGCGGGGCGGCTCACCCGGGCGCTCCGCTGCCTGCTCGCCCGGGTGCTGCCTCCGCCGCCCCGCCAGGCGTTCGCAGACGGCGTACTCGTTCCAGAAGTAAAGTTCCAGGGCCGGACCGGCTGAGGGCTGGACGACCACCCGGCCCACGTCGAAGCCCCCCGTGGTCTGCAACTGCACGTCGGTGACCTGGCCCGTGCCCAGCACCTCACCCCCCAGGACCCCGCAGGCGGCCTCCACCATGGCCATGGGGCCGCGGCCCCGCGCCTGCAGCATGGCCCGGCCCACGGACAGCACCTGCTGGATGGCGCCCACCGCAGCGTGCTCGCGGGCGTAGGAGGCGCTCACGGGGTTGCGGGCCACCGCCACCATGCCCCCCGCCTGCACCGAGGCCTGCCGCACCAGAGCCGCAGCCCGCTCCAGGTTTCCCCGCACCACCACCTCCACGTACGTGCCCGCCCGCGGGTCGCCGCCCACGGCCGCCTGCCGGGATACGTACCCGGGTACCCGGTGGAGGCCGATGGACCCCATCACCCCGGTGGGATGGGCCCGGCCGTTACAGGGCGCGTCCACCACGGGGATGCCGAGCACGGCTGCCTGCAGCCACCCGTTCACGGCCGCCAGGCCCCCGCATTCGTTGGTGATCAGGCCTTCCACGGTGGTCTCCCTGACCAGGAGCTCCACCGCTCTCACGTAATGTACCGGCAGGGCCTTCGCCGTCCTGGCCGCGGGAGCCCCCACCGCCGAGGCCGTCACCAGCACCGCCTGGGGTGGAAGGTCGTCCACGTCCACCAGTTCGGGTTCGCCCATGTCCACGGCCAGGAGGGCGTTACGCCGCCCCTCGGCCATGGAGCCGCCGCCTCCTCCCCCCAGCACCGCTCCTCCCAGGACGGCTGCCTCTACCGCATGCCGATCCAGCCGCATCCGGCTCACATGCCCCACCTCACGACAGGCAGCCTCACGCGGTCAGCTCCCAGTATCTCAGTAAGGCTGTAGCGTACACGCAGGTAGCGTCGACCAGATCTGCAATTGCCACCCGTTCGTCCACGGCGTGGATGGTCTCGAGGTGTGCCGGGCCGTACTGCAGGGTGGGAATGCCGAAACGCCGGAAGTGCCGGGCGTCACTGGATGCCCACTGGAGGATGGGTTGAGCCTCGGCGCCTTTCACCAGGCGTATCCCCTCCAGCACGGCCTGCACGATCAGCTCCTCCGGAGCGGTGAAGCTGGCGGTTCCTCCCCGCAGTAACCTCACCTCTACCCGGTCGCCACCAGGAACCCGGCCCGCCAGGAGCGCCCGCACCCTGCGCAGGAGGTCAGCGGGCTCAACGCCGAAGGGCAGGCGACAGTCAACGTGCAGGACGCACTGGTCTGGCACCATGTTGATCTTGCGCCCGCCCTGGATCACCCCCACGTTGACGGAAATGTGGTCGAGAAGCTGCGCATACCGCCCCTCGCCGGCCCTCATCATCCACTCCGCCGAAGAGCGGACGAGGGGTTCCACATCCGGCGGGAGCCACACCTCCAGGTGCCACACGTCCTGCAGGGCCAGGACCACCCGGGATGCCGTCACTATGGCATTATCGCCTCCCAGAGGGGCAGTGCTACCGTGGGCCGCCTTTCCCGCCACCGTAATCTCCAGCCAGCACGAACCCTTCTGCCCAACTGTGGGATTGAGAGGGGGGCTTGGCTCGCCGATAAGACAGGCGTCCCCTCGTATGAGGCCTTGCTCAAGGAGCCAGGCTGCACCCTCCGCCCCGCCCGTTTCTTCGTCACCCACGATGGCCACCGTCAGGGGTCCCGGCAGGGTCGGGATGACCTCACGCACCAGGGTGCTGGCGAAGAGCATGGCTGCCAGGCCGCCCTTCATATCGCTGGCCCCGCGGCCGCGGACCTCACCATCCACCACATCCCCGCAAAAGGGCGGAAACGACCACCCGGAAGGGTCCCCGGCCGGCACCGTGTCGGAGTGGCCGCACAAGATGACGTGCCCGCCCTGCCCGCCGGCGGTAGTTGCCACCAGGCTCACCGCGCCGCGAGAGGGCTCGTGCCAGTGGGGGTCCCAGTCGTGCGCCCTGAGGTAGTCGACTACGAACGTCGATATCTCGGTCGTATCACCGGGCGGGTTCTCGCTGCGAATCCTGATGAGACGCTGTGCCAGGTCTACCAGCTCACCCTGCCGTTGGGCTACGGTGCCCCTCACCCTGTGAACGATATCGTGGCGCCACACAGCACGAGCCCTCCCCGTCGCCGTTTCTCACTTCTTGTCGAGGGGATAGAATCTGATCAGTTCGTCGGGGTAGAACATATACCCGGTTACGTTATCCCTCACACCCACGATACGGGCGTACTCGTAGAGGAATACCCAGGGCGCTTCCCGCACAATGATCTCCTGCGCTTCCCGGTACAGCGGAGCTCGCCTAGCGGGATCGGTCTCCGCCATGGCCTTCTCCAGCAACTCGTCCACGCGCGGGTTGCTGTAGCCGATATAGTTGCTCGACCCCTTACCATAGAGCAGGAATCCCAGGTGGTATCCGGGATCGTTTACGAACGAAGTCCACTTGGAGATATACGCGGTGAGCTTGCGCTGCCTCATGAGCTCCAGGAACTGCGCGCGGGCCGTGCGCTGGATGTTCATCTTGACGCCGATCTTGGCCAGCTCGGCCTGGATGAGAACGGCGTCCTCCTCCCAGTCGGCAAACCCCGAGCCGAGCGTGAAGTCGAATTCGAACCCCTTCTCATACCCCGCTTCCTTGAGCAGCCTCCTGGCCTCTTCCAGGTCGTGCCGGTAGTTCCAGGCGTCGGGGTAGCTCATGGGCATGCCGCTCGGGCAGGGGCTCTTCAGTTGCTTGGCCTGCCCGTACATCACCTTCTGGATCAGGTCTTCGTACGGAACTGCATAAGATATGGCCTGGCGCACCTTCACGTTGTCGAATGGCTTCACACTGTGGTTCATACCAAAGTACAGGATGCGGACGCTGGGGTCGGAGTGCACCTTCACACCCTGAGCCGACCTGAGCTCCACCGCGTCCTTGGGCGGAATCTCCACCGCCAGGTCCACATCGCCGTTCTTCAGCATCATGATGCGGTTGGATGCTTCGGCGATGAACTTCATGATGATCCGATCGACCTTGGGCCGGCCCTCCCAGTAATCCTTGTTAGCCACCAACACGGCCTCGGAAGCCGGATTCCAACTCTCGAGCTTGAAGGGCCCTGACCCGGCGGTGTTCGAGGCCAGCCACTTGTCTCCCTTCTCCTGCACCACCTTGGGGTCCGCGATGGAAAACACGTACATGGCGATAATCTGCAGGAACAGAGGATTGGGCCGCGTCAATGTGATTTGCACGGTATTGGGGTCCAGGACCTTGAACTGCGACATGTCGATCGAGGCAGTGTTGACCAGGAACTGGCCGGCACCCGTCTTGGCCACCCGTTCGAAGCTGAATTTCACCGCCTCGGCATCCAGCGGGTTGCCGCTGTGGAACTTCACTCCCTTGCGCAGGTGGAAGGTGTAGGTCTTGCCGTCAGGCGACACATCCCACTTCTCGGCCAGCATGGGCTGGATCTTGTCTGTGGCGCCCGCCTGCCGGCCATCGGGCAGGTCCTTCTTACCGTACGTGACCAGCTGATCGTAGCAGGCCAGCACCATGGTGTCCGATGTCAGGTCATTGGCCAGAGACGGATCCAGCGTCTGGCCGCCCTCGCTGTATGCGAGTACCACCACCTTTTCCTTCGCCTGCTCCGGTGCCTGACCGCCAGCACATCCCCCCACCGCGGTGACAGCCAGCGCCACGGACAGCAGCACACCCAGTAGACTCATCACCCTTGCGCTCATGAGAATCCCCCCTTCTCTTACTTGCCTGCTCTCCCGGGATGGAACTCGCGTCTCCGTGCCGCCGGGGACCACCCCCTCCTCACCCCTTCAGAACCTGAGGCGCGGGTCGAGCATGTCCCGCAACCCGTCCCCCAGCAGGTTGAATCCCAGCACTGCGCTGGCGATGGCCAGCCCGGGGAAAGTGACCATCCACCACTGCCCGGAGACGATGAACTCCCGTCCCTCGGAAATCATGGCACCCCACTCGGCCAGCGGGGGCCGGACCCCCAGGCCAAGAAAGCTGAGGCTGGCGGCGGTGAGGATTGCGAACCCCAGCCCCAGGGTGGCACGCACCACGATGGGCGCGAGCGCGTTGGGCAGAAGGTGCCAGAAGAGCACGGTGCGATCGGGATTTCCGAGTGCCCGCGCCGCCTCCGCGAACTCCCTTTCCCGCAACGAGAGCACCTGCCCATACACCAGGCGGGCAAACTCGGGCACTCCCACGGTACCCACGGCTATCATGGCGCTGATCAGCCCTGTGCCCAATGCGGTCGAGATCGCCATGGCCAGGAGCAGGGACGGAAAAGCGAGGATGACGTCCATTGTCCTCATGATCACCTGCTCCGAGCTCCCCCGATAGTACCCGGCCAGCGCCCCCAGGGGCAGTCCCACCATCACGGCAATGCCCACAGCTATGAGACCGATGGGAAGCGAGAGCCGGGCTCCGAATACCACCCTGCTCAGAACGTCCCGCCCGTAGTTGTCAGTTCCGAAAGGGTGAGCCACGGAGGGCGGCTGCAACCGCCGGTCCATGGCTGGCAACAACGGGTCATACGGTGCCAGCACGGGGGCCAGGATGGCGGCCACCACCCACGCAGCTACCACCACCCCACCCGCGATCGAGAGGCCGGTGACCCTCAGCTTTCGCTTACGGACCACCTCCTTCACGCCGCTCCCGTCCTTCAACGCCGTCCCTCCCCCCTCACCGCCGCCATCCCGGGTTCACCGGTACCTGATCCGCGGGTCCAGGGCAGCATACAGTACATCCACCAGGAGATTGGTCGCCGCATAAACAAAGGCCGCCAGCATGCACAGCCCCTGGATGGGAGCATAATCGGTGAAGAGGATGGATTCAGTGGCGTACCGCCCCATGCCCGGCCAGGCGAACACCGTTTCGGTAACGACGGCACCCCCCAGCAGGTAGCCGAACTGAAGCCCCACCAGCGTGAGGGTGGGTATAAGCGCATTCTTGAGGGCGTGGCGGTAGATCACAACTCGCTCGGCGAGGCCTTTAGCCCGTGCAGTCCGCACATAGTCCTCACTGAGCACCTCAAGCATCGACGACCGCACCATGCGCGACAGGATGGCCATGGAACCCGTGCTGAGGCATAATGCCGGCAAGACAATGCGGGAGCCCGCACTGCGCAGGGCCGCCCAGTTTCCCGACAGCAGGGAGTCCAGCAGGATCATGCCCGTGTAGGGCGCAGGTGGAGGCACATCCACGGCCAGCCGACCCATCGGGGGCGGAGCGATCCGCAGCAGGAAGTAAAACAGGTAGATGAGCATGAGCCCCAGCCAGAATATGGGCATGCTGGACCCCACCAGGGCGCCCAACCTGCTGCCGTGGTCGAACGTGGTGGCCCTGTGCGTGGCCGACACAATCCCCGCCGGAATGGCCACCGACGTGGCCAACAGCAGGCTGAGCACTGTGAGCTCGAAAGTAGCGGGGAACCTTACCGCGAGGTCCCGAGCTACCGGATGACCGGTATGCCAGGCGAACCCCAGGTCTCCGCGCGCCAGGTCCTTCAAGTACACCAGGTACTGGACCACCAGGGGCCGATCAAGACCCATCTGTTCTCGTATCCGTTCCAGGACATAGTCGGGCGCCTGCTCGCCGGCCACCATCAAGGCGGGGTCACCGGGCAGTACGCGGGCCAGCACGAACCCGACCAGGGTTACCCCGAGCAGTATCGGCAGCATGTACAGCAACCGCCTCAATACGTAAGTCCGCACGGTTGTCCCCCTGTCAGGTACTTGGGTACATTGTATGGGCTAGCGACCACTGAAGTCATCCGCCAGGAGACCGAACGCCCGGCGCCTTACCTTGGGCAACCTGCACAAAGCCGCCACCCGTGGCCTTATCCTGGGCCACCCGCCCGAAGGCGCTACCCGTGGCGATCAGCCCTACCGCCAAGGCGAGACGGTCGGACCAGGCCCGCAGGCGCATTCCCAGCATCTGCTCAACCTTCTCGAGGCGATACATCACGGTATTGCGGTGCAGGCCCAGTCGCCGGGACGTTTCCCTCACGTTGCCGCCGCTGCTCAGAAACGCGCTGAGCGTACGGCAGTACTCCGTGCCGTGGCGGAGATCGTACTCTCTGAGATATGAAACAGGCGAGGGCCAGGTGTGGTGCGCGACCAGGGCGTCCAGCCACGCCACGTCCTCATAAAGCCATACCCTGCGCGTGGCATCCATCGCCTCCCCCAGGACACAGGCCCGACGAGCCTGCCGGTACCCCTCCGGAAGGGCCGCGTACGACCCGCACTCCCCGCTGATCCCCACCGTCACCTCCTGCGAACACCACTCCACCGCCCTCACCAGGGCCCGGGCCAGCTCCGCCAGCCATCTCCTGCCCGGCAACGCCCCGGGCTCGGGGCACCGCACCAGGCAGACCAGACCCGGGCCGCACCATTCCACCACCCCGTCCCGATCCGCGCGGGCCACCACCCGCTTCACAGCCGGCACCACGTTGGCAAACGGTGCACGACCGGCACTCGAACCGCCCTCCGGGACGGCGAACACCCGGTTGGGGTGGCCCAGGTCAATCCCCATGGCCTGCGCGTATTCCTCGGAAACCCGCCCCTCTCCATGAAGCGGCAGGACCCCTGTGAGGAACTCCGTGAGAAACGACTGGCGCCTGCCAGTGACGCGTTCGTCTTCCAGGATAGCCTCCACGAGCGGTTTGCTCACATCCACATACGGAACGCCGGGGGGCAGCTCCAGAACGGGAAACCCGACCTCGTCCGCCGCCGCCAGCAGCCTGGGGTCCAACCGGGTGACAAAGCGCCCGACCTTCACCGCCACGGCAGCGGCACCCCCCGCTGCCAGCTGCCGGATCACCTCGATCTGCCCGGCCACGTCGTCGCGCACAGCGTAGAAGGTGGTGAGCACGAACAACCCCGGCCGCACCCACCGGGCCGCGTCGGGCACTTCCAGCACATCCACGTAGAGCACGGCCCGGTCCAGACCCTGGTGACCCCCAGCCACCACCGCCCGCTCCAGGCCCCCCACCCGCAAGGCATCCCGGACGGTAAACGCCAGTTTCTTCACCCCCGGATTAATGATTCGCTCCGGGAGTCACCGCTCCCTCGGGAGAGCGGCTGCCAGTTTGTGCTATGGACCCAAATCACTCGCCCGTGGCCGGGCCGTCCTCGCGGCAGCTACGAACCGGAGAAGGTAAATAGCAGCATCGCAGCTGCGGCCTCAACCGGGTCGACCACCGGCAGGCCCACATAACCGCGTAGGCGCTGGGCCATGTGCACAGTGGAGTAGCCCGTACAGGCCAGCAGCAGCACGTCGGCCCCGCTGTCCTGAACCACCCTCCGGGCTGCCGACACGGCGGCCGCCTGCCCGGCCGGCGCCAGCAGGTCAGTTGTATCCCGGACTCCCGCCGGTGCACCTTCCCCGGCCAGCCGCGCCCCCAGCACCTCGCGCACCGCGCGGGGTGTGCCCCACGTGAGGTTCAAAACAGCCACCCGTTCCCCCAGAGCGAGGGCCACGGCCGCCGCTGCCGAGCCCGCGCCGACCACGGGCACGCGTGCCAGGGCACGGGCCTCCCTCAGCCCGGGGTCAGCCGCACAACTGATCAGGATCGCCCTCACACCCTCGACATCCAGCCTCCGCACCGCCTCCAGGATCTTGGGCACGGCCTGCCGCTCGCTATCCTCGTCGTAGATGCCCAGAGGTTGCTCGGGGATGGACACGGTCCGCGTCTGGACTCCATACCTGGCCTGGATCTGCCTGCCGTGGGCGGCCAACACGTCCGGGTCCTCGGCGGTCAGGACGCGCACAATACCTATCATGGCGGCACCACCTCTTCCCGCAGATTATGCCGCCCGAACTGTGCTTCCCTTCCGGCAAGGGCACGAAAAACACGAGACCTCTCCCGTGCACACTGCCCAAATCCACATCCGTATACCCCATTCCACATGGTAGACCACATCCCGACTGCAGTTCCGCCCCCCTATGCCACCTCCTGGCACATCCCGGCTGCGGAGCATATGCCGCAATGTGGCATACATTAGCCGGGGAGGATACTCACAGGAGGCGGGGCCGTGCCCGAAGGCCAGGTGGGGCAACTGGGGAGCGCGCGGCTAGTTCAGGCGGAAGCGCCACACCGCCAACGCCCCGAACAGCACCACGAGGACCGCGAGGGCACTTATCTCGGGCACGACGTCAGCGGGGGTGGCACCGAACACCATCAGCTTGTTGAAGGCGGAGTTGGCCCAGGCGGGGCGAGGATCGCCTCCACCGCAGGCTTCCTGGCTGCCCTGGCTGGACTCTGCGGGGCCGACACCGCAAGGTGGTTTGACGAGAAGCTCTCCTCCTGACCATGCCCCGGCTTTTCCATACTTCCGGCCCGGCACCAAGGGTTCGTGGCAGTTGCCACATTTCCCGTGCAAACCTGGGTATAGTCAGGCATTACCTGCTCGGTGCGATGTCCGCGGGACGGGTGCAATCGCTGAGCAGCAGAATGCGGTTGAGCACCGCCGCGGGTGGAGGCCGCCCTGTCCGCCGCGGGCAGCCCGAGGGCGGCTGGGCGCATGCAGCCCCAGGCCTGTGGCGCAGCGACCGGTGGGGCTAGGCGGCGGGCGTGCCGCCACGGGATGCAGGTTGCCCGGCAGCCCGGCGCAGCAAGGGGCGGCGCCGATTCAGGCGCCAGGCCACCCAGCCCGCCAGGGCCACCAGCGCCAGGTAGGGCAGCGCCGCGAACAGCGCCACGATGGCACGGCCGACCCCTTCGATGACTGTGGTCAGGCTCTTGTAGAGGGCGCGCACCGCCCGGCCCCAGAGGCCCTCGACCCCAGAGGTGGAGATGCCGGCTGCGGCCAGGGGCGTGGAACGCAGGTAGACGTTGATGGTGGCGTAGTCGGTCTGGTTCTTGAGCAGGTTGAGGCGGCCGGTAAGGGACTCGATCTCGCCCCGGACGCGCTCGATTTCCTTCTCCACCTTGAGCAGGTCTTCCACCGTCTTGGCCTGGGACACGATCTCCAGCAGCCTGTTCTCCTGGTGCTTCAGGTTGGAGATGCGCGCGTCCAGGTCGACGTACTCCTCGGTGACGTCGGTGCTGGATATCTGCCGCGACATGAGCGTACCCAGCTTCTCGATCTCTTCCACCAGGGCGGTGAAGTGATCGGCGGGTACCCGGACGGTGACACGGGCCTCGTTGCGGCCCTCCCGGTTACGGCCGATGGCGGAACCGGAGACGTACCCGCCCAAGGCCTCCGCGCGCGCGGCAATGTGGGCCGACGTCTCGACGGCATCTTCCACGTCCACGGTGATCTCCGCCCGCTTGACCACGTGGCGCTCCGCGATGTCCCCCAGCTCGCCCGCCGACCGCGGTGCCTCGCCGGGGGCACCGCCCATGGCGGTCTGCGTCGCAGGTCCCGCCGCCCCGGATCCCGCCGTGGCCCACTCTGCAACCTTTCTCTGTGCAGCGCATGAAGCCAGTAACGACGCCGCAATGACGATTGCGGCAAGCAGAATAACGTACCTGTGAACTGCCCCTCTTCCACCCACGCCAATCGCCCCCTCTTCCTTTCCCATAAGACGCACATTCCGCCCGCAACGTGCCCCGGCGTGCAGGAAGTGCCCCGGTGCCCCACCAGGATTTCCCGCCGCTGATGGGGAAGTAGTGGCCGGGCGCCGGCCCGCCCGCCCGGAGGGTGAGCCAGAAAAGGACAGGCCGGAGGGAGGGACCGACCGTGGCGGAAGTAACCGTATTCGACCTGGAGCCGGGAACCGGTGCGGAGGTCGCCTGTTATGTGGGTGCGTGCACCCACGTGAACGAGTCGGAGGAGATGGACGCCTGCGCCCGCAGGCGGCAAGCATGGCTGGAGAGGATGCACGCCTCCGGCGTGCGGGTGAAGGTGGCCGCAGTGGACGGGGAACTGGCCGGGTTCGCCTACGTGATGCCCATCGCGGTGTCGCCCTGGGGTCCCCTGGGCGAGGACCTGGCCGTGCTGCCCTGCCTGGTGGTCCAGCAGAAGGCCAAAGGCACGGGAGCGGGCCGGGCCCTGATGGCCGCCGCCGAGGATGAGGCTCGCCGCCAGGGCCTGCGGGGCCTCGCCACCATCGCCTACTACTGGGACTTCTGGTTCATGCCCGCCTCATTCTTCGAGCGCCTGGGCTACCGCATGGTGGACCGGCGGGGTGACGAAGCAGTCCTGTGGAAGACCTTCGCGGAGCCGCCGCCGGCCGCTCCCCGCCTGCTTACGCCCCGCTATGAGTTCGAGCCGGTGCCGGGCAGGGTGGCGGTCGACCTCTTCTGGAACACCTTCTGCCAGACGAGCGACATCGAAGCCCAGAGGGTGCGGGAGGCGGCGGCCGAGTTCGGCGACGCCGTGGTGTTGCGCGAGTTCTGCGCCGACGAGCGGGACGTCCTCCTCTGCCACCAGATCCCCCGCGCCATCTTCGTCCAGGGCCGCGAGATCGGTTGGGGCTACGAGGCGCCCCGGGAAGGCATCCGCGAGGCCATGGCAGCCGCCCTGGCAGAACTGGCCGGGGGAAGGTGAATCTGCGGCCGCGGACGGTGGCCGCCGGCCATCGGCGAGATGTCGCCGCCATAGCCACTCCCCGCCCGAGGAAGCGGTGAAAAATTGTCCAGTTGGTGCCACCACTGAGGCTCCCTCAGTACATAATGCGGTGCGGCCAATCTTATGTCGACCCCAGAGCCCCGTGCGGGGCCTCCGGACTCTCCGCTATCCCCGAACGACCACGCATCTGGCGAGAAAACCGACACCCATATCCTCCCAATACGGTCAAATCCTCGCCACCTGTGGATAACCTGCCTTCTGTCAGGATAAATGTGGCAGGAACAGGAGAATACTGGGCCCCCGGACGGTGTCCGGACGGTGTCCGGACGGGGTCCGGACGGTGTCATATAGGGCGGCCATCTCGAGCAGCGGGGGCCGGTACCCCGCGCTCCCCGCGTACCTGCTTGGGACGGTTGGAAAAGGGGGCGGCAAGAATTCGGGCGTCCGGTGCCGAATTCCTGCGCGGACCACATCGGCGCATACGGGGGGACGGAGCTGCAATGACCGTGCATCCCGAGGAACAGGAACGGGCGGAAGCCACCCGGGCTGAGAAAGTGCTGGCGCTGGGGCTGGTCGTGTTCCTGTTGCTGGGCGGCCTGTGGGTGCTCGACCGCCTGGGGGACATCCCGGCCCGGCCCGACTACGGTGCTGTGGCGGCCAGGTACGGCATCGCCGCGCTCGAGGAGGAGGTCTCCCGGCTGCAGGGCGATCTCAATCAGGCCCGGCAAGCCCTGGGGCAGGCGCAGGAGAACGAGTCGCGGGCGCGGGTGGAGTACGAGTTTCGCCGCGAGGAGTACCGCACCGCCCTCGACGCCGGCCGGGAAGATCGCGAGAGGAAGGCAACCTACCAGCAGGCTCTGGCCGCATACGACCGCGCCCGCGAGGCGACACAGGCTGCGGCCAGGGTGGTAGCCCGCTGGGAGGATGCGCTCCGCGATCCCCAAGCCAGGCTGGAAGAGAAGCGGGCTGCGGTTTCGGCCGAGTATGCCCGCGCATCCCGGCAATACGAAACCCGGGTGCTCCTGCTCCGGCTGGGGTACGCCCTGCCAGTCTTAGCCCTGGCGGTGGCGGCCTGGCAGGCCCTGCGCCGCAGGCATTTCCCCTACCTGGTGCTGCTCACCAGCTTCATGGCCTTCGCCGTGCTGCAGGCCGCCTTCCTGGTGGGAAGCTACGCCTGGACGCTTTTCCGGGCCTGGGCCCAGCTGGGGGTCTCCCTGACCGGGGCCGCCATCACGGCCGCCGGCATGGTTGCCCTGCGCCGCTACGTCTTCAGCCCCGGGCGGGTAATGCGCGCCCGTGCCCGCGCGGGGCAATGCCCGCGCTGCGGCCTGCCCCTGGGCCGCGAGTACGTCTTCTGCCCCGAGTGCGGCAACCGCGTGGCCGAACCCTGCCCCCATTGCGGTGACCGCCGCCCGGTGTCACTCCCCATCTGCCCCCACTGCGGCCGATAGCGTCGCCGGCCCGCGGGCTGGCCCGTCTTCCGGCCCGCCCGCAAGCCGCGCTCATTCGCGCGCGCCCCTTGAACGCTGCCAAGGACCTGCCCGGGGGCGGGAGCACCGGGCAGGCGCTCCCGGTAGATGGGATTGCTCAGCGGTAGACGGTGATGGCGCCCACGCTGAGGTCGGGGGCGTTCCCCACCACCCGCACCTTGAGGCCATAGGTGGAGAGCATGATCCCGCTACAGGGTGTCTTCCAGGTCCAGTACTCGTCGCGGTCGTCGAAGAGCGGCTGGGCCCGCTTGCCTTCGAACTGGGGCCGCTTCACCCAGGCGTAGCGCGAGAGGTCGAGGTCGAGGGGGTCGTTCAGCCCGAAGGAAGCGTCGTAGAGCTGGATGAAGGGCGGGAAGGCAGTGGGCAGGCCGGTGTCGCACCACACGTACTGGTGGGCGTCCACCACCCCCAGGAACACTTCTCCGGGGTGCACGCCCACCCAGTTGTTGTCAACCGAGAGGTCGCGGTACCAGATCACCAGGCCGGGGTTGAAGGGTAGGTTGGCGCGGGCGGCCTCGCGCAGGCCCACGTCGCTGCCGTGCCAGTTCCGCCACTCCAGCAGGTAGTAGTGACCACCCAGGCGGTAGCCGGGCGACCAGTCCCATCCGTGGTTGGCCCAATGGCCCAGCCCGGATTCGGCATCGTCGCTAAAGACCACCTGGCCGTCGGCCGTGACGGTGATGTCGTCCACGAAAAAGCCGGCGCCGTTGACGGCCCAGTCGGTCATGTAGCGGAAGCGCAGGTAGAGCGGCCCGCCGCAGTAAGGCGAGAGGTCGATGGTTTCGTGCAGCCAGCCCCCGCTCGAGCCGGTGTAGCCCGGCAGGTTGGCCCGGATGGCCGGGTAGCCGTCGGGGTCAATCTCATAGGTGGTGTTGGGCGTCTCCAGGGAGGTCCAGTTCACCCCGTCGGTGGACACCTGCACGAAGCCGAAGTCCCAGTTCTCCTCGATGTCGTACCAGGTCCAGAAGTCCAGGGTGGCCGACGACTTGCCGGTGAGGTCGATCACCGTGGTGATGTGGTGGTCGATCTCGTCACCCCGTCCGCCCCAGAACTCGTAGGATCCCGAGTGAGGCACGTTGAGGTCCACCCGCTTGGGGGGCAGGTTCACCCGCACCACCTGGTTGTTCTGGCCCAGCGAGGTGGCCTGGTCGAGCAGGAAGGTCAGGCCGTCGGGCGCGACCTCGGAGGCCAACTCATCCCAGTTCACCACGGTGGGCTGCACCCAGGTGCCGCCGTGCAGGAGTCCCAGGATCATGCGGCCCCAGGGGCTGATGCTGGTGGGCCGGGCGCCCAGGGGCTTGCCCGTCCAGCTCCCCCCGCTCATGAGGGACCAGTACTCCACCGGCTCGCCGTCACCGCTGTAGATGGTATCGTACTCGTCGGGCAGGCCCAGGTCGTGTCCGAACTCGTGGGCGAACACGCCCAGGGCCCCGTCCTCGGGCTCCATGGTGTAGTCGTACACCGCAGTGCCCGACCAGTAGGGACCACCGCCGTGGCTGGGATCGGCCAGATACGGCCGTGGGAGGTTCCAGCTATGAGACCAGATGGCGTCATCCCCCTGGGCGCCACCACCGGCCTCCTGCCCCACCCCGGCGTGGATGACCATGAGGTGGTCCACGATGCCGTCGGGCTCCATCAGGTCGCCGTCGCGGTCCAGATCATATGGATCCTCCAAATCGTAATCAGCCAGGTTGACGCCCGCCTGCACCGCCAGTTTGGCCACTTCCCTGACCAGCTGGCGGGGGCCGGCGGGACCACCGTTGTCGATGCCGCCGGCCGGGTTATCACGCCCGTAGTGCCACTCGGGGTTGGGGACCTGGAACCAGCCGTATACGTCCCCCTCGATGAGGAGGCCGCCGTTTGACTGCTCCAGGTAGTAGCTGGTGAGGCTGTGGGACGAAACCCCCTCGGGCGTGCTGTAGCCGTCCGGGTTGAACAGGAGGCCGGTGTAATGCCCGGGGCTGAAGTCGGCCGTCCAGTAATTCTCCCGGGCGGCCAAGCCCTGGGGCTGCGGGATCTGGTTGTGCACCGGGCCCTCGGCCCCGAACTCCACCAGCAGCACCAGGTTCTTCACCGTCTTGGCGGGATCGGGACGGGGCTGCTCGACCACCGGATCGAGCAGGTTGTCCTTCACCTGCCCGAACTTCTCACCCCTACCCGAGAGCAGGCCCTCGGATGCCAGTCCTTCCTTCCACTGGTACCTGGTGCCGTACTCGCGATGCCAGGCCTTCTTCTCCTCCGCGCCGCCGGCCATGGCGCCCACCTTGGTGCGCAGATAAGACGCCACCGCCTCCCTTACCTGGTTGTCGTCCGCGCCGGGAGGGATAACGCCCCGCTCCATGAGAACGTCTACCAGCCGGTCCACGTTGGGCGGTGCCACCTCGTGCCCCGCGCCACCACCCGCTGCGGCGGGCGCAGGCCGCCCTGCGGCCGCGGCTCCGGGCAAGCCCGATCCCGCCCCCAGGACGCCCAGGACCATGACCGCCGCCACCAGGATCGCCAGCACCCTGCGCCTCCTCACATCCCCTACCCCCTCTCGGAATGATGGGAATCGGTGGCGATTCCACCTATGTATGGTACACCATCGGGCGTGTCGGGTCCTGCCGGTTCCCGCCGGGGGAGGCCAAGGAGGAATCCAGAGGAAGATGTCGAATAACAGGGGACAAAGCGGACAGGCGAGGGGGAGTGGCTGCCACAAGGTGCCCGAGCTGGGGGAGCTCAAGCAGGAAATAGCCCGCATATACAACCAGGTGAACCAGGAAGCGTTCGAGATCGGGGTCAGGCGGCTGCGGGTGGACATCGTCGGTACCAAGATCGTGGTGCTGGCGGATCACAAGCGCATCCGGGGCCTGGACTATCTGGACCGGGTGAACCGGGCGGCCTCGCGCATGGCCGACGTGGCCTTGCTGGACGCCTTCAAGGAACGGATGCGGGAGGAGCTTGAGCGCCAGCTTCCCTGGCTCGGGGTCAGGAGCATCCTCAAGGATTACGACCCGGAGGCCGAGATCGCGGGGACCATCATCGTGATGGACAAGCCCCTCACGGGCGAGTGAGCCGCCCGGCGTGAGAAGAGGGGGATTGTCCGCCCGCCGCCGACCGGACAGAAAGTTGCGGTCAGGCGGCAGGGTGGCGCCGCGTGGTGCGAGTCGCCGGATCGCAAAGGGCTGGCAGGTGTAGGGAGCTTCGGGCCGAAGAGCCTGCAAACCGCCGGTCTTGGGTAGACCGTTTACCCGGGCCGGCGGTTTTCGTTTACGGCGAGGCCTGCCCCCAGGGCAGGACCCGCCGCGGCGGGCCCGTGGGAAGCCGGCAGTCCGGTCAAAGGAGGTAGGAAAGAGCATGGATGTGCCGCGGGTGAACGACGTGTTGATGGCCCTGGACGCCATCACGGGGGGGCGGGTGGTGACCGACCTGGGTCAGCTTGCCCGCACCGGCAACCGGTTCGTGGTCATCAAGTCCTCGGGAATCCCGGGCAAGGCGGTGATGGAGACGCCCGGGCTGGTATTCGGCGATCCGGATCAGCCGGTGCGGAAGCTGGCGGTCACCATGACCCTCACCGAGTCCCAGATAGAGCTGGCGGGAGCCATGGACATCGACGCCATCGTGGCCCACCACCCGGTGGCGGACGCGGCCAACTCGGGAGGGGTGCCCCTGAAGTTCTACCTGTCGCTGTACGGGATAGCGGTGTTCGAGTTGCACGAGGCCTTCCACGGTCTGCATCCCGGCATCCCCTTCCTGCACGGCCACCGCCCCGTGCGGGTGGACATCGCCTACGGGGGTGTCCCCGGCAACATCATGTACGTGGGCGAACCCCTGGATGACATCCGCACGGCCGGCGACATCCTGCACCGCCTGGAGGATTTCATGGGGTTTGCCCGCGAGCGAGACGCCCTGGACAGTGACCGCGACCTGCGCGAGTGCCCCGAGGCCATGGAAACGGTGGTGGCCACCGGGCCGCAGCTCCTCCACGGCAGCCCCGGTTCTCCGGTACGGGAGATACTGCACATCTTCCCCCACACCGGCTTCAGCGATGCCCATCTGAGCCAGGCCCTCAGCGAGCACCCGGACGTGAACACCATCGTGGCCAGTATCAGCAGGGCACGGCCTTCCCACCCCCTGGTGGAGAAGGCCAGGGAGCTGGGGCTGACCTTCCTGGTGGGCAACTCCCACGCGGTGGAAATCCTGGAAAACGGCATGCCTCTGGCCTACGCCCTCCACGCCCTCCTTCCCGCCGTGGAGGTCTGGCTGTTCCGGGAGCGGGTGCTGGCCCTGCCGCTCGAGCGGGCGGGCCACGCCGCCGTCAGGCAATACGCGCAGGACATGGCCGGGCGCTTCCTCCTGCCCAAGCAGGTGGCCGCCCGGCCGCCGGGGAGGTGATGCGAGCCGCATATAGGTCAAACGTGCGACGGGAAGGGCTCATCGGAAAGAGAGGATTCCCATGAGAGGAGGCAATGAGAATGGCGACCCTGGAAAAGGAAGCGGTGACCGGGCGCACCATGACCCGCATTGAGGTCATCGGGCTGGTCATGGTACTCCTGGCGCTGCTGGGATTGCTCCTCGGGCCCGGGACCATCGCGGGGACCTTCGACGCCATGGTGAAGAAGGTCTTCGACATCGTGGTCAAGATCTACATCACCGGTGCCCTGGGCGTCACCATCATACTGAGCGTGATCGTGGGGCGGGTTCTGGAGAGGCTGGGATTCACGGACGCTCTCATCCGCATATTCGCGCCCGCCGCCAGGTGGATGAGAATCAACCCCACGGTGATCATCCCCGCCGTGTACAACATCCTGGGTGACATCAACGCCGCGGGCCGCATCACCGGCCCCACTCTCAAGCAGGCCGGGGCCACCCGAGCGGAGCAGAAGATCGCGGTGGCCACCATGGTGCAGTCCCAGCAGTCCTTCTCCACCTTCATGCTGGGCATGCTAGCCATGACCCGGGCCGGAATCGCCGTATTCCCTGTGATCCTGATCGCCCTCTTCCTGCCCCTGGTGGTGGTGCCGTTCCTGCTCAGCCGCACCATCTACCGGGACACCAGGCGGGTGGAGCTGAAGGAGTTGCCGCACTTCACCCCCACCAAGGGCGCGCTCGATACCGTATTCGGTGCCGGTCGCGAAGGGGCGGAGCTCGTGTTCCTGCTCATCATCCCCGCTGCCGTGGTGATCTTCGGGATTATCGGGGCCCTGGACTACCTGGGAGCGTGGAAGCCCATCGAGAGCGGCCTGACCGCTGCCCTCACCGCCCTCAGCATCGAGCCCAAGACCGGCATCCTGTCGGTGCTGGCCTCCCCGACCCTGGCCATGAACACGCTCAAGGACATCTCGGCCCAGGTGGCTCCCGCCCTGGTGATCGGGTCCTTCGTGCTGGCGGCGTCCGGCTTCCCCCTGCAGGTGATATTCGGTCAGATCCCGGCGGTATGGGCGCGGGTTTCCGACCTGTCCGAAGGCGAGGCCATGGAGGCCGCCGTACTGGGCACCGTCATCCGCATCCTCACCGCCGCCCTGCTGGCGGTGGCCCTCAGCCCGCTCGTTTCCTGAGGAACGACGCAGGCAGCCCGCATTTTGCCGGCGGGGCAACACCGCACGCGGGCATTGGCTGGCCTGTCGGCCCACCGCCGACCCAGACGGAGCCGCAGGCAGGCCAGGCAGGTGACCACCATCAGAGCCGGGCCAGGAGCGCCCGGACCTGGCCGGACACGTCCAGGACGAAGAGGCCGCGCCCCAGCCAGTCCAGGCCCACGTCCGGCCGGCGGAGGGGAGCGTCCAGGATCACCTGGCCCGCCTCATTCACCCAGTGGGCGGTGAGGCCCGCCACCAGCTGGCCCGGATCGAGGAACAGGCTACCCTGCAGCTTCACCCTTGTGCGGCGGACGTAGTCAGGAAGCGGCGCCGGTACCGCCGGCGCCGCTTCCACCGTCCCCAGGCCCAGCGGCAGGCAGGTCTCCCGGTAGGTGCGATGGCGCCCGCTGGCCGCCACCCGGCGGCCCCCGAGCACCGCACCGTCCAGCTGATACACGTCGCTGCCGCTCCATTCCGGAGCCGCCTGGTGATCAAAGGTAACCTCCATGCTGAGGAAGAGACCGGGAGTGATGATGACGGCACTCTCCGCCACCAGTTCCAGCCCCGCCCGCACCGTCTCCATGACCGCACCCCCCGAGGTCTCACTGCCTAATCCATATGCGGGCGGTGCGGGGGCCACCCGCCGGCGGCCCGGCCGCATCCTGGGAGGCGACGGTACGCCGCCCGGAAGGGATGGGAGAAGTAGAGCGCGAACGTGTAGGCGTGCAGCAGACAACCGGATCGTGGCCCGCAGCGAGAAACGTGCCCGTCATGGCCGCCACCACGGCGTTGAACGTGGGCGCCATGACGCTGTGGAGCCCCATCCTTCCGCTCATCCTGCGCGACCTGGGGGCGACGGCCTTCCAGGTCAGCCTGTCCGTGGCCATCTGGACGGCGGTGGCCGCCCTGTTCCAGTATCAGGGCGGCATCTGGAGCGACCGCTGGGGGCGTCTCCCCACCCTCGTCTATCCTACGTACCTTTGCGCCGTGGCCATATCGGCGGCAGCGTTCATGTCCTCGTGGAAACCCTTCGTCCTGGTCTACATCCTCTGGTACGTGGCCAACGCCATCCAGGGGCCCACCTTCTCCACCATCATTGGCGAGGCCGTTCCTCCCGAGCGCCAGGGTCACGCTTTCGGCCTGGTGGAATTCACCATCGGGCTGGGCGTGGTGGCGGGGCCCCTTCTGGGAGCCTACCTGCTTCCCGTCGTACGGGCGCGGGGCTTGCTCCTCACCACCGGAGTCATCTTCCTGGGCACCGCGATCGCCCGGCACGCCCTCCTGCGCGAGACCAAACCGGCGGCGGCGGGGTCGATCCACTTCCACTTCACCCAGGTGTTCTCAGGGCGGCTGGCGGTCGTGCTCCTCATCTCGGTGGCGTACTACCTGGTCCTCAGCACCACCATGTGGGGACCGTTCCTGGCCCTGCATGCCAGCGACGCCATGGGGTTGAGCAAGTCCCAGATCAACCTGTTCTACGCGGCCGGCTCGGCCGTCTCGGCCCTGTGCAGCCTGCTGGCCGGCCGGGCGGTGGCGCGGTGGGGTGTCTACCGGGTGCTCTCCTGGGCCTCCCTCGCCCTGGGCGGCACCGTGCTGCTCTGGTCCCTGCAGAGGCACCTGGGCGCCATCTTGGCCGGCATGCTCGCCATTTCGGCCGCCTTCCAGTTTTCCATGGTCGCCAGCGATGCCTTCCGGGTGATAGCGCTACCGGAGACCATACGCGGCCGGGCGCTGGGCGCCATCGGTACCATGAGCAGCGTCGCCGCCGTCCTGGCCGTGCCCCTGGCCGGTTACCTCCGGCAGAAGCTGGTGCTGGCGCCGTTCATCCTGGCCGCCGCCACGGCGGTGGTGCTGTTCTTCGCCGTGCAGGTCCTGATCGCCCGCCACGTCGCCCCCGCCGACTCCCTTGCTGACCCCGGCGCGCGCGCCGGCGGCAGCGTCGCCCCCCTCCCGTGCACAACCACCGATCCGGATCGGCCTCCCGGCGACGAACGTCAGGCATGAGGCACCCCGCCGCAGGACACCAATATTGAGGAGAACAACGCCTGCGGGGAGGGAGTGGCTAGTGCCCACCAAGCATTATCCGAGTCTGTTTCAGCCAGGCAGGATCGGCAAGATAACGGTGCGGAACCGCCTGGTGATGCCGCCCATGGCGACCAACTATGGCGGCGAGGACGGCGAGGTCACCGACCGCATGATCCGTTACTACGAAGAGCGGGCCAAGGGTGGGACGGGCCTGATCATCGTGGAAAACGCCCAGGTGGATTACCCCATCGGGAAGAACGTGGTCCGCCAGCATCGCATCGATGACGACAAGTTCGTCCCCGGCCTGCGCCTTCTCGCCACCGCCATCAAACGTCATGGGGCGGTGGCCCTGCAGCAGATCCACCATGCCGGGAGGCAAACCACCCCCGCCATCACCGAGGGCCACGTGCCGGTGGCGCCGTCGCCGGTGCCCTGCCGCTTCCTGGGGGTGCAGCCCCGCGAGCTGACCGGCGCAGAGATCGACACCCTCATCAACAGGTTCGCGGAGGCGGCCGCCCGCGCCAAACTGGCCGGCTTCGACGGCGTGGAACTCCACGGCGCCCACGGCTACCTGATCGGGGAGTTCATCTCGCCGTACACCAACAAGCGCGTCGACCAGTACGGCGGGACGCTGGAGGGCCGGATGCGCTTCCCCCTGGAGATCATCCGGCGCACGCGCGAGAAGGTGGGGGACGACTTCGTCATCGGCTTCCGCTTCAGCGCCGACGAGTTCATCCCCGGGGGCCTCACCCTGGACGAGGCCAGACAGGTGGCGCCCATGCTGCAGCAGGCCGGGGTGGACGTCCTGCACGTGTCGGCCGGTATCTACGAGAGCATGGACCGCGTCCTGGAACCCATGTCGTACCCGGAAGGATGGCGGGTCTACCTGGCCGAGTCCATCAAGCAGGTGGTGACCATCCCGGTGATAACGGTGGGCGTCATCCGCACGCCCGAGATGGCCGACCGCATCATCGCCGAAGGCAAGGCCGACTTCGTGGCGGTGGGGCGCGGCCTCATCACCGACCCCGAGTTCGCCCTCAAGGCGGCCACCGGGCACGCCGACCGCATCAACCGCTGCATCAGTTGCAACATCGGGTGCGTGGGCAACGGCATCTTCGCCTCCAGCATCATGCGCTGCACCGTCAATCCCGCCGTAGGGACGGAGGAGCTCCTGGGCACCATCCCGCCCGCCCCCCATCGCGTGAAGGTGGTGGTGGTGGGAGGCGGCCCCGCCGGCATGGAGGCGGCCCGCATCGCCGCGATGCGCGGCCACGACGTGGTGCTGTTCGAGAAGTCGGACCGCCCGGGGGGACAGATGCTGCTGGCCGCCCTTCCTCCCCACAAGGACAAGATCAACTGGTTCACGGATTTTCTCACCCGGGAGCTGGCTTTGTTCCGGGTGCGCGTGGTCACCGGGCGCGGGGTTTCCGCTGAGGACGTCCTGCGGGAGCAGCCGGCCGCCGTGATTGTCGCCACAGGGGCGGTGCCGGCGGTTCCCGACATCCCCGGTGTGGACGGGCCCCGCGTCTTCCAGGCCTGGGACGTGGTGGCCGGCACCAGGAAGGTGGACGGCCAGCGCGTGGTGGTAATGGGAGGCGGTCAGGTGGGATGCGAGACGGCGGAGCTCCTGGCCGAGCAGGGTAAGCAGGTCACCATCCTGGAGATGCTGCAGGACCTGGCCCTGGACATGGAGCCCATCAACCGCCTGGACATGCTGGGGCGGTTCAAGCGCCTGGGGATCAACGGACTCACCGGAGTGACGGCCACCGCCATCACCGACGGCACCGTCCACACCATCGACCGCCACCTGCAGACCGCGTCCTTCCCCGCCGATGCCGTGCTCCTGGCCGTGGGAGCCACCCCGGTGAACGACCTGGCCCTGGACCTGGCCGGCCGCGTGGGCGAGGTGTACGTGGTGGGCGACGCCGTGCGGCCCCGACGCATCATGGAGGCCGCCCAGGAGGGAGCCCTGGCCGCCTACTCCATCGCCGAAGCCCACAAGTGGCTGAGCCCCCTCTCCCCGGCCCACGCTACCGTCTGACCCCGACGCGGCGCGCGGCAGCCCACGCCCACGCCCCCCGACGCCCACAGGCAAACCAACACGGTCAGCCGACTGACAGTGTGGCCTCTCACATGGTCAATCGGCTGACTGTGCACTCCGCCATCCGTCCCTCCGGTTCCCCGCGGGGCACCACCGCAATCTGCAGCGTTAACATAAAGATCGCACGCGCGATTTCCGTCAACCGCGTATTGCTGACTCTACCAAATGTTACCACATAACCAGCGTCAGTGTCAGTGCCCTGACAGTCTTCCCGCCTACACGGTCAGTCCGCTGACCGTGCGTTCTCCGCCCCCCGCCGGGGTGGGCAGGATGGCTGGCACTCCAGAGCGAACTAACTACTGCAACGGGCCGGGAACCGCCGCGCGGGGGGCGGCCGGGACCGCAACGCACGTGCCTGCCGCGCTGGTAGGCGGGCGGGAATGCGGCGCACATGCCCGCCATGGGGGTGGGGGCCGGGTTGCCCGGGTCGGATCTATTATCGATTCAGGAGACAGCGCAGCAGGTGGCGGAGGCGGTATCTGCCGCCCTGGGCGTGGAAACCGAAATCGTGGACGACCGGATCACCGTGGTGGCCGGCACCGGTAAGTACCGCCAGCGCATCGGTGGTAACGAGGAAGGCGGCGACCCCACGGCCGGCTTCCTGTACGGTCGGGTGCTGCGCACGGGACAGTCCTTCGTGGTGGAGGATCCCGCTTCGGACCCCACGTACGACCCCCGCTCCCTCACCGGGGAGACGGAAGAGCAGGCCGAGATTTGCTGTCCCATCGTGGTGGACGGCCGCGTGGTCGGGGTGCTGGGTCTTTCCGCCATGACCGCCGCCCAGCGGGAAATCCTGCTGGGCAAGCAGCGCGAGATGCTGGAATTCCTGCAACGCATGGCGGAGCTGCTTGCCAGCAAGGTCCGGGAACATCACGCCATGACCAGGCTGAGCATCACCTCGGGCCAGCTTGCCACCATCCTGGAGAGCATCGGCGAGGGCGTCCTGGCCATCGACGAGTCCGGCTTCATCTCCCACTGCAACCGCTCGGCCGAGGTGCTCATCGGGCTGCCGCGGCGGCAGCTGCTGGGCAAGCACCTCTCCACCCTGTGGCCGGATTCCCCCATGCTCACCGTGCTCGCCACCGGACAGGAGTACCGTGAGCGCGAGGAAATCTACCAGCGGCCCCGGCCCACCCACTTCCTGGTCACCGCCCTGCCCGTCCGCGTGGAGGGCGTCGTCAAGGGGGTGGTGGCCACCTTCCGGGCGTTCTCCGAGGTGAGGCGCCTGGTCCGCAGCATGACCGACACCCTCCCGGGATACACCTTCGCCGACATCAAGGGCACCAGCCCCGCCATCCTGCGCATGAAAGAACAGGCCATGCAGGTGGCGGCCAGCGATGTCACCGTCCTCATCTGCGGGGAAAGCGGCACCGGCAAGGAGATGTTCGCCCGCGCCGTCCATGCCGCCAGCCCGCGGGCGTCCGGCCCCTTCGTGGTGCTGAACTGCGGTGCCATCCCGGAAACCCTGCTGGAGAGCGAGCTGTTCGGGTACGAGGGGGGTGCATTCACCGGGGCGAAGCGCGAGGGCAAGCCGGGCAAGTTCGAGCTGGCCAGCGGTGGCACCATCTTCCTGGACGAGATCGGCGATATGCCCCTGCACCTGCAGGTGAAGCTCCTGCGCGTGTTGCAGGATCACGTGGTGGAACGGGTGGGGGGCACCCACCCCATCCCGGTGGACGTGCGGGTCATCGCTGCCAGCAACCGCGACCTGGAGCAGATGATGCACGACCACGAGTTCCGCGAGGACCTGTACTTCCGCCTGAGCGTCATCCCCCTCCAGGTACCGCCCCTGCGCGAGCGGCGCGAAGACATACCGCTCCTCGCCGAGTACTTCCTCGACAACCAGCGGCGGCTCGTGCCCAAGGAAGTGAGCGGATTCAGCCGCGCCGTCCTGGACGCCTTCCTGGCGTACGACTGGCCGGGGAACGTGCGGGAGTTGCAGAACACCGTCGAGTACGCCGTCCACCTGGCCAAGGGGCCCACCATCACCCTGGAGAGCCTGCCACCGCGCCTGCGCCGGCACACGACGGCGGTGGCCGATGGCACCCTGCGCGAGCAGGTGCGCCGCTTTGAGGCCAGTCTGATCCAAACCTGCCTCTCCCGCTACGGATCGGGCAGCACGGCGGTGGAGCAGGCCGCCCGGGAGCTGGGGATCAGCCGGGCCAGCCTGTACCGGAAGCTGCGCGCCACCGCACGCGTCACCCGCCAGGCATCGGGATGAAGCACTCGGGTGCGGCGATGCGTTCGCCTCTCGAGCTTCCGCCCTGCTCCTGACCCTCATCCTGACGGTGGTCTTCCTGGTACTGTTTGCCCTGGGCGTGCGCGCGGCCGCCCGGCAGATCTCGCCCATAGAACGGGAGCTGACGGCCTCGGTCCTGGGGACCCAGCTCCTGGTGCTGGGCCTGTTCTTCGGGAACTTCATCGTGGCCTTCCTGGCCATATTCTCGGCTGTGGGCGTGGTCTCCACGGAGCTGGAGAACGGAGTGCTGCAGACCATCGTGACCCGCCCGCTCTCCCGGGCCGCCGTGATCGGGGGTAAGTACGCCGGGCTGGGCGCCCTGCTCGCCCTGTACGCCGCCCTGTACTTCGGGGCCATCCTGGCGATCGTGCGGCACTACACGGGCACGAGCACTACCGGGGAGCCCGGCGCCCTCGCCCTCTTCTGCCTGACCCCGCTCGCCTTGCTGGCGGTGACCGTGCTGGGGAGCACATCCCTACCCACTGGGCCAACGGCATGGCGGTGCTCGGCCTCTACGTGGTGGCCTTCGTGGGGGGCATGGCGGAGCAGGTGGGTGCCCTCATCGACAACCTGACCATGCAGCGCCTGGGCATCGTGTCCAGCCTGATCCTCCCCTCCGACGCCCTCTACCGCAAGATCGTAGCCGTCCTCACCGGGTCGTCGGGGGACCCCTTCATGGCCGTGCGCCAGCTGGGCCCCCTGGGCAGCCTGTCCGAGCCCAGCGTGTGGATGATCGTGTACGCGCTGCTCTACACCGCCGCGATGGTGGCGCTGGCCATCCGCTGCTTCGCCCGCCGCGACATCTAGTGCCGGGTCAGGGCGAAATCACTCCGGGTACGATCGGAACTCCACCCCATCGATAGGAACCTCCCTGCGGGGGCCGCCACTCAGCGGAACAGCCTGCCCAGCAGGCGACCGGTTGCCCGCCCGGCGGCCGGCCGGCTGCCCCTACGTATGCGAAACCAGTTCGGCCATGATCGCCTCGCCGGAACTGGTGCCAAGCACATCGGCGCCGGCCCCAAGCAGGGCCAGGGCCTGGGCCAGCGTGCGGATGCCACCCGAGGCCTTCACGCCCAGCCGGTCACCCACCGCCCGGCGCATCAGATGCACGTCTTCCACCGTGGCACCGCCCGGCCCGAATCCGGTGGAGGTCTTCACGAAGCGGGCCCCGGCCTCCTCCGCCAGGCGACAGGCCACCACCTTCTCCTCGTCCGTTAGGTAACAGGCTTCGATGATGACCTTGACCACGATCCCCTCGGCGGTGGCGCCTCCCGTGCCAAAGGCGCGGTGCCCAGCATCACCCGGCGGGGGGCTGGTGGCGTCGCCGGGCGCGCGGTGCGCGGCGCCAACGGGCGCGCGGTGCGCGGCGCCAACGGCGGCGCGGGCGGCGCCCCGCACCACGGCGCGGATCTCGTCGCGCACGTAGTCGAGCTGACCGGCCTTGAGGCGGCCGATGTTGATCACCATATCCACGTCGCTGGCCCCGGCGCGCACCGCTTCCTCCGCCTCGCGCGCCTTGGACGCCAGAGTGACGGTGCCGAGGGGGAATCCCGCCACCGTGCATACGCGCACCGGGCTTCCCTCCAGGTGCTCCACGGCCAGAGCCACATACGCCGGGCTCACGCAGACGGCCCGGAAGCGGTGCCTCAGTGCCCCCGCGCAGAGGGCCTCCACCTGGGCCGGGGTGGCAGTGGGGGCAAGAAGGGTCTGGTCTATGCGGGCAGCCAGTTCAGCGGGCGTCATGGGCAGCGCCTCCCGTGGGCGGGAAGTCGAAGGCAGCGGGTAGGAGCTCGGCCACGGAACTGGATCTCCGGTCACCTCTCACGTTGGCCATGATGACGCGGAAGTCCCCAAACTCCGCCATCACCTGACGGCAGGCCCCACACGGGGAGCACACGCCCTCCGTGTCGGCCACCACCGCCAGGGCAGCGAAATTGCGCTGGCCCCGGGACACCGCGTTGAAGATGGCCACCCTCTCGGCACAGACGGTCAGGCCGTGGGATGCGTTCTCGACGTTGCACCCGGTGAACACCTCACCCGACCGGGTGAGCAGGGCGGCCCCCACCGCGAACCCTGAGTACGGGACGTAGGCCCATTCCCGGGCCTCCGTAGCCCGTGCCACCAGTTCCCCGTCGGAGATGGTCCCCGCAGACCCGCCTTCCACCGCCCCACCCGGCGCCGGAGCCCCGGCCTTATCACTCACGGCCAACATCTCCCTTCGTCAAGCCGGCGCCGCATCCCGGTCGCGCGCGCTGTGGTCCGGCACGGTAGTGCTCGACGCCCTGGGCGGTGACCAGGGCCAGGATCAGGGGTGGGACCGGCGGCCGCTGTCCCTCAATGCGATAGGCGTGCTCCAACAGCTCCAGGGCGGCCGGCAGGCGGTCGGCGTCGTTGTAGTGCACTTCCGCCAGTGGCTCTCCCCGCCGCACGGGATCGCCCACCTTGCGCCGGAGGACGATGCCCACCGCAGGGTCAACGCGGTCATCCTTCCTGGCCCGGCCCGCCCCCAGCAGCATGGCCGCGCGGCCCACCAGCAGGGCGTCAACACGGGTGACGTACCCATCGACATCGGCCGGGAGCAGGTGGACGTACCGGGCAACGGGAAGCAGGTCCCCGTCGCGCACGCCGGCGTCGGCCCCCCCGGAAACGCCGGGCGCGAGCACGGCCCGGGGGTCGCCCCCCTGGGCCTCCACCATGGCCTGGAACCTGGCCAGGGCTGCCCCCGACTCCAGCAACTCGTCCAGGCGCGAGCGCGCCTGGGCCAGGTCCCGGGCGACTCCGCCCAGGACAAGCATGTGGCTGCCCAGCACCAGGCATAGCTCCCTCAGGTCGGCGGGACCCCCGCCGGCCAGAGTGGCCACCGCCTCCCGCAACTCCAGGGCGTTGCCCACCGCGTGGCCCAGGGCCTGGTCCATGCTGGTGATGAGCGCCCGGGTGCGACGGCCGGCCCTCTCCCCGATGTCGACCATGGTGCGGGCCAGGGCCAGGGCGGATTCGAAATCCTTCATGAAGGCGCCGCTGCCCGTCTTGACGTCGAGCACGATGGCGTCGGCGCCGGCGCCGATCTTCTTGCTCATGATGCTGGAGGCTATCAGGGGCAGGCTGTCCACGGTGCCGGTCACGTCGCGCAGGGCATACATCTTGCCGTCGGCGGGGACCAGGCGGCGCCCCTGCCCCACCACGGCGAGGCCGATGCGGCGCACCTGCTCCAGGAAGCGCTCCGGGGGTACGTCCACCGTCAGCCCGGGGATGGACTCCAGCTTGTCCAGGGTCCCCCCGCTGTGGCCCAGGCCCCGGCCCGACATCTTGGCCACCGGCACCCCGGCAGCGGCCACCAGGGGGGCCAGTACCAGGGTGGTCTTATCGCCGACGCCGCCCGTGCTGTGCTTGTCCACCTTGATGCCGGGGATGCTACCCAGGTCCATGCGGTCGCCCGAGTCCGCCATGGCCATGGTGAGGTCGGCCACCTCGCCGGGTTCCATGCCCCGCAAGCACACCGCCATCAGGAAGGCGGCCATCTGGTAGTCGGGGACCTCCCCCCGCACGTAACCCTGAACCAGGAAGTCCAGTTCCTCCCGCGACAGCGTGCCCCCGTCCCTCTTCTTCAGGATCAGGTCCACGGCCCGCACCAGTGAATACCCCCTCTCCCCCGGCAGCGGGTACCCCCCTCCCCCGGCGTCGGGGAACGTCAGTCTTCTTCCCGCTCGTAGGGAAAGCCGACCCGTCAGGCTTCCTCGCGTTCGTAAGGGATGCCGTCCGCGGCCGGGGGCGTGGTCCGCTTGAGCATGCCGGCCAGCACGACCAGTGTCAGGACGTAAGGGATCATCTTGATGAACTGGTAGGGCACCACCGCGCTCTCGACCACCCGGAAACTCAGCGACTCCGCCAGCCCGAACAGCAGGGCCGCCCCCATGGCCCCCACGGGAGACCAGTTTCCAAAGATCATGGCGGCCAGGGCAATATACCCCTTGCCCTGGGTCATCCCTTCCACGTACATGCCGGTGTGCTCCACCGAGAGGTAGGCTCCGGCCAGACCCGCCAGCACCCCGCTCAGCAGCACTCCCGCGTAGCGGAGGTGGAAAACCTTCAGGCCCAGGGTGTCTGCGGCCAGGGGATTCTCCCCTACCGAGCGCAGGCGCAGCCCGAAGACCGTCTTCTCGATCAGCCAGTAGCTGAAGGGTACCAGCAGCAGGCCCACCACCACCAGCGGGGAGACGTTGCTCACCAGGGGCTTCAGCCAGGAGATCTGATCGAGGCCGGGGATGCTGATGGGTGTGAAACCCTGCACGTGGGGGCTCATGGTGGCCTTCTGGAAGAGGGTGATGCTGGAGAAGCGCGCGGCGCCGTAAGCCAGGATGTTCAACGCCACCCCGCTCACGATCTGATCCACCCGGAAGGTCACCGAAACCCCAGCATGCACCAGGGCCATGAGCACGGACGCCACCACCGCCAGGGCCATCCCGGCCAGCGGACCGGCGTAGTAAGCCCCCACCGCGCCCCAGAACGACCCCGTGATCATCATCCCCTCCAGGCCGATGTTGACCACGCCGCTGCGCTCGGAGTAGACGGCGCCCAGGGCGGCCAGCAGCACCGGCAGTCCCATGCGGATGGCGGAAGCCACGAGCTCGCTCACGATCAGGCCCCCAGCGCCTCCTTCCGTTCCTGGCGGCGGATGTAGCGGCCCATGACGGCCGACGCCACCACGATGCTGAGGATCATTACTCCCTGTAAGATCACCACCGTGTCCATGGGCACCGCCGCGAAGGTTTGCACCCCTTCAGCTCCCCGGCTGAGGAACCCGAATAGCAGCGCCGCCAGCACGATCCCCAGGGGGCTGTTCTTGCCCATCAGGGCCACCGCGATCCCCGTGAACCCGTACCCCTTGGGGAAGTCCAGGTCCATATACCCAAAATACGAGAGGAGATCACTCAGCCCGGTCATGCCGGCGATGAGGCCACTCAGCAGGAACGCCTTCGTCTGCACGGAAGCGGGCTGGATTCCGGCCGCCTCCGCAGCCGCGGGGTTGTGGCCCACGGCCCGCAACTCGTATCCGAAAGCGGTCCTCCAGATGAGGTAGTGGACGGCCACTGCCAGGAGCAGGCCCAGGGGAAAGAACCAGTTCAGGTACACGTGCCTGGGCAGGTCCACTCCGAAGAGGGCAAGAAATCCGTGCATCCTGGGCATGAGGGCGCTGGGCGCGATCTTCGGTAACCGGATGAGGGGATTGCCAACGCCGGGCATGAGCCCCTGCTGCTTATCCATGAATACGTCGGCGATCAGGTAGTGGATGAGGGAGAAGGCGATGTAGTTGAGCATGATGGTGGTGATGACCTCGTGCACCCCGCGCCGGACCTTGAGGTATATGGGCAGGAGGGACCACAGCAGCCCACCCAGGGCGGCCATGGCGATGACCAGGGGCAGGTGGATGAAAGATGGCAACCCCCTGAGGGCAAAACCCGTCAGTGCCGCCAGGAAGGTGCCGATCAGGTACTGCCCTTCCACCCCGATGTTGAAAAGCCCCACCCGGAAGCTGATGGCGACGGCCAGGCCGGAGAAAACGAGGGGGGTGGCACCGAACAGGATGATGCCCACGCTGTCCAGCCGCCGGAAGGCGAAGGTGAACATGATGCGGTAAACCTCCACCGGGTTCTTCCCGATGGCACCCATCACCACCGCGCCCACCAGGACCGCGAATGCTATGGCCACCAGGGGCGAGGCCATCTCCAGGGCCAGGTACCGGTAGCGCTTCCTCATCCCATCTCCCCGCCCGTCCCCGTCATCGTGCGGTCTCCTCCGCGCCCCGCCGCCCCGCCCTGCGCGTCCCCGCCCGACGCCTCCCCGCCGGACGACCCGGGCACGCCGGCGCGGGCGCGCCCGCCCAGCATGTAGCGGCCGATCTCCTCGGGCGTGACCTGGTCCGGCCGGAACTCGGCCACCAGTTCCCCGTTGTACATGACGCCCACCCGGTCACTCAAGGAGAGCACCTCTTCCAGGTCCGCCGATACCAGGAGCACTGCCCGGCCGCGGTCGCGCGCCCGCAGGAGTTGCTGGCGCACGAACTCCGTCGCCCCTATGTCCAGGCCCCGGGTGGGCTGGGAGGCCACGATGAGGGTGGGTTCGCGCCCCAACTCGCGGGCCAGGATGAGCTTCTGCTGATTCCCTCCCGACACGTTGCGCACCGGGATGTCCAGCCCGGGCAGGCGGATGTCGAACTCCCGCACCAGACTCTGGGCGTGTTTCCTTATGGGCGCCACCTGCAGCCATCCCCGGCGGGCGAAAGGCAAGCTCCGGTGCAGGCCCAGGATGCCGTTTTCCCACACGGTCATGGCCAGGATGAGCCCCCGCCGCTGGCGGTCCTCGGGGATGTGAGCCAGGCCCTGCTCCCGCATCCCCCGCACCTTCCCGTCGCCCACGGGGTGGCCGTGCACCAGGATGCGCCCCCCGGATGCCCGCCGCAATCCGGTGAGGGCCTCCACCAGCTCGGACTGGCCGTTGCCCTCTATCCCCGCGATCCCGTAGATCTCCCCCGCCCTGACCCGCAGGCTCACACCCCGCACCGCCGGCCGTCGCCCCGGGCCGGACACGGTGAGGTCCTCTACCACCAGGCAGTCCTCTCCCGGGCGATAGGAGCCGCGGGAAAGCTCAAAGAGGACGGGCCGGCCCACCATCATGTGGGCCAGCTCCGCCCTCCCGGTCTCTTCCCTGCGCACGGTGCCCACCAGCACGCCCCGGCGCAGGACGGATATGCGGTCGGCTATCTCCAGCACCTCATCCAGCTTGTGGCTGATGAAGATGATGGTCTTGCCCTGCTCCCGCAGGTTGCACAGGTTCAGGAACAACTCGCGCACTTCCTGGGGGGCCAGCACGGCGGTGGGCTCGTCCAGGATCAGGATCTCGGCACCCCGGTAGAGAACCTTGAGGATCTCCACCCGTTGCTGCTGACCCACCGACAGGTCGCCCACCCGCGCCCCCACGTCCAGGGCGAACTCGTAGCGCCGGCACAGGTCTTCCACCAGCCGCCGGGCGTCCCGCTCTCGCAGCACTCCCGCCCGGGCCGGCTCGGATCCCAGCACGATGTTCTCGAGCACAGGGAAACGAGGGATCAGCATGAAGTGCTGGTGCACCATGCCGATCCCCAGTTCAATTGCGCGCCGGGGGCTGTCGATCACCACCCGCCTGCCATCCAGGCGGATTTCCCCGGCATCCGGCTGGTAGAGACCGGCCAGCACCTTCATCAGGGTGCTCTTGCCGGCCCCGTTTTCGCCCACCAGGGCGTAGATCTCGCCCCTGTCGATTTCCAGGGAAATATGGTCGTTGGCCACTACCCCCGGAAAACGCTTCGTTACTTCTCTGAGCTCCAGGAACGCCATCTACTTGGGGAGCGTCTTCTCGAACTCGGCCAGCTCCTTCTTGTCCGCGGGAACCTTGATGTCGCCGCTGATGATCCTCTTCTTCAGGTCTTCCAGCCTATCCTGGATGTCCTTGATCATTTGCTGGTTGTACTGGTTCACGGCGTAGCCTACGCCGTCCTCAGCCACCCCGAACACCTGGTAACCGCCCTTGAACTTGTTCTCCAGGGCGGCCTTGATGGTCTCGTAGACGGCCACGTCCACCCGCTTGAGCATGCTGGTAAGGACGTACTGACGCTGCTCAGGCTTGGCGGTGAGGGACTGGTCTGAGTCGACGCCGATGACCAGTTTCTTCTGAGCAGCGCATGCCTCGATTACGCCGATCCCGGAGGCACCCGAGGCATGGTACACGATGTCGGCACCCTTCCTGATCTGGGAGAGGGCGAGCTCCTTGCCCCTCACCGGGTCCTTGAACGCCTCACCCGTCGTGCCGATGTACTCGCTGAACACCTCGACCCTGGGGTTGACGTACCTGGCGCCGGCGATGTAGCCCGCCTCGAACTTCTCGATGAGCGGGATCTTCATGCCGCCCACGAAGCCAATCTTGTTCGTCTTCGTCTTCAGGCCAGCGGCGGCCCCCACCAGGAAGGACCCCTCGTTCTCCTTGAACAGCAGGCAGGAGATGTTCGACGAGTCGGTGAGCTTGTCGATGAAGCCGTCGATCAGCCCGAACTTGGTGTTGGGGAACTCCTGGGCCACCTTGGCCACGTGCTCGGTGAACATGAAACCGACGCCGAAGATGAGGTCGTACTTGTCCTCCGCCAGGAGGCGCAGCAGTTGCTCGCGGTTCTCACCGCCTGCAGACGGCTCCAGGTACTTGGTCCCGGTCTTGTCTCCGAACTCCTTTTGAGCCCTCTCCAGGCCCGCATAGGCCGCATCGTTAAAGGACAGGTCGCCTCGCCCGCCGATGTCGAACACCAGACCCACCCGCAGCGGCTTGGGCTTCTCGGGCTGAGCGGGCTGCGCGGGCGCCGGAGCCGGCGCTTCCTTCTTGGCGCAACCCGCGCCCACCCCCGCCACGGCGAAGAACAGCACCAACCCGACCACCAGGAGCCTCCGCCACGCCATCCCCACCAGACCCCCCTCTTCGTGGAATCGACGGACCTCTTGCCAGGGAAGGGAATGTTCCCCATCCGTCAGGCAAAATCCTGCTGCCCGACCCCAGCAGGTCAGGCCAGGGGCACGGTGAGCCCGGCCTGCGGCATCACCACCACCCGCGGGGTGCCGGCGACACCGCCTGCGTGAAGGTGGCGCAGTGCGGCTGCCAGGGCCTCCTCCGCTGAGGAGGCGGGTGCGAACCCCAGCCGGGAAACCATGGCCGGCTTGAGCGCCGAAAGCAGTACCACCGGGTGACGGGCGGTGATGCGCGCCACCGCCCACGCCTTGTGCCCGCCCAGGACGAACTCCTCCCGGATGGCCCGCTCCAGTTCGGCCAGGGTGGAGTACTTCTGCACCCACTCCCAGTACTTCTCCGACCCCACGCCCTCTCGGCACTCGGCCGCCAGGATGATGACCCCACCCGGGCGGCACACCAGGGCGGCGTTCTCCAGGGCCTTATGGGACTGGTAGACGTTGATGTCCTTGGGCCATCCCCCGCAGGACGCGATCACCAGGTCGGCAGGACCGGCCCGGTAACCGGCGAAGGCCCGGTGGGCCAGGCGGCAGGCCTCCCGGTGGGCAAGATCCATATCCCCGGCGAACACACCCAGGATATCGCCCTCCGGATTCAGGACCGTGTTGACCAGGAAGTCGGCCCCCACCAGGCGGGCCGCTTCGAACATGTCTTCCGCTGCCGGGTTGCCGTCCAGCACCCCCGTGCGGCAGGCGGGATCCAGCATCAGGGCGTGGTTGCGCCGGATGGTCTCGTAACCGGCCACCCCTGGCACCAGGGCCTTGCGCCCGCCTCCGAAGCCGGCGAACCAGTGGTGCACCACACTCCCGGTCAGGATGCGGCGGTCGGCTTCCACCACCCGGGAGCTGATGTAAACCGGCGTGCCCCGAGACGTGATGCCGAGGAAGGTGAGCATGCCGGCATCGTGGGAGTCGTGGCTGAACATGGCCACCCGGGCGGCCGCCTCCGGCCCGGTCAGGGCGGCCATCTCGTCGCGCCCCACCCGGCGGTGGCTGCCGGTGGCGAACACCAGGTAAACATCTTCATCCCGTACGCCGGCCCAGTTGAGCTCTTCCAGGAGAATGGGAAGGATCAGCTCGCTGCGGGCCTTGCGGGTACTGTCGTTGACCAGGATGCACACCCGTTCCCCGGGTCGCACGATCTCCCGCAGGGGCGCCGTGCCCACCGGGTCGGCCAGGGCCCGGCGGATGGCCCCCACCGGGTCGGCCTCGGCGGGATACCGGCGGAACGCCACCTCCTCGACTTTCCACTCCGCCGGAAGCTCCAGCCTCACCGTCCCCGACCCATACCGCAACTCCATGTAGAACCCCCCAAGACGCGTGCGGTCGAGCCCCCGCGGCCTGCCGAGCCGCCTGAGGGCTCCCCGGTGGCGAGGTCCCCCTTCGGCCGCGCGTTCTGATGCCCCCACATCTTTCGGCGGTCAGGCTTCCCGGTCCTCCAGGGCCACCTCCGGGGCCCGCGCCCGAACCTGCCACCAGATCCCCGTCACGATGGTGAAGAAGCGGGCCTGTCCAGCGGGGGATCTCTGCAGTTGCTCGTACAGGGGCCGGGGCTGCTTCAGCAGCCCAAACCGGGCGGCCCCTCTGCCCCGCCCGCGGCCCCCTGTCAGGAAAGAGGCTCGAGGGCCGGCGGTTCCAGGTCCAGGTCGCAGCTCACCTTCCTGAGGATGACCGCCGTGGCTTCTTCCAGGGGTATCCCCTCCCGCAGTCGCCGCTCCCGCTTGCGCCAGGACCGCTCACCCGGTACCAGCACCTCGCCGGCGGTATCGGGGCGCCTGCTGGACTTAACCTGCTGGAGCAGCCGCGCCACCCGGGCCCGGAATTCGGCCACGTCCATCAAACTCGCCACCCGCAGGACGACCACCAGGTGGGACATATCCACCGGGCGCCGTGGGTCCCCGCCCGCGAAGCGACCCACGTCGGAGCCGAACGTGCCTCCGGCCAGCACCCCGGTGAGGATCTCCAGCATGAGGGCCATGCCGTACCCCTTGTACCCGGCGATGGGCAACACCGATCCCAGCAGGGCGGCCTCGGGATCGGTGGTGGGACGCCCCTCCAGGTCGATGGCCCAGCCCTCGGGTATGGGCTTCCCCCGCCTGGCCGCCATGATGATGTGACCACGCGCCACCACGCTCAGGGCAGTGTCCAGGACCACCGGGAACCCGGCGTCGGACGGGATGGCCATCGCGAAGGGATTGTTCCCCAGCACGGGCCTCGCCCCGCCCCAGGGGGCCATGAGCGGGCCGGTGTTGGTGGTCACGGACCCGATCATGTCCCGTACCAGCGCCCGCGCCGCCGGGTATCCCAGTGCCCCCGCGTGACCGCTGTCGCGCACCGCCACCACTCCCACGCCGTGGATCTCCGCCAGGTCCATCGCCCTCCCCATGGCTTCCCAGGTGGCCAGCTGGCCCATGGCCCGGTCACCATCCAGCACCGCGGTGGCTCCATGCTCTCTCACCATTCGCAGGCGGGGCCGGGGGTTGATCGACCCCGTCCCCATGCGCTCCACGTACATCCCCAGTCGCGAACAGCCGTGGGTCTCGACGCCCCTCAGGTCCGCTTCCACCAGGGCATCCGCCAGCAGCCAGGCGTGCTCTTCGCTGGTCCCCGCCCTCCGAAAAGCGCTCCGGCAGAATTCCTTCAGTTTCTCCGCCTCGATCCGGTAGACGGTGCCTCCTGCGTGCCCTGCCACATTCAACCCTCCGCCGCCCCTGCCCTGCCGGAAGGACACAATTGACATGTCATATTGGCCGCACCCTGCCCCTCTCCCTGCATCGCACGCACCAGTTGCGAGCGGGGGAGTGTTTCTGATACCGTAATAGCCGTGGTCACATCTGGGGGACACGTTCTCGGCTGCCTGGCGCTCCTCTTGGGCGGGATCACGTGGGGTACCACGGGACTCTTCGTGCGGGCACTCGATGCCCGCGGATGGCATCCCCTCGACATAGCTGCTGTCCGAACCACCTGCTCCCTGATCATCCTCTCCGCTGGTGTGGCCCTGATACGACCCCGCCTGCTGTCGGTCCGGCGCAGCGACCTGCGCTATTTCCTCCTGTCGGGCATTTCCGGGCCGGGCACTTCCCAGCCCATGTTCATCCTCGCGGTGGCGGGGGCGCCGCTGGCCGTGGCGGTACTGCTCAACTACACCGCCCCGCTTTTCGTCGCCCTGCTGGCCCGGCTGTTTCTGAAGGAAAAGCTATCGCCGCCCAAGGTGATCGCGCTCGGCCTCAGCATCGTGGGGCTGGGCCTGGTGACCGGGGTCCTTCCCCGCGGGACGCTGACCGCCTGCTCCGTCACACCCCTGGCCCTGCTCACAGGACTGGGATCGGGATTCTTCTACGCAGTCAACCTGCTCGTGCTGCGGCGCCTGTCCGGCACCTACTCCCCGGCCACCGTGCAGGTGTGGGGGCCCCTGCTGGGGCTCCCCGTACTCCTAGTGATGCGTTCCCTGCTCAACAGCCTGGTGACCCCCATCGTCGGGGTCACCTCCCGGGCCCTGGCCGGGACTCCGGTCACGGGCGCCACCGCCGGGGCCATCCTCCTCATGTCCCTCGGCCCCGGCCTGGTCGCCTTCCTCCTGGTAACATACGGCCTGGCCCGGGTGGAGGCCGCCCCGGCCTCCATACTCCTCACCGTGGAACCCCTGGTGGCCACGCTCCTGGGATGGCTGGTACTCGGGGAACACCTCACTTTCGCCCAGGGCGCGGGGATGGCGGTGGTGCTGGGCGCCATCTGCCTGGTGAGCCTGGAGCGAAAGGCAGGGGAGTTGCCCCGGGCCGGCGAACAGAGTCCCCACGCGCCGGGATAGCACCCGCCGGACTACCCTGCTAAAGGAGGGAGGCCACCGTGCCCACCGTCACCGGGTTTGTTCACCGGCCGGGCGCTCACTGCGGCTCCACAGCCCTGCGTGACCTGGCCGAGTCCTGCGCCGGCGTCGTCCTTTCGGAGGCCATGTGCTTCGGGCTGGGGGCGGGGCTGGGCTTCGCGTACCTGGCAGCCCCCGCTCTCTCACCCTCTCACGGATTCTGCGCGCGTGCCCCCTACCTGGAACCCCACTTCTTCCTGCACCTGGGCACCCCTTTCTCCTGGCGCAATGCTCCTCTGCCCTGGGAAGAGCTGTGCCAGTACATAGACGCAGGCACACCCATCCTGACCCTGACCGATCTCTACTACCTCGATTACTACACCTCCAGCGTCCACTTCGGGGGACACGCCGTCATCGCAGCAGGATACCTGCCCGCAATCGACACGGGCACCAGCCCGGCGCCCGCCGGCTCGCCCGGCCGGGGCGCGGCGGGCAGCGTGCTGCTGGCGGATACTGCCTGGCCGGACCTGCAGGAAGTCCCGTACGCCCACTTCCGCCGGGCCATGCACTCCCTGGCCCCGCCCTTCCCCGTGGACGGCCAGTGGACTCCGGTGCCGCGGTCCACCATACCCGAAGGGGTGCTGCCGCGCGCGGTGCGGTCCGCCCTGGCCACCTGCGCCCGATCTTACCTGCAGGCCCCTCCGCCCCCTGAGCTCGCACGTCTGGGCGTGCAGCATTACGGCATTTCCGGGCTGCGTGCCATGGCCGCCACCCTACCCTCCTGGGCGGACGCCCCCGACTTCGCGTGGTGCTGCCGCTACGCCTACCAGATGATTGAGAAACGGGGGACAGGCGGGAGCGCCTTCCGGCGGATGTATGCGGCCTTCCTGCGGGAAGCCCGCACCCTGGAGCCCGCAATACCCCTCAGGGCCATCACCGAACTGGAAATGGCCGCCGCCCTCTGGAGCGAGGCAGCGACCGTGTTCCGCGAGCTGGCCATCGGTAGCGACCCGGCAGGGGGCCAACCCGGCTTGCCCGCTGAAGGCTGCACCCCTGAAGGCCTGCCTCCCGACGAGCCGACCGCGGGACCACCGGCTCAGCCCGCGGTGGCCGCCGCCCTCCGGCGAGTTGCGGACATCCTGCTGGAGGTGGCCTCCCGCGAAGAAGAGGCCCTCACACTAGTCGCCCCCATCTGATCACCCGCGCCACTGGCAGTCCTGCATCGGGGCAGGTAGTCCCCACTCTCCCGCGGGTGGGGAGGCGGAGGGCGCCCCTCGTGGGCGGCGTAGCTGGCGGCGCGGACCGCGCGGGCAGCGTCAGGTGGCGGCGCGACGGCCTCCGGCCAGCAGGCGGGCGATGCGCACCTTCTCGGGCAGGGGAGCGCCTTCCTCGTCCACGGCCCGGCAGGCACCCCCCACGATGCACGTGCGCACGGCGCCGCCGGCAGCCGGGTTCCCCCGCAGGTGAGGAGCGTCCAGCAGGCCAATGCGTACGGCCAGAGTGAGGGTGGCGGCATCGGCCCAGGGGTCGGCGGTACCGGGCGGGGCGATGTCCCGGATGGCGTCAAGCAGCAGCCGGGCTTCCTCGAGCAGCTCCTCCTTGCGCCCCTGCACCGCCGGGTCGCGGGTCATGTCGGGTAGCCCGTGGATGGCATTGCGGATGACGCCACGAGCTATCCCCACCGCCTCGACGATGTCCTCCGGGGTGGCGGCATGGTGGGCCTCGCAGTGCGCCACCACGTGGACGATGTGGGGACGGAGGCTCATCTGCAGCATGGTGGAGGAGGCCAGCTGTCCCTTGGCCAGGTTCATGTCCACGGGGAGGCTGGCCAGCCCCGTCCGCGTCTGGCGGTAGACCGTGAAGTGCCGGTCCTGCAGGGACTCGATCAGTTCCACCTTGGCCAGCATCTTGCCCAGGTCCATGGGGAACGTGGTCCCGGGCGGGGTGTTGAACATGTACTGGGCCACGTAGTGGGTGACGCCGGCCTTCCTGGCGTTGTACGCGGCCAGGAAGGCAGCGGCCACCGCCACCTGATCGGGGGCGTCCCGCAGGCTCCAGTGATGGGCCTCGTTCACCTCCAGGGGGATACCCTCCCGGGCATGCCAGCGCATAGCCTGCTGAGCCTCCCGGATGGATTCCCCCAGCGACCGGCCGCTGCGGCCGTCCAGGACGTTGTACCACAGGAGGGGCACGGCACCCCAGGCCAGGTTGATGGTGCTCTTGAGCAGGCGGGCCATGGGGATGAGGTCTCGGGTGCCGCTGTACGAGCGTACCAGGGGATAGTTGCCACACCGCGAGGCCGCATAGATGGCGGCGAAATCCTCGGGCCGCCGCACCGGCACGCCGCCGGCGCCGTCCTGGCGGGGGTCCATCTCCTGAGGCCGGAAGAAGCTCTCCTGGGCGTTCTGGTCCGGCCCGATGGAGATCACGTCCAGCATCCGGGCCTCGGCCAGGCGCCGGGCACCCGCGATCGTGGCCTCTAGGGAGGGCAACCCGAAGTGGTGCCGGATGAGGGGGTAAGGGGCCTGCCGGACCACCCGTTCCGGCAGGGTCTGCGGGAACGATGCCTCCCCGTCCCGCCGCTCCACCCGGCCCGTACCCCGGAGGCCCTTGAGGTAGGCGATCACCGCCTCGTCCCCCTCCGACCCGTCGAAGGTCCGCTCGAAGAGCCCCGTCTCCCCGGCCACCTCTACCACGGGCGGAGTTCCGCCGAACACCATCCTCCCCGGCAGGAGTCCTTTGGACTCGAGCATCCCCTTGAGGTCGGCGAGCAGCCGTCCCGCGGCTTCAGCGGTCAACCGGTACGACAGCGCCACCAGGTCGGGCCGGTACCGGGCGATCGCTTCCACCACCTCCTCGGGGGAACGGGCCGAGCCCAGGAAGTGGCACCGGTACCCCTGGTCTTCGGCCAGCCCCAGGAACGCAAAGACGCCGGCCACATGCACGCAATCCCCCAGCGTGGCGGCAAGCACAGCCGGACGGTTCATGCCGCTTCCCTCCCTTCGCGGACGTAATTCAGCAGGTCCGCCACGCCCATGCCGTCCAGCCCCATGCGGGCCAGGGTGCGACCGTGATGGAAATAGTCCACGCCGTGCACCAGCGAGGCCAGGTGGACGAGGCTCCTCATGGTGGGCGTGGGCACACCCGCAAATTCACCGAGCGATACCAGGGGCACCAGGCCGGTGGGGACGTCTTCCCACACGTACCGGGTGTCCAGGCCATCGGGTGCCCTGATGCCCCGGTAGGCGCGGTTGTTCTGGAGCGCCCGATACAGGTCCGGGCCGTGGGCCCCGTAGGCCTGATGCAGCCACTCCCGCGCCGTGGGCAGGGCGATCCCCAGGGCGGCGGCCACGCCCAGCCGCTCGCCATCGAGGGCCTCCAGCACCCGCGCCACCGCCGGGGTAATGCCCTGGTGGTAGTGGTCGAAGGGATCGCCCGCCTCCACCCGGGCCAGGTTGAGCAGCACGGGTGCGGGATGGAAGACGGCTCCTATGTTGTCCAGGCTGGTGTGGAGCACCGTTTCCGCGCCCACGAACTGGGGAAAAGCCTCCCGCAGCAATGCCAGCACCCGGGGCGTCTGCCAGGCGGGCAGGGCCGCCAGGGGCACCCGTTGCTTGATACTGAAGATGTGCACGTGCCCCGGCCCCGCCACGCGGGCGGCGTACAGCAGGGTCTGCGCCTCCGCCACCACGGGCAACTCGCGGCACCCACCGGCCCGCAGCGCGCATTCCATCTCCAGGGCACCCAACGTGCGGCCGGGGTTCAGCACCAGCACCTGGTCTTCCCGCACGTGGGGCGCCAGGCCGCGCCCCAGGTCGGCGTGGCCGGTGGCGGGCACTGTCAGCATGAGCACCCGCGCCCGGGCTGCCTCGGCCGGCGACCCCGTCAGCCATACCGTCCCGGTTCCTGGCCGGCCCCCGGCGGCACTCATCCCTGCACCCTTCATGCGGCTGCTCCACACGCGCCCCGGCTCGCTGCCCGGCGCGACCCCCAACCGGCTGCCCCGGCCGCCGTCGGGCCGTGCGCAGGGCCTCACCGGTATGCGGCCATCCACGGCGCCAGACACAGTGAGCACCCCGCGCTCGAGCAGCTCCCGCACACGGTCGGGGCTCCGGTTGTACAGGACGACGTCCCACCCCTGGCTGGCCAGGTGGGCTGCCATGGCCTGGCCCCCGTTGCCCGCTCCCAGGACGGCGAAGGGCACCCACCCGGGGTATCCTCGCGCGGCAAGAACTTCTGTGGGCAAACGAAACACCTCCTCGGCCTGGTGGCACCGGCTCTGGAGGTGGAAAAACCCGACCCGGAGGTACATCCTGGGTCGGGCATCAGGCTCGCCTCGCTTAGTCACGCCCCTCGCAGAGAAGCGTTCCCGTCGGGCGGCACGGTTGCCCGGCCCAACCCACCTCCTCTTTCCACGCTTACGAGGTTAGCTGCCGGGCTCGGATCGAAAGAGTGTGACCCGTCTCGCCTTCACCCGCACCGGTCGGACCGGTGCCGGGCCCGGACGAGATTCGCCCCGTTGGTCTGGTTCCCCCGTTTCCCCTGGCGGGGAATTCAGCGATCAAGCGGATTGGCCGTGAGCCAACCAAGCATTATTCGGTTCTACCACAGGCTAACATATCACCCAATCCCCTGTCAACCGCCCGCCCCATGTCCAAGTCCCCTCCTTTTGGATGGGGCTAGCCGCTACAGATCCCGGCAGCCCACCGCCACAGTGCTGGCCCAGAACAGCACCAGGGCGGCCCCCAGGAGCACTAGCAGGGAGGCCCAGGGAAAACCCGGCCCCGCCATGATGGCAAACGCCTTCATGTGCCAAAAGAACGAGAGAAAGAAGGTCGAACGGAACCACCCCGGCACCGCCAGTGCCAGGCACACGACCCCGGCACCCACCCCCGCACGCACCCCGTCGTGCGCAAACACCGAGGCAAGCACTGCCACACCCAGCACCACCAGAGAACCGGCCCAGGCCAGGGGCATCCCCAGGAGAAAGCCCTCGGGTGCGCTCTCACCGCCCAGCCAGGGGGAGGCCGCCCACACCCCCAGGGTAGGGATCACCGTGCATAGGGCAAGCACCACCGCGCCCGCCATCACCTTGGCGGCCACCGCCTGCCGCCGGCTGACCGGCAGAGTGAGCAGAAACGGCAGCGTCCCCCGAGCCCGCTCGCCGGCCAGAGCGCCCGCCCCCAGCACCAGGGCGATCACGGTCAGGTTCTGGTACAGGTTCTTGCCGTACCAGTTGGCCCACAGGTACACCCGGAAGTCCGCCAGCTGCCGCAGGATTTCTCCCGAGAGGCCGGGCAGCATGGCCCCCGCGCCTGCGATCCTGCTGAGGAACCGGTAGAAGTAAGGGAGGGAGAGGCCGACCAGGAGGGTCAGCCCCAGCCCCACCCAGAGCACCCACCTGACCTGCCTCAGTTCCTTCTCCACCAGGACACCGAGCCTGCCCATCACAGCCACCTCCGGCCCTACTCCTCGGGTGCGGTCGCGTATTCCTCGAAGACCTGCTCCAGGGAGAGGTCGATCACCTCCAGGGCGAACAGGGGCACCGTGCGCAGGCGCTCCAGCACGGAGGGCACGTCCCCAGCCACGGTGATCAGGAAGGCCGCGCCCTCCCGTCCCACCCGCCTCACCCCGGGTACCTGGTCCAGCCAGGGAGGTGCCTGACCCTGGAACACAACGCGCACCTTCTTCTCCCCGGTCTTGACCTCGTCCATGGACCTGTGCAACACCAGGCGACCGTCCCTGATCATGGCCAACGTATCGGCCACCCGCTCCACGTCCTCCAGCAGGTGCGAAGAGAGGAACACGGTCTGGCCGGTGGCGGTGGCCTCTGCCAGGACCGCCTGCAAGAAATGCTTGCGGGCGAGGGGGTCCAGGCCCGCGGTGGGTTCATCCAGCACCAGCAGGTCCGGGCGCGGCGCCAGGGCCAGCACGAGCGCGAGCTGGCCCTTCATCCCCCGGGAGAAGCCGCTCACCTTGCGGTTGCGGGGCAGCCGGAAAAGATCGAGGTAGCGGTCCACCAGGGCCTGATCCCACCTGCGGTACAGCCGCCTGCACAGGGAGACCAGTTCACCTGCGGTGAGTCCGGGGTAGAGGGCCGGGATCTCGGGGACGTACCCCACCCGGGCCAGCACCTCGGGCGAGGGAGGTCCCTCGCGGCCGAGCACGGCAAACCTGCCCGCGTCTGGACGCAGAAGACCCAGCAACAATCGGATGGTGGTGGTTTTCCCAGCGCCATTTGGCCCCAGGAACCCGAAGATGCTGCCCCGTGGCACCCGCAGGTCAATGCCGTCAACGCCCACGGTCCTTCCGAAGCACTTGCGCAGGCCCTCGGTCCAGACCGCGTACTCGCTCACCTCCGCACACCTCCCGTCCCGTATCCCGTCTCCCGCATCCGCCTTCTCCCCCGTGCCGCCACGGCCCGTATCCCGCGCCAGACCCCGCTCTGCCCGACGCCTCGGCCGGCCTGCGCCCCCACCCCGCCCCGGGGCCGCGATCCCCTACGCCTACGTCCCGTCCTGCGACGCCCCTTCTTGGCCCGACAACTCACGCTCAACCAGGCGGCGCAACTCGTCATCCGGCAACCCCAGGGACCGGGACTCGTCCACCAGCCTGCGCACCAGCGCGGACACCCGCGCCCGCCGTTCCCGGCGGGCCTGGTCCGCCGCCTGCGGAGCCACGAATGTCCCCCGGCCCCGCTGGGTGACCACGACGCCCAGTCTCTCAAGTTCCTGGTAGGCATGGGCCACCGTGTTGGGGTTGAGGGCAAGCCGGACCGACAGTTCCCGCACGGAGGGCAGCTGGTCCCCGACCGCCAGGGCGCCGTAGGCAACCGCCTTCTTGACCTCTTCCACCAGCTGCAGGTAGATGGGAACGGGGCTGCGGGGATCCACGTGCAAGTAAACCACGACTCATCTCCCGGGCTTCTACGGTGTACTAGTACATTAGCACAACCCGCCCCGGGGCGTCAATTCGGACGCTCGCACCTGGACCACTGTTCGGCCGCCTGAGCATGACGCCCCCGGTGGTGGGGGTCATGTTCATCGGCCTGGTCATTGCCAACTACCTGCTGCTCAAAGTGGCGGTGCCCCTCTTCCGGCGCGAGACCATCCTCACCCGCTGGAAGTAGTCACGCGCGGTGCAATCAGGCGGCGCTTCAGGCGAGGGCGGAGCGCAGGGCCGCGGCGGCGGCGGTTACATCCGGCGCCGACACCACCGCCGAGATGACGGCCACGCCAGCCGCCCCGGCCTCTAGCACCCGACGGGCGTTGTGGACGTTCACCCCGCCGATGCCCACCAACGGGATGCGGACGGCCCGGCAGATCGAGCGCAGCCCGTCCGGCCCCATGGCGGGGCCGGCATCGCACTTGCTGGTGGTGGCGAAGACGGGACCCGCCCCCAGGTAGTCGGCCCCACCCCGCCGCGCCCGTTCGGCCTCCTCCACGGTATCCACGGACACGCCGATGATCTTCCTGCGCCCCATGAGGCGCCGGGCCGCCTCCAGGGGAAGGTCTTCCCGCCCCAGGTGCACCCCGTCGGCGTCCACCGCCAGGGCCACGTCCACCCGGTCGTTGACGATGAAGAGCAGGCCCATCTCGCGCGTCAGCCTGCGCAGCGAGAGCCCCGTAAGGTAAAGCTGGCGGGCCGTGAGTTCCTTGCTCCGCAACTGGATGGCGGTGGCGCCACCACGGGCGGCCGCGGCCACGATTTCCTCCTCGCCGCGCCCCGCGGCGAAAGCCCGGTCCACAATCACATACAACAGCAAGCGCTTGCGTAGCTCGGCCTTCACGGCGAAACCCCCATGCCCATTTCTCCCGCCACCGATTCCGGCCTGGCCGCTCGCGCGCCGGACATCCCGGTACTCACGGGTGGACGCCCCATGGGCTGCATCCCCCGCGGGGTCAGCCTTCGCTGGCTTGCCCCGTGGTCGGTTGCCCGCGGGGGGCACCCGCCAGGTGGTGGACGGGGCCGATGCCGTGGCCCAGCGGGAAGGCGGCGGCTATGGCCCGGGTGATGAACTCCTTGCCCGCCCGCAGCGCCGCCTCCGCATCGAGGCCGCGAGCCAGGTAGGCGGCCACGGCGGCGGAGAAGGTGCAGCCGGTGCCGTGGGTGTGCGGCGTGGCGATGCGCTCCGACTCCAGAACAAAGAAGCTCCTTCCATCGAACACCAGGTCGTCCGCCCGGCCCGGCAGGTGACCACCCTTCACCACCACGTAGCGGGGACCCATGGCGTGGATGCGCCGGGCCACCTCGCGCACCGCCTCGTCCCGGTGCGCCGGATGGGCGGCCTCCGCCAGCAGGTCGACCCCGGACAGGGCCGCCGCCTCGTGGGCGTTGGGCGTGACGACGGTGGCCAGGGGGAGCAGTCTCTCCACCACAGCCCGGTGGGCCTGCTCGTCCAGCAGAGCGTGTCCCGACTTCGAGCGCATGACCGGGTCCACGACCAGACTCTTCACATGATGACGAGACAGGGTCTCCGCGACCGCAGTCACGATCTCGGCGGTGGCGAGCATCCCCGTCTTGGCGGCGTCGGTGCCCAGGTCGGAGAGCACCGAGTCCATCTGCATGACGACCATGTGCACCGGGAGCACGTGCACACCCTGCACACCCAGGGTGTTCTGGGCGGTGATGGCGGTGATGGCGCTCATCCCGTAGGTGCCAAGCACAGTGAAAGTCTTGAGGTCGGCCTGGATGCCGGCCCCACCCCCCGAATCCGATCCCGCAATGGTGAGGACACGCGGCAACGTCGCCACCGCCCCATCCCCCTTTCTCGGTCTGCGCTTCGTGGACGAGCCCAGCTGCAGCCCGGGCGGGCAGCCCCGCGCCCGGCCCAAGCCCCAGCCGGCCAACACACCCTACCCGATGCGCCGCCCCGGCCGACGCGCTCCTGCCCCTGTCAGCACCCGGGCCGACGCGCGACCGCCAGATTCAGGCCGCCGGGCGAAGACCCCGGTTCACCTGGACCTCGCCGCCCTTCATCATCAACAGTATGCGACCCCTGTGCTGCAGGCAGGAGATGTCTTCCAGGGGATTGCCGTCCACCACCAGCAGGTCGGCCAGCCTGCCGGGCGCAAGCACGCCCGTCTCCAGGCCGAGCAGTTCCGCCCCGCGGGCGGTGGCGGCCACGATGGCCTGCACAGGGGTCATGCCCGCCTTCACCATGAGTTCCAGCTCCAGGGCGTTATCACCGTGATAGTTGAAGGGAGTGGCGGCGTCCGTCCCCATGGCGATCCTGACCCCCGCCTCCAGCGCCATGCGGAAGCTGCGGAAGTGGTCCTCCTGCATGCGCCGGGCCTTCTCCACGGCGTAGGGCGGGATGCCGGCCTCCGCCCCCCGCTCCACGATGTGGTGCACCGCCGAAAGGGTGGGGACGAGAAAGACGCCCCGGGCCAGCATCATCTCGATGATCTCTTCCGTGAGGTAGCAACCGTGCTCGATGGAGTCGATCCCGGCCAGGATGGCATTCCTGATTCCCGTACTACCCTGGGCATGGGCCAGGGTCTTCTTGCCCAGGTTGTGAGCCTCCTCGATGGCTGCCCGCATCTCCTCTATGGTGAGGCCCCGGCTGGTGGGCAGGTCCCCCTCGGACAGCACGCCACCCGTAGCCAGGAGCTTGATGCAGTCGGCACCGTCTCGCAGGTGGGTACGGGCGGCCCGACGGGCCTGGTCGGGAGAATCGACCACCGACATCTCCCTCGCGCGGAATACCACTTCGGGAGGCCAGCCGTTGGCGGGATCGCCGTGGCCTCCCGTGATGGAGAGACCGGGCCCGCTCACCACCATACGCGGCCCCGGTATCCGCCCCTCATTGATGGCCCGCTTGAGACCCACGTCGATCCCCCAGCCCGCCCCGGCATCCCGGATGGCGGTAATACCCGCCTCCAGGGTGGCGCGAGCGTTCACCGCCGCCCGCAACGTGGTGTAAGGAATGGTATACTTGACGGTTTCCATCCAGCTTGCCTCTCCGGAACCGGCTATGTGCACGTGGCTGTCGATGAGGCCCGGCATCACCGTCCGGCCTCCGGCGTCGTACACCAGGCTGTCGGGGGGATACTCAACTTCATCCGGTCTGCCCGCCGCCACCACCCGGTCGTCCCGGATCACCACCACCGCGGGCGATACCGGATCAGCGCCGCTTCCGTCGATGAGCGAGCCTGCCCTTATTACCGTGTAGCTGCTCACGCCATCGCCTCCTCTGCCACTCGTCTTCCACCTCGAGGTCGGCCAGACCTGCCCGGTGCTCGGCGTGATGCCGCAGCTCGTGGCGGATGGTGCGCCGCAACTCTTCCACCACCTGCGCCCAGGGCGCATCCCCCGGGACCCGCCGGAAGGAACCGTAGTACAGCACTATCATGCGACCCAGGCCCGGGTCGACCCGGTACTCGCCCAGAAGATAGACCCCTGGTGGGTCGCCGGGCCGCTGCCCCACCCCCGGCACCACGATCACGCCCCCGTTGAGGTCTTCCAGCAGGGGGGAAGGAATTCCGGCCAGCAGCCGGGACGCTTCCCGGCGAAAACGGCGCAGTGTCCACATGCCTGGTCCATTCCCCTATACCCAAGAGCTCGGTCGCAAACGTACCCACCCAGGCGCGGAAAGCCCGGCACCGAGGTGCCCCGAGCACGGCCGCCGCCTGGAGCATGGGCACCGCCCTCTATGCTATCACCAGCGCCTTCTCTCTGCCAGCGCCTTGGGGCAAGGGGGAGCAAGGTCGCCCGCGCCAGAGCAGCCCAGGCTCATGCGCGCGGCCGCCGGCAGCTGGGCAAGCAGCCTGCCGCCTATGCCACGGAATCCGCCCGGCCCGGGTCCGCCGCCTCCGGCGGCGGGGTTTCGACTGCCAGTATCAATTGTGCCAGCCGCCTGGACGTGGCTGGGAAAACGACGGGTTGTCTTCGGGTAGTTCTTGATGCTACCATACAGATGGAGGTGGGCAGGTGGCCATACCTGAGGAGGACATCTCCAGAGAAGTCGCCGCTACTGGAGAGCAAACCCCAGGCGCGGCGTCCCCGGAGTTCTTTTTCCTTCTGCAGCGTATGGATCGGCTCGATGAGAAGCTGTCGTCCCGGGTCGACGAACTCGTGCGCGACATCCGGGGCCTTGACGACAAGCTGACCGGCGAGATCAAGGCTCTGCACCACGAGTTGAGCGGGGAAATCAAGGCCGTGCGGGGCGAGTTGGGCGGCGAGATCAGGGCCGTGCGGGAGGAAGTCCGCACGGACATCAAAGCCCTCGACGACAAGTTGAGCGGGGAAATTAGGGCCGTGCGGGAGGAAGTCCGTACGGACATCAAAGCCCTCGACGACAAGTTGAGCGGGGAAATTAGGGCCGTGCGGGAGGAAGTCCGTACGGACATCAAAGCCCTCGACGACAAGTTGAGCGGGGAAATCAGGGCCGTGCGGGGCGAGGTCCGCACCGACCTGCGGACTCTACAGGATAGGGTTGACCATCTGCGCTTCTGGGCCATGGGCGCAGTGATCACGCTTGTGGTCGGCTTCGTGGGTATCATCGTGGTACTGGCCGACCGCTAGTGCCAGCCGTCAGGTAGTGGGAGTTGCCATGGAAGAAGAACGGAAGCGGGTCGAGGTCCGTGGAACGTTGTTGCGGCTGGTGGAGGATGACATCACGGGTCTGGAAGTGGACGCCATCGTCAACGCTGCCAACAGCCACCTTTGGATGGGCGGGGGAGTGGCGGGCGCCATCAAACGCAAGGGCGGGGTGGAAATCGAGAAAGAGGCCGTCAGCAAGGGGCCCATCCCGGTGGGAGAGGCTGTCGTGACCGGGGCCGGCAATCTCAAGGCGCGCTACGTGATCCACGCGGCCGTGATGGGGCGGGATCTGGTGACGGACGCCGACAAGATCAGGGCGGCCACCCGCAGCGCCCTGGAGCGGGCCCGAGAGCTGGGCATCGGTAGCGTGGCATTCCCCGCCCTGGGCACCGGGGTGGGCGGGTTCTCCATGGAAGAGGCAGCCCGCATCATGCTGGAAACCACCCGCGACTGGATAGGGGCGGCTGGCGCCATCAACGAAGTGGTTTTCTGCCTTTACGGACAGCAGGCATACACCGTTTTCGCCGCTACCCTGCAGAGGATGTTCCCCGCGTGAACCCCCGGGCCGGAGAGGCCTTTGCAACCGGCCAAGCCGCCGGCGCGCCCTGGGGGCCTGTACCCCGTACCGCGGCCAGGCGGCCGGGGCACCGGGAGGCGTGAGCCCTGTGCCGGGGCGAGGCCGCTCGGGCAGGAGCAGCCGGGCCGCTACTCCGGCGAGGCTGTTCCCGGCCGGAGCCTGAGGCGGCGCCAGACAGCCCGGACAGTGCGGCGGCCCAGGCCGGCGGCCTGGCGCATCTCCGGAACGCCCAGCAGCCACAGGATGCCCAGGTAGAGCAGGACGGCCCCACCCACCAGGGCGGCCAGGCGGGCCGCCTCCACCAGGGCCGAGCCCACGGGTACGCCGTGGGCGGCCATCCACTCCAGGCTCAGGCGATCGGCCAGCCAGACCGCCGCTCCCATGGTTCCCGAAGCCAGCCCGGCCTTGCCGACCCGGTCCAGCATCTGCCTGCCCCCCAGGTGCCCCAGTCGACCTCGCAGACGCAAAAGCAGCATCGCCCCCGTGACCAGGTTGGTGACCGTTACGGCGGCGGCCAGCCCGGCCTGCGCGAGGGGACGCACCAGCACGAGGCTCAACCCCACCGACACGAGCATCCCCAGGACGCCCACCACCGTTGGGTATCCGGTGTCCTGCAGGGCGTAGAACGCCCGTCGCCAGAGATCGCTGCACACCACGGCCAGCATGGACCAGGCCAGCATCCAGAAGGCTGCCGAGGTGGCGGCGGTGTCGGCGGCGTCGAAGGCCCCTCTTTCGAAGGCCAGCCTGACCAGGGGGGTACTCAGGATCAGGCACCCCATCGTTACCGGCGACATCACCAGCACCGACAGGTTGATGCCACGGGCGAGGAGGGAACGGACGCCCTCCAGGTCGCCCTGCGCGGTGTGGCGGGAAAACGCGGGGTAGAGCACCGTCCCCAGGGCAGCTACGGTGAGCCCGGTGGGAAGGCCGCTGAGCAGGGTGGCGTAGTTGAGAGCAGAGAGGCTTCCCTCGGGGAGCCCCGATGCCAGCACTCGCTGCATGACCGGGGCCACCTGCCCGACCACCCCGCCCGCCAGCAGGGGCAGGGCCAGGGAAAGCGTACGCATCACGCCGGGGTTGCGCCAGGGGAGGCCGGGAGGCCGCAGGGCGATCCCCCGCATGCCGGGCGCTAGCGCCACCCACTGGGCGGCTGTCCCCAGCACCAGCCCGGCCGCCACGCCGGTGATGCCCCACCAGCGCCCCAGAGTGACGATAGCGGCTATGAGGGCCACGTTCTGGCAGATGCCCGCCAGGGCGGGACCGGTGAACCGGTAGTGGGACTGCAGCAGGCTGGTGGCGAGGGCGTTCAGCCCGAGCAGGACCGGCAGCGGTGAGAGGTACAGGGCGGTGCGGGCGGCCAGGTCGAAGGTGGCGGCCGGGAAGTCGGGCGCGAGAAACCGGCACAGGGGCCGGGCCCCGATCACCACGGCCACCCCGGCCAGCATGCCCACTCCGGCCAGGAGGAGGAACATGTCACTTATCAGGCGGGCAGAGGCAGCCCGGTCTCGCTGGCGCTCCCGTGTGTAAATGGGAATGAAGGTGGTGGCAATGGCTCCCACCACCACCCCCACGATGAGGTTGGGGACGGTGGAGGCCACCAGATACGCGTCAGTGGCGGCGCTGGCACCGAACACAGCCGCCAGGCAGGACTCCCTGACGAACCCCAGGATCTTGCTCCCCACGCTCCCGGCCACGATCACCGATGCGGCCAGGAGAAACTGCCTCGTGTCCGTATGAAACGCCCCCTGTCAAGGCGCCGGACCAGCCGGTACCTTCCGGCTACCCAGACCCCCCGGCCGGGCACCGGCGGCAAGCCCCCCGTCAGGCGCCCGCCACAGGCCTCGCTCGACGCCGCCACCCGGGCGGGCGTCACCCTATCCGGCCTGGGCCACCCAGCGGGCGGTGAGGCGCAACCCTTCGGCCAGCGGGGTGGTGGGCTGCCAGCCCAGTTCTTCTTTTGCCCGGGAAGCATCCAGACAGATGCGGCTGACCTCACCGGGCCGGGGCGGGTCGTACCTGGGGGGGACGTCCGTGCCCAGCACCTCCTGCAGGCTGGCGAGCAACTCGAGCACCGAGACCTCCCTGCCCCACCCCAGGTTGTACACGCCGTCGCCCCCGCGCTCCAGGCAGAGCAGGCTGGCTTCCACCACATCGGCCACGTACACATAGTCCCGGGTCTGGCGACCGTCCCCGAATATGACGGGACGCTCGCCCGCCAGGAGGGTGCGGCTGAAGATGGCCACCACCCCCGCCTCCCCGTAAGGGTCCTGCCGGGGCCCGTACACGTTGGGATAGCGGAGGACGCTGTAGCGCAGACCGTGGTTGTCCCGGTAGAGGCGCAGGTACAGCTCGACCACGTACTTGGAGAGACCATACGGCGAAAGGGGCCGCACCGGATGATCTTCCCGCACGGGGAGGCCATCGGGCTCCCCGTAAATCGCTCCCCCCGACGAGGCGTATACCACCTTCTCGACCCCGGTGCGCACCGACGCGTCCAGCACGTTGATGCTGCCCACCACGTTCGTGCTGGCATCCCCGGCGGGATCCCCGGTCGAGCGCCGCACGCTGGTCTGGGCGGCCAGGTGGTAGACGATCTCGGGCCGGAAGCGTTCGAACACCTCGCCCGCACGCACGGGGTCGCCGATGTCCACGGCCTGGAAATCTGCCCCTGAAGGCACGTTCTCGCGGCGGCCGGTGGACAGGTTGTCTACCACCGCCACCTGATGACCCCGCGCCAGCAAGGCCTCCACCAGGTGGGAACCGATGAACCCGGCCCCGCCTGTAACCAGTACGCGCTTGCCCAAAATGCTGCCCCCTCCCGCACTTCAATACGCCCAGCGCACCACCCAATCCTGCCACGGCGGAGTAAGGCGGTCAGTCGCCGGGGTCGCGGGGTTTGCAGAGGATCTCGAGGATCTTGGTCTCGAAGAAGCGACGGGAGTGGGCGGGGAGCATCACCACGGCGCTGTCGCCACCCCGGCTGGTGCCCCCTACGGCGATGACCTCCTGGCCATACGGGATGAGGCCGGCATCCAGGGCCATGACCGCCACCTCGACGGCCACCTTCACCCCCTGAGAAAACATGTAGAGAGCGTGGGCCACTATCTGGCCGGGGTACAGGCCGCCGAACTCCTTGGTGATGGCGCGGTCGACGCCGGAGAAGAGGTGGGTGGTGGTGAGCACGCGCGCGCCCTCGGCCGTGAGGGCCCGGCGCACCTCCGCAGGCATCTCGTCCGTCCCAGGCTCACGGAATCCCACCTGGTGGGTGACCACCACCAGGTTGAGCATGCCCTGGGGAACGGCCGCCCCGTCCGAGCCCGGCACGGCGCGATATAGCTGCAGGCCGCGCTGGCGGGCCTGGCGGATGAACTCCTGCGCGGTGACCCCCTGATTGGAGGCCACCACGATGTGGCGAACGTCCAGCTCCCGGGCCCGGTCCAGGCAGAGGGAGACCGTCCGCTCCGTGTGGTCTGGTCCGGTCGTCTCGAAGTACAACCCCATCAACCTCCGTTCCGGTAGGATTGCCACAGCAGTTGCACGGGATGGACCGCCCGCGCCCCCAGGCCGGCCCGCCGCAGCCCGAACCCCAATTGCAGGAGGCAGGATGGGCACGACGTGGCCAGCAACCGGGCACCCGTCTGCCGGAAGTTCTCCATCTTCCGCTCCAGGATGCGCACGGAGAGCCCGTGATGGGTGACGTTGTACGAGCCCGCCCCCCCGCAGCACCAGTCCGCCTCCGGCAGCTCCCGGAACTCCAGGCCAGGGATGCTGCGCAGGATCTGGCGGGGTTGGGCCCGTACACCCATGCCGCGACCCAGGTGGCAGGGGTCATGGTAGGTGACGGTCTCTTCCAGCGTCCCCGGAGGCTCCTCAAAACCCTCCTCCACCAGCAGCCGGCTCACCTCGCGGACCTTGCCGGATAGCTCGCCCGCAGCCGCGCCGTAGCGAGGGTCGTCGGCCAGCAGGTCGGCGTACTCTCGCAGCGTGTGGGCACAGGTGGCGCAATCGGTCACCACCAGCTCCGCCCCGGTTCCGGCCAGGATGGCCACGTTCTGGCGGGCCAACTCCTCGGCCGCCGCCAGGTCACCGTACGCCCGGTGCGCCACCCCGCAGCACATGTTGTCCGGCACCACCACCTGGTAGCCGTTGCGCTCCAGGACACCGATGAGGGCCTCCCCCACGGGCGGGAAAAGGTTGTCGGTGACGCATCCCAGGAAGTAGGCCACCCGTTTGCGCGGCGCCGACCCGAGCCGTTCGGCCGGCGTGGCGTACACCAGAGCACCCGGCGCGCTGAGGCGGGCGCGCAGGGAGAACGGCGGGATGCCGGGCAGCATGCCCTCCACCCGCCCGAGGGTACCGAGCAGGTTGAGGAGGCCGGTATGTCGCGCCACCCAGCGCAGGCCGGAGTTCTGGTACAGGCGCAGGAGCGTCATGGGGACCGCCAGCCGGCGGGGGCTGCGCAGGACACCCTGCAGGGCCGTCCGGTAAAGCAAGGGCAACCCCTGCCCGCCGGTGAGGTCGGCCCGGGCGGCGGCCACCAACTTGTCGGTGGGCACCCCGGGCGGGCATACCACGGTGCAGGCGCCGCACAGCAGGCACGTATACAGGTACTCCCTGAGTTCCGGGTCCCGCTCCAGGGTGATTCGCCCGTCGACCACCAGCCGCATGAGGCGGTTGCGTCCCCGCGCCACGGCGAACTCCTGCCCGGTCACCTTGTAGGTGGGGCAGACCTCCTGGCAGAAGCCACACTTGTTGCAGCGCACCACCTGCTCGGCCGCCTGTGACAGGCTCTTCATGCCCCCTCACCCCCAACCCGGCCGGCCGGGCACATTATGCCCCCCGGATCCAGCGCCCCCTTCAAGCGACTACACACAGCACCCAGGCCGCCCACCGGGGGAAGCACCTCGTATGGGCTACCTGACCAGGCGGCGTCGTCGGTCAGCAGGTAACCGCCCCGTGCGCGCACCACCGCGCTGATCGCTTCCGGCCAGCGCCAGTCGCCGACGGCCCCGGCTTCGCTCCCGGCCACGCAGCGGGACACCCCGCCTGCGGGCGCCCTGCCTCCGGCCAGGAAGAGGTGGGCGTGGCCGTTGCCGGCGTGAGCCGCTACTCCTAAGATGCCACGTGCCGGCTCCCCACCCGCAGCCCCAGCGGGGTCATCCAGCTTCGGCCTGACCTCAGGCGCAACCAACGTCGCCCCGGCTCCCGGTGCAGCACCCTCGATGGCGTGGAGGTTCTCCAGCAGGGGACCCAGGTCGGCGGGCGGGACGGCCACATTCCACACGGACGCCCCCGCCCCGGCTGCCCGGTCGAACAGACTCCGCCGCGCCTCCCAGATGGCCGCAGCCGCATCTCCATCCTCTCGTGCGAGCGTTGCTGAGGTGGCCCACCCGTCCGGGAGGGCCAGGCCGTGGCGGGCGGCCAGTCCCTCCAGCCACTCGCACTGACGGTCCACCGCTTCCCGAGCACCCTCCAGGCCCACCAGGAGCACCGCCGGCAGAGTTACTCCGGCGTCCCCAGGGCGGGCAAACTCAGGCAAGACCTCCGCCGGGCCCTCCGCGCCGGCGAGCTCGGGCAGAGCCTCCGCCGTGTCCTCCGGCCCCGCGAGTGCCGCGTGCGCAACGACGGACACGACGCCGGCCTCCTGGCACCACCAGGACGCGGCCCGCCCCAGCAACACCTCTATGGCGGTGGAGCCGTATAGCTGGCGCCGCACCTCCTCCGCCGCCCGCAGTACGGCAGCCATCGCTCCCGTGAGGACTTTCACTATCCCGCGCTCGGGAAGGGGGCGCACCTTGATCACGACCCGGGTGATCACCCCGAGGGAACCCCAGGAACCGCACAGGAACCGTGACACGTCGTACCCGGATACGTTCTTCACCTGCTTACCGCCGAACCAGCCACCGGAACCGTCGGGAAACAACACCCGCGCCCCCAGCAGGTAGGCCCGCGCGGAGCCGTAGGCGTACTTGCGCGGTCCCGAGGCGTCGGCCGCCACTTCACCTCCCAGGGTGGAGCTCTCCGGCCAGGCGGTTTCGGGCGGGAAGAAGAGCCGGTGGGCGGCCAGGTCGGCCTGCAGGGCACCGTGGCTCATGCCGGCGCCGGCCACCACGGTGAGGTTGTCAGGGTCCAACTCCTCAAGCTGATCCAGGTGGCGCATATCCAGCCCGATGCCTCGGCGAAAGGGCCGGAATGCCGCCCGCCATCTGGTAGCGCCTCCGCGGGGGTACAAGGGGACTTTCTCCCGGGTAGCCCAGGACAACAGCTCCCTCACCTGCTCCTCGTCGCGCGGCGCCACCCATATCTCGGGGCACCTGCCCGGAGCAGTCGGCGGGGCATCGCCCGGTCGTACTGCCTCGGCCCCCAGGAGGGCTTCCAGCCGACTGGCCAGGGACGCCTCAGCGGACGTCATGACCCCACCCTCCCCCCTGACCCGCCAGACCGTTGGCGCGGTCGGGCAGGACCTTCCCGGGGTTGAGGGCTCCACCCGGGTCGAAGGCCGCCTTGATGGCAGTCATGGCCTGCAACGCGCCCGCCTCGAAGAGCCAGGACATGAACTCCTTCTTCAGGATACCGATGCCGTGCTCACCGGAGAGGGTACCACCCAGGGCCAGGGCGCGCCGGAACAGCTCGCTCCGGGCGGTCATCACCCGGTCCAGTTCCTCGCGGTCGCGGTCGTCGAACAGGATGAGCGGGTGCAGGTTGCCATCCCCGGCGTGGGCGAGCATGCCGATCTGCAACCGGTACTCGCGGCCCACTTCCGTCACCTGTCGCAGCATCTCCGTGAGCCGGTTGCGGGGCACGGTGGCATCCTCCAGGTCGTAGCAGGGTCGCAGGCGAGCGATGGCGCCAATGGCGGTACGGCGGCCCAGCCACAAGGTGTCCCGTTCCGCCGCCGAGCGGGCGACGCGCACCTCCCGGGCTCCCTGCTGGCGGCACACCTGCCCGATCACATCGGCCTGCCGCTCGAGGGCGGCCTCCACCCCGTCCACCTCGATGAGCAACACCGCCTCCGCCTGGGTAGGCAATCCAGCATGGACGTACGCCTCCACCGCTTCGATGACCGGACGGTCCATGAGCTCCAGGGTGGTGGGGATGATCCCCCGGGCCACGATGGCCGACACGGTCCCACCCGCATCCTCCAGGCGGTCGAACACCGCCAGCATGGTCCTTACGGCCGGAGGTTTGGGCAGGAGCCGCACCGTGATCTCGGTCACCACGGCCAGGGTGCCTTCAGAACCCACCATCAGCCCGATCCAGTCCACACCCGGCACGATGGGCTCGAGGGCTCCCCCCACCTGGCATACCTCACCATCGGCCAGGACCAGCTTCAACCCCACCACGTGGTCCTTGGTGACGCCGTACTTGAAACCGCGCATCCCGCCCGCGCCCTCGCCCACGTTGCCACCCAAAGAGCACACCTTCTGGCTGGCGGGGTCGGGGGCATACATGAGGCCCAGCCGGTCCACGGCCTTCTGCAGATCCATGTTGACCACACCGGGCTGCACCACGGCCACCCGGTTGACGGCGTCGATCGAGAGGATGCGGTCCATGCGGGTGAGGACCATCACCACGCCACCCAGGGGGATCGAACCCCCGCTCAGGTCGGTGCCGTGCCCCCGGGGCGTGACGGAGATGCCATTTCCGTGGCAATAGCGCAAGACCGCCGATACCTGCTCAGTCGTGGCGGGGAAGACCACCGCGTCGGCCCGCCCCTCCAGCAGGGTGGCATCGTAGCCGTACGTGGCCAGGCTGGCCGGAGAGGCCATCACGTTGCCGCGGCCCACCAGCCTTTCCAGGGCCCTGACCAGTAACTGCCCTCTCAACGTCTTCCCCCCCGCCCATTCTACCACGCCGGTCCCGGCCGCGGCGAAGGGCCGGTCCCGGGCAACCCCGGCACCGGCCCCGCCGCAGCAGTCCCGACCTGTGTCGCCGGTCAGAACTTCAGCCCGAACAGCTGGGTACCCAGGCCCACCACCATGAAGGCACCGTAGAAGAGCACGAGCACCACGACGCCCAGCTTGTACAACGCATGGCCCCTGATCTCGCGGGGCAGCATCCGGTCAATGAAGAGGAGCTGGATGCCGGCTACGAAGAAGGCAACGTTGGCGAAGTTGGCCACCAGGGCCACCAGATGAAGGGGCACGCCCTTGTTGAACATGTAGAAGGCCCAGATGGTGAAGGCGATGAGCACGCTGTAATACAGCTTGCGGATGTCTTCTTTGCTCCAGCGCCTCACCGTGGGGCTGGCGTACCAGAGCAGGTCGGTCACCTGGCGCACGAAGGTGTCCGATACGGTAAGCTGGGTTCCCCACAGGACCCAAAACCCGATGAGCAGCACCCAGTACCAACCGACGGTACCCAGCACTTTTCCGACGCCCTCGGCCTGGTGAGCAGCCGCCGACCAACCGCTCAGGGAGGTCCCGGTGGGGATCATCCCGAACGCCAGCAGGGTGCATAGGAACATGCCAATCCAGCAACCCAGGCCCCACACCCAGGCCTGATCGAACACGGCGTACCGCCACCAGGTGCGGAACTTCTCGAAGCTCTCCCGGGTGGATGGGAACACCTTACCCACCGGCGACACCCGGATCTGACGGCCTCCAATCAGGGAGGGGATGTAGCCCACCGAGGCACCCATGGCGTAGCCCTTATCGCGGAACCAGTTGGATTGGGCCATGTTGAATATGCCGCCGGCACCGGCATACCCAGCCAGACCGGCTAACAGGAACCAGTCCACTTTGCCCGCAGGCAACCAGCCGAACCGGAAGAAGCCGGTGAAGATCTCCGCCCACGCTTTGCCCGGGACAAAACCGACGCACAGGATAACCAGGCTGCCGAACACGAAGGCCACGATGTACTTGTTGAGCTTCTCCAGCAGGGCCTCGATCTTGCCCCCGAACATCAGGATGACAATGACCGCCACGAAGAGGATGGCCCCCGCCACCTGGACCACGGGTTGCTCGGCCTTGCCGGGCATGCGGTTGAGCATCATGGCCGCGAGAGCCGTGGCCGATGCCACCGCCCAGCCCGGGCCCAGGCACAGAAACGAAATGATGATCCACACCGGAGTCCACAACTTGGGACCCGGCCAGAGGCGAGTGAACCCGATCATGATGGGCTCGCCGCAGTACAGGGTATACCGGCTGCACTCGAGGTTGAACAGGGTCTGGGTGACGATGCCTACCGTAGTGATCCAGAGGATGGCAGTGCCGTACTTGACCACGGCTGCCGGTCCCATCAACCACTCACCGCTGCCGATGGACAACGAAAGCAGGATCACGCCCGGTCCGATCAGCTTGAGGATATTGGCGCGGGTGTATGGCACGGGCGCGGGCAACTCGTCCGTTCCCCAGGCTGGCCCGTATCCCGCCTTCACCCGGGCAGCTTCCTTCCCTTCAGGACTCACCTTCTCTCCCTCCTTGCCGGGAGCAAGATCGCCACGACAGGGACTGACCAGCGCCTGCTCTGGTTGACACCGCACTTCTCACCCGACCTGACCACAGACACGCCTGACCGCCGCAGCAACACAACAACCGGGGCCGACTCGCCGGAAATCGCCTCACCGGGCTCGGGCAAAGCACCCCTCCTTTCCCGGGAACCCAGCCTACCCAGGCGTTCCACAATATGAAACTGGGTACCCCCATGCGTAATATGGTGGCTCTATTCGCTCATCCCCCGCCCTTTTCCTGCTCACCCTGCCCCAAGGCAACCCTGGAACCATCAGCGGGGCGCGCACCTCTTCCTGCTCATGGCGACACCCGATGAACCGATGTAGACCAGGTGGTGTCCCGCCCTGGCAGGTGAAGGACACCCTGTCATGACCATGGCGGTCAACAGCTCATCCCGGAACCGCTCCAGGGCCAGCCGGACGCCCTCTCCCCGGCCTCCGATGGCGGCTATGGCCAGGGGCCGCCCCACCAGGACGGCATCGGCACCCAGGGCCAGGCACTTGAGGACATCCCCGCCCGTCCTGATCCCACCGTCCACCAGCACCGCCAGCCTGCCCTTCACCGCGCGAGCTATGGCGGGCAACACGTCAGCGGTGCCGGGCGTGTCGTCCAGCACCCTCCCCCCGTGGTTGGATACCACGATGGCAGCGCACCCCGCCCCGGCTGCCAGCTCGGCTTCGTCCGGGGTCATGATGCCCTTGGCCACGAAGGGGACCCCCACCGACTCCACCAGCCGGGCCAGCTCCACTGCGGGCATGGGACCCACCCGTTCCCCGGCCCGCCTCATCATGAGGATTCCGGCCGCATCCACGTCCACACCCACCGCCGCCGCCCCGGCTTCCACCGCACGCAGTAACCTGTCCCGCACCACCTCTTCCGGCAGAGGCTTCGCTATCACGATGACCCTCCCCGGATACAGCCGGGCTGCGTTGAGGCTGGCCGCAAACGTCTCCGGGGCCGGACCGTCACCGACGAACGTCACCGTACCCGCGGCGACGCACCCTTCCGCGAAGCTTCCCGCCAACTCCTCCTCCGTGATGATTCCCCGGAAGTTCACCACCGCTCCCGCCACCGGGGCCCCCATGACCGGAAGGGCAAGGGGGATGCCGAGCACCTCCGTGGCCGGGGCCGGCTCGGACACCGTGTGCAGGCAGCGCAGGTTAAGCTGCCAGGAGGCCAGGGCCCGGTAGTTATTGATGAAGGACCTTCCGGTACCGATCCCTCCCATACCGGGCACCTGGCCTGCACATGCCACCCCGTTACATTCCCGGCACACCCGGCACTCGGGCCCCAGCAACCGGCGAGCCCTGTCCCGCACCTCTTCCAGGGTCATAACCCTTCCCCTCAACTAACGTTGCAACTGAGGTTGCAGCCGATGGTTGCACCCACCTTCGCCGGCCGCAAAGGGTTTTCCTTCCTGCCGGGGGAACCGCGGGCGCTACCGCCGGCCGGCGCGGGCCAGGAGCTCCTCCCACTCGCGGTCGACTTCCGCCTGCAGCTCGGCCAGCATCCCCTCGTTGCCGGGAGCGAAGAAGTGAGAGAAGCGGCCCTGCTTCTTGAGCCACTCGGACACCGGCTTCTTCTCCCGGGGCACGTAGCTGACGGTCACTTTCCCCCGCTCCACCTCGTAGAGTGGCCAGTAGCAGGTCTCCACCGCCAGGCGGGCCATCTCGATGGTCTCCTCCTCCGGGAAGCGCCAGCCCCGCCAGCAGGGGGAGATCACGTTCAGGAAGGAGGCACCGTCGGCGTCCACGGCCTTCTTCACCTTGCGCATGAGGTCGCGGAAGTTGTGGGGCGAGGCCTGCGCCACGTAGGCGGCGTTGTGGTCGGCGGCGATGGCGGTGAGGTCCTTGCGGTGCTGCACCTTGCCCTTGTAAGCCGACCCCACGTGGGTGGTGGTGGTCCAGGCCCCGAAGGGGGTGGCACCCGAGCGCTGGATGCCCGTGTTCATGTAAGCACCATTGTCGTAGCACACATACAGCATGCGGTGGCCGCGCTCCAGGGCCCCGGAGAGGGCCTGGAAGCCGATGTCATAAGTGCCCCCGTCGCCCCCGATGGCCACCACGGCCACGTCGAAATCTGCGGGCAGGTCCCCCCGCCGCTTGCGCGCCTTGAGCGCCGCCTCGACCCCGGAGGCCACCGCCGCCGCGTTTTCGAAGGCGTTGTGGTAGTATGGGGTTTTCCACGCCGTGTAGGGGAACACCACCGAGGATATCTCCAGGCACCCGGTGGGCTGGACGATCACCACCGGCTTGCCCGCGCCCAGCATGACCTGCTTGGCGATGGTGGGGGCGGCGCAGCCATCGCACAGCCGGTGCCCCGACGTGAGGGGCGAGCCCCGGGTGGCCAGCTCCTTCAGGTTCACCGACATCAGTTCCACCCCCTCAGGTCCAGGTAGTTGACCGCCCGGTCCACCTTGCCCGCCTCGGCCACCTGGCCCAGGTGGGTGAACACCCGCGCCACCGATGCGGCGGGCACATCCCGGCCGCCCAGACCGTAGATGTAGTTGATCACGGGCAGGAGGACGCCGCGGGTGTGGAGGGCCGCCCGCACCTCGCCGAAGACGGGGCCGCCTTCGCCACCCTGGGTGCCCGCCCGGTCCATGACCGCCACTGCCTTTTTCCCCTGCAATGCCCCCACGATTTCGTCGGCGGGGAAGGGGCGGAAGCACCTGATGCGGAGCGTGCCGGCCCGGATGCCCCGCTCGCGCAAATCGTCCACCACAGCCCGGGCGGTACCGGCGGTCGACCCCAGCACTACCAGGGCCAGTTCGGCGTCCTCCAGGCGATAGAGGTCGAGCAGGCCGTAGCTGCGGCCGAAGCGCTCGCCGAACTCGCACCCCACCCCTTCGATGACCGCCCGGGCCCCGTCGGTGGCCAGCCACTGGGCGTACTTGTGCTCGAAGTGGAACTCGGGCGCCACCAGCGCCCCCAGGGCGGGGGGATGCTCGAGGTCGAGCAGGTCCACCACCGGCTGGAAGGGCCCCACGAACTCCCGCACCTGCTCGTCGTCCAGGAGTTCCAGCCTCTCCACCGAGTGGCTGAGGACGAATCCGTCCAGGTTGACCATCACCGGCAGCATGACCTGCGGGTGCTCGGCAATGCGCACGGCCTGGATGACGGTGTCGTACACCTCCTGCACGTTCTCGCAGTAGAGCTGTATCCAGCCCGAGTCCCGCGACCCCATGCTGTCGGAGTGGTCACAGTGGATGTTGAGGGGGGCGGAGAGGGTGCGGTTGACGTTGATGAGCACAATGGGCAGGCGGTTGCCGGCCGCGATGTAGAGCACCTCATGCATGAGGGCCAGTCCCTGTGAGGAGGTGCAGGTGATGGTACGGGCGCCGGCCGCAGACGACCCACAGCAAGCGGACATGGCGCTGTGCTCCGACTCCACCGCCACAAATTCTGTGTTCACCAGGCCGTCCGCCACGAACTCGGCGAACCGTTCCACGATTTCCGTCTGGGGGGTGATGGGGTATGCCGCCACCACGTCGGGGTCGATCTGGCGCATGGCCTCGGCGGTGGCGCCGTCCCCGGTGAGTCCAATGAGCCTGGGCATCGTTCTCCTCCTTTCCGCCGCCTAGTAGGCGCCGCCCTCGGCCATGTTCATGGCGCCCTTGACCGGGCACTCGCGGGCGCAAATGCCGCATCCCTTGCAGTGATCCTTATCGACGCCCACCACCTTCTGCTCCCGCACCACGATGGCATCGTCGGGGCAGTAGAGCCAGCATATCATGCAGCTCGTGCACCTCGCAGGATCGTGAATGGGCCGGCGTGTGCGCCAGCTTCCCGTCCTGTACTCCACGGCGTTGCCCGGTTCCACCAGGATGCCCCCCAGGGGGATCTCGAGCCACGCGGGCAACCCCCGGGGAGGAGCGGCGATCTTGCTTCCGGCTGCCAGCTTGCTTTCCGCCAGTTCGCTCACCCCACCTGCACCTCCTCGTACGCGCGCCTGATGGCCCGCAGGTTGGCCTCCACCACCGGGGGCTTGAAGCGGGCGCCCATGCTCTCCTTGAACTCCGCCAGCACGTTGTCGATGCCCACCACCCCGGTGATGCGGGACAGGGCACCCACCATGGGCGTGTTGGGGATGGGACGCCCCAGTTCTTCACTGGAAATGCGCGTGGCATCCACCGCCGCCACCCGCACGCCCCCGTCCTTCACCCCCAGCGCCCGGCGCAGTTCCTCCACCGGGCCGGCGTAGTTCACCACCACGGTGCCGCCCGGCTTCAGGCCGGCCAGCACGTCCACCTGGCCCAGCAGGGTGGGATCCATCACCGCCACCACGTCCGGTTCCACCACCGCGCAGTGCAGGTGGATGGGGCACGGGCTCACCCGGGTGAAGGCCACGATGGGAGCCCCCATGCGCTCCGTCCCGAACTGGGGGAAGGCCTGGAAGTACTTGTTCTCCCGCAGGGCCGAAGCCGCCAGGAAGCGGGAGGCCAGCACCGCCCCCTGTCCACCCCGGGCGTGCCACCTGATCTCGATCGCCATCTCCGCCATCTCCTCCTTCCCTCGCAAGCATCTCTGCACTCCGGCGCGGCTGCGGAGGTCAATCGCCCAGGCGCTGGCCGGGGGCCAGTCCCATCTGGGCCGCGTACTCCGCCGCCGGAAGCTTGGGACCAGCTTCCGCACCCAGCCTCTTGAGCAGCACCACCTCCTCACCGGTCGCCACCAGCACGCCGGCCGGTGACACCTGCAGGATCTGACCCGGCACCCCCTCTGTCCCATCCCCGGCCGCCCCCGCGGCGGGAGCGGCACCGGGAAGGGCAGACTCCCACACCTTCACCTTCTGGCCGCTCCGGGTGGTCCACGCCCCCGGCCGGGGGGCGGCACCGCGGATCAGGTCGTGGATGCGGTGAGCGGGCTGCGACCACTCAATGCCCGCGTCGCTTTCCTTGATCACGGGCTGGAAGGAGGCCAGGGCCTCGTCCTGTTTGGTTCGGGGAGCCCTGCCCTCCCGGATGAGCCGGACCGCCTCCGCGATCATCTCCACGCCCAGGGGGAACAGCTTGTTGTAGTACAGGGAAGCCGAGGTGTCGTCGGGCCCGATCTCTACCCGTCGCTGCAGGATGATGTCGCCGGTGTCCACACCCTCGTCTATGTAATGGATGGTGACACCGGTCTCCTTTTCTCCGTAAATGATGGCCCAGTTGATGGCGGTGCCGCCCCGGAACCCGGGCAGCAGGGAGGGGTGGTAGTTGATGCCCCCCAGCCGGGCCAGCTCGATGAGGCGGCGGGGCACGAACTCGGTGACGTAGGCCAGTACCAGCAGGTCGGGAACAAGGCCCCGCACCCACTCGTACACCCGGTTGCCCTTCAGGTTGCGTGGCTGCAGGCAGGGGATACCCCGCTCATCCGCCAGCTCCCGCACCGGATTGGGCTTACCCCCCGGTACCTCCGGGACGGTAATGACGCCGACCACCTGCTCACTCTGGTTGAGCAGGGCCTCCAGGGAGGCACGCCCGAAAGCCTCCTGACCGATCATGATTACGCGCATACCTGTTTCCCTCCGTACCGTACTGTGAAACAGGGTTGCAATTCGGGGGCAAAAAGGGGCGCCTCAAGCGCCTTCTCCGTTGAAGCCCAGCCGGCGGGAAATGCGCAGGGCCGTGGCCCTCACCATCTGGGCCACCTCCCCGATGCGCTCCCGGCTCAGCCTCACCGCCGGACCCGACACGCTCAAAGCTGCCACCACCTCCCCCCGGTAGTTGCGCACCGGTGCCGCCACGCACCGGATGGCCTCCTCGTGCTCGGTGTCATCCACGGCGTAGCCCTGGGCCGCCACCCGGCGCAGGTGGTCCTTCAGTTGCTCCGGGTCGGCGATGGTGTTGCTGGTGTACCGGGTGAGCCCGCGGGTGGCAATGATGCGGTCCCGCTCCGGTTCGGGCAGGTGGGCGAGCAGAACCTTGCCCATGGCGGTGCAGTGAGCGGGTGCCCGCTTCCCCAGTTCCGAGTACATGCGCACCGTCTGGGGGCTCTCCACCTTTTCGATGTATACCACCTGACCTTCGTCGAGGATACCCAGGTGAGTCGTCTCCAGCGTTTGATCGACCAGCTCCTGCAACAGGGGACGGGCCTCCTGCCGCAGCTCCATGCTGTTGAAGAACCAGGAACCCAGCTCGAAGACTTTCAGCCCCAACCGGTACCTGCCCGTGTCTCCGTCGCGCTCCACGTAACGGCGTTTTCCCAGCGTAGACAACAGGCGGTGGACCGTGCTCTTGTGGAGCCCCAGCTGGTGAGAGAGATCCACCAGGCGCGCGGGCTGCCTGTGGGCGGCCAGCGCCTCCAGCACATCCAGCGCCCGCTCCAGTGCCTGCACACCACGGGGCCCGTCTTGTTCCCTCAGGGCCTTCGCCACCCTTCCTCGCTCCGTCACCAATGCATTCGACGGGTTGCGCCCGACTCCTTCTTTGCGTTCCACACTGTAAGACCACGACCCACACCGAGAACCGCGAGGCCTCACCGCAGGGAGGGCAGCGCCCCGGCAAGCCAGCGCGCAAGGACGGCGGGCCACGGCGCTACAGCGGCCGGCGCAGGAACACGGCGCCGGCGGGGCGAATCCTTGCCACAATCACGCCACGGGCGGTGATGCGAGAGGTGACCGCACCCTCTTCCGAGCGGGTCAGAGAAGCCCTGGCCAACCAGACGCTGCGCGGGGTCTTGGGTCGTTTCGCCGACGCGTTCGTGGTGTCGCGGCAAGAAGTCTTCGCCGGGTATGACTTCCCCGCCCTGCGGGATCAGGTGGCCGCCATCAAGGATCGGGCCATGGCCCGCCTGCCTGAGCTGGCCGACCAGTTCGAACGGGCGGCCCGCAGCCGGGGCATGATCGTCTTCCGCGCCCCCGACGCCCGCAGTGCCGTCGATTACGTGGTGCGGCTGGCCCGGGAAAAGGGAATCAGCCGTGCGGTCAAGTCCAAGTCCATGGCTTCCGAGGAGATCGACCTCAACCCCGCCCTGGCGGCCGCCGGAGTGCACGTGGTGGAAAGCGACCTGGGCGAGTGGATCATCCAGCAGTTGGGCCAGCGCCCATCCCACATGGTGATGCCCGCCCTGCACCTGAACCGGGACCAGGTGGCCTCCGTGTTCAGCCGGGTCCTCTCGCGGCCCGTCGAGCCCGACATCGCCGCCATGGTGCGGGCGGCGCGCGGCCGCCTGCGGGACGAATTCCTGAGCGCGCAACTGGGGATCTCGGGGGCCAACGCCGCGGTGGCCTCCACCGGGACCCTGGTCGTCCTCACCAACGAGGGGAATGGTCGTCTCACCACCACCCTCCCCCCCGTGCACGTAGCCATCGTGGGCTACGAGAAGCTCATCCCCACCATGGCCGACCTCGTCCCCATCCTGCGCATTCTGCCCCGCAATGCCACCGCCCAGCATCTCACCAGCTACGTCACCATGATCTCAGGGCCCAGCCCCTCCCCGGCCGGCCCCAGAGAACTGCATGTCATCCTCCTCGACAACGGCAGGCTGGAGCTGGCCCAGGACGGTACTTTCCGCATCCTGCTGCGCTGCCTGCGGTGTGCGGCCTGCCTGAACGTATGCCCGGTGTTCGCCCTCGTCGGGGGACACGTTTTCGGAGGAAGTGCCTACACGGGAGGCATCGGCAGCCTGCTCACCGCCTTCCTGCCCGGAGGAGCGGCCAGCCTGGCCCTGGCCGACAGAGCCCAGTCCCTGTGCACGGCCTGCGGAGCGTGCCTGGATTACTGCGCCTGTGGATTGCCCATACCGGAGCTCATCCTGGAACTGCGCCGGCGGCTGGCCCGTACCCGTCCCCCGGCCCCCAGCGATCGCCTGGCGGCGGCCATCACCGCGCACCCGGCCCTGCTCCGCGCCGCCCTGGGCGCCGCGCGGGTGGCCTCCCTGCCCCTGCAGCGGCAGGGCACCACCCTTGCTGGCCCCCTCTTCCGCGAAGCGACCTCGTTCCGTGCCCTACCCGCCCTAAGGCCGCCCCTGGCCTCCCGGCTGCCCGACGCAGTGCGCTCATCTCGCCGGGAAGAGCCCCAGTACAGCCGGCACCGGGGCGAGCCCGGCGAGGGTCCAGCCGAGCGGGTCAAGACGGTCGCCTTCTACTCCGGCTGCCTGGTCGAGCACGTGTACCCTGAAATCGGCCGGGCGGCCATGGAAGTCCTGAGCCGGGCCGGCTTCCGGGTGGCGTATCCCCGTGGCCAGGGCTGCTGCGGCGCCCCGGCCATATACACCGGGCAGGATGCCACCCGGGCCGCCCGATACAACATCGGCCGCCTGCTGGACTCCGGGGCCGATGCCGTGGTGACCTGCTGCCCCACCTGCGCGGTGGCCCTCAAGCTGGACTTTGCCCGCATCCTGGCGGGGGACTCCCGCTGGGAGGAGCAGGCCCGGGCCCTGGCGGACCGGACGTACGAGTTCACCCAGTTTCTGGCGTCCCGCGACATGCTTCCCGCGGCACCACACCCGCGCCACATCGCGCCCGCCACGGCCAGCCGGGACACCACCGGGCCCGCTCTTACGGTGACGTATCACGATTCCTGCCACCTGCGCTACCGCCTGGGCGGCGCTCAGGCGCCCCGCCGGCTCCTGACCTCGCTGCCGGGATACACCTTCCGGGAGATGTCCCACGCCGACCGCTGCTGCGGATTCGGGGGCACGTACTCCTTCAAGCAACCCGCCGTGTCAGCGGCGCTGCTGGGGCAAAAACTCGACTGGGTAGCCCAGGCCGGCGCTGAAGTGGTGGCGGTGGCCTGCCCGGGCTGCCTCCTGCAGCTGCGGGGCGGCCTGCGCCGGCAAGGGTCCACCGTGCGAGCGGCCCACATCGCCGAGCTACTGCTACCGCCGTAGCCGTCAGGAGGCTCACCCCCACTAGCGGCCCCGCCCCCCACCGCCCAGACGAGGCCCCCGCTGGCTCAGCCCTCGGCGGCCGGAGCGGGACGGGGAGGTGCCGGCCGCACTTCCGGCGCGGGAAGGGGAACCGGCTTCTCTTCGCTTTCTTCCTCACCGGAGCGGGAGCCGGGAACGGTCGGCTTGCTGGGCACGGGAGCCCCGGCCATGAGGGCATCCAGCTCCGGTCCCTCCAGGGTTTCCCTTTCCAGAAGGGCAGAGGCCACGCGGTCCAGCGTCTCCCGGTGGTCGCGCAAGAGCGCTGTGGCCCGGGAGTAGCACGCGTTGACGATGCCCCGCACTTCCTTGTCGATGGCCGCTGCCACTTCCTCAGAGTAGTTACGCTCGCGGGCGATGTCTCTCCCCAGGAAAACCAGCTCTTCCTTCGTGCCAAAGGTGAGCGGGCCCAGGGTTTCGCTCATGCCGTACTCCGTGATCATGCGGCGCACCAGCTTGGTGACCGTCTCCAGGTCGTGGGCGGCGCCGGTGGAAACCTCGTCGAACACCAGTTCCTCTGCAGCCCGGCCCGCCAGGGCGGAAGTGATGCGGTCCATCAGTTCCGCCTTGGTCATGATGTAGCGGTCTTCGGTGGGAAGCTGCAACACGTACCCCAGGGCCGCTCCCCGCGGGATGATGGATGCCTTGTGCACAGGATCGGTACCCGGCAGCAGCTTGGCCACCAGGGCGTGGGCCGCCTCGTGGTAGGCGATCACCCGTCGCTCCTTCTCACTCATGACCCGGCTCTTCTTCTCGGGACCGGCCACCACCCGGTCGATGGCGTCCTGCAGATCGTCCATGCTGATCTTGCGCCGCCGCTGCCGGGCCGCCAGCAGGGCCGCCTCGTTCACCACGTTTTCCAGGTCGGCTCCGGTGAATCCCGGCGTGCGCCGGGCTATGATCTCCAGGTCGACTTCCTTGTCCAGGGGCTTGGTGCGGCTGTGGATACGCAGGATCTCTACCCGACCCTTCAGGTCGGGCCGGTCGATCACCACCTGGCGGTCGAAACGGCCCGGCCGCAGCAGGGCGGGGTCGAGGACGTCGGGCCGGTTGGTGGCGGCCATCACGATGATCCCCTCGTTGGTAGAGAAACCGTCCATCTCCACCAGGAGCTGGTTGAGGGTTTGCTCGCGTTCGTCGTGGCCGCCGCCGTACCCGGCTCCCCGCTGGCGGCCCACAGCGTCGATCTCGTCGATGAACACGATGGCGGGCGCGTGCTTCTTGGCCTGCTCGAAGAGGTCGCGCACGCGGGAAGCACCCACGCCCACGAACATCTCCACGAAGTCGGAGCCGCTTATGAAGAAGAAGGGGACGCCGGCCTCTCCCGCCACCGCCCGGGCCACGTGGGTTTTGCCCGTGCCGGGAGGACCCACGAGCAGGACACCCTTGGGGATGCGGGCTCCCATCTCCAGGTAACGCTTGGGATGGCGCAGGAAGTCGACTATCTCCTTGAGTTCCTCTTTGACCTCATCCACGCCGCCCAGGTCGGCGAAGGTGATCTTCTTCTTGTCTTCGGAAACCAGGCGGGCCCGGGAGCGTCCGAACTGCATCACCCGGCTGCCCGTCCCCTGGGTCTGCTGCATGAGGAGGAAGAACACTCCGGCGATGAGGAGGACCGGGAGGAGGGTGGTGATGAGGGCCATCCACCAGGGAGGGTCCTGGGGGAGGCGGAACTTCATGACCACGCCTTTCTCCTGCAGGAGCGTGTAAAGGGAGGGATCGTCGGGGAGCACCACCCGGAAGCTCTGACCGGACTTGAGATGGCCGGTAGTCTCTCCCTTTTGCACCACGATCTCGGCGTCGTTGATCTGGCCGTCTCTGGCGTACTGCAGGAACTGGTTGTACGTAATCTCCTGAACGGGGGCGTGCTGAGAGAAGTAGTTGATGACCACGATGCTCAAGAAGAGCACGGCCACGTACACTGCCAGCGTGCGAAATGCCCGGTTCACGTCATGCCCCCCTTTCTTCTTCTTCCAGGTCGCAAGCTTCCAAGACCAGCGCCTCACGGGTGGCAGGGGTAACCCGGTAACGATGGTCGATGCGGTACCCCACCACCCAGATGATTTCGTCTCCAGACAAAACAAGCGGGATACGTTGCCTTTGCACCCGCGGAACCTTCTCGTCCACGAAGAAGTCGTGGAGCTTCTTGGGCGATTCCATCCCCAGCGGGAAGAACCGATCGCCCGGTCGCCACGAACGCACCAGCAACTGCGCTCCCGTCTTATTATAGTCCAGCAGTGCCCGCCGGGCAAGGTGACCGATCGCCTGCACGGGATCGCGCACCACGGCTGCGTGAATGAGCAGTCCCGCCTCCGGCACCTCCACGAGCCCCGGCACCGGCAGGCGGTACCGGTAGCCGACGGTCGCTCCCTCGTCCCGTTTGGGCCGGCCGGCTTCGCCCGGCGCCGGCTCCAGGGCCAGGCCATCGGGCGTCAGCCGCGCCACCACTCCACCGGGGAGATGCACCTCTTCCGCTGCCGGCCGGTGTCCTGTACTGCGCGCCCCTGCCAGGCCGCCCTCATCCTCGGGGACGGCCCGGCCGCCCAGCAGGTCGAGCACCGCCTGCACATGGGCAAGACCCACCTGCCGGCCCGGCCGCTTGACCGTAAGGATCGCCCGCCTGAGCACCCGCCGCCGGAGGGCGGGGGGAAGGGCCGGCAGCCGCCCGAGGTCGATCAACACACCTTCTCCCCGGCGGGAGCTCACATCTGCCAGCGTTTGCTCCTCCACTCCCCGCAGCCACTCCACGTCGGGACGCAGCGCCTCGGCGAGTTCGGCCAGGCGTTCCCGCACCCCCGCTCCCGCCACTTCCTCCAGGCAGGGCAAGAGGTGATGACGCACCCGGTTGCGCAGGTACCCGGGATCGAAATTATAGGGGTCGACCCGCCAGGTCAGACCTTGCTGGCGGCAGTACTCCTCCAGTTCCGCATGCCCCACCCGCAGGAGCGGGCGCACGATGGACCCTCGCACGGGCGGGATGCCGGCCAGTCCCTCAATGCCGGCTCCCCTGATGATGCGCATGAGGACCGTCTCCGCCTGGTCATCCCGGGTGTGGCCGAGGGCAATGCGCCTGGCTCCCACGTCCCCGGCCAGGCGTCCCAGGAAGGCATAGCGGGCTTCCCTGCCTGCCTCCTCCAGCCCGGTGCCCGAGGAAGCCGCCCGGGCCGCCACGTCTTCCCGGCCCACGGTGCAGGGGATACCCAGCGACCGGGCCAGGTCCGCCACGAACCTGGCGTCTTCCTCCGCCTGATCGGCCCGCAGCAGGTGGTTGAGGTGCCCCGCGTGAAGGCGTAATCCCATGCGCTTCGCCAGCCGTCCCATGACATGCAGCAGGGCGACGGAATCCGCGCCTCCCGACACCGCCACCACGATGGCGTCGCCCGGGGAGAACATCCCGTGCCGCTCCACATATGCCAGGACCCGCCCGTATACGTCCCCCAACGTGTTTCCCCGTACAGAGTTTCACCAACTGGCCACCTTTTCCTGCACCTGGACCGGCCGATGCCGGGAGCGCGCGTCCCGTGCCTGCCGGGGAAGGCCCGGCCCGTGGATGGAGCACCCATACCGTGGATGCCGGGAGAAAAAGGGGGAGCGGGCTTTCGCCCACTCCCGAGGGGTTGGGAGAGGTCGCCAAGACTGCTCAAACCTCAACCGGGCACTCTGCATGGGTGCTGTACGAGGGCCCTACCCATGTTATGCGGGGGGCAGCACCCGCAACACCGCCACCGCCACGTCGTCTTCCAGGGGACGCCGCCCGTGGTCGGTGGCCCGAGCAATCAGTCGCTCGGCCACTTCCGCGGGCATGACGGCATTGGCCCGGGTCAACCAGGCCAGCACCCAGTCTTCGTCCCGCTGCCCCTCCCGGTCCCACAGCCCATCGGTGGCCATCACCAGCAGGTCCCCCGGCGCCAGGGCAAGCTCCTGAACCTCCGTCCGCACCAGGGGGAGTATGCCCACGGGCCAGGAGGGGGAGTAAAGGGGACTCACCTCCTTTCCTCTCTTCAGGTAGGAAGGGGCAGCCCCCATCTTGAGGATCGCCCCCTGTCCGGTACGCAGATCCACCACGGCGGCGTCCAGGGTCACGAACCGGTCCTGTTCCCCCTGCCGCTGCAACACCAGGTTGGCCAGCCTGGCAGCCAGAGTCAGATCGAACCCGGCGTCCACCATGCGCGCCATCAAGGCGCAGGCAGACTCGCTGCTCCGGTGCGCCTCTTCCCCCACCCCCATGCCGTCGGAGATCACCACGAGCACCCGCTGATCTTCCAGTTCCTTGATGAGCACCCCGTCCCCCGGCACCCGCTCCCCGTGGCGCGGCAGGGTGGTCGAACTGATCTCGTACGCCAGGGGGTGTACCCCGGTAGCCGGGCTGGGCGGAGCGGCCGCCTGGTCGGCCATCCTGCCGATCACTCTGGCCAGAGTGGCCACCTGCTGGTGCATGAGAGAGCAGTACTCCTGCACTCGCTCCTGCCAGTGGCGGCTGGTGTGGTACAGCTCGCCCAGACCGGCCACCGCCGCCACCAGTTGCTCGGCATGGGGACACCGGCGCCCGAGCCCTTCGGGAAGGTCGGCCAGGGTGGGTTTGCCTCCCCGCTCCGCCACCTCCAGGAGCCCCAGGATGCCGCGATAGGTCTGGTGAAACTCCTCCTCCCAGCAGGCGCGGAACCCGTGGCACCGGTCACATAGGCGGAAGGCCACCGGCCCGGCGAAATCCCAGAGGGTTTCCACCCGGGATGGGGCGGTGCAGGATGCCAGGCTGCGGTCCAGCTCGGTGAGCAGCCTGGAGGTGCTGTGAAGACGCTGCACCACCCGGTCGTGCAGCCGCCGCTGGCGCGTCACCCCCAGCTCGGCCTCGCCCGCCCCGCGGAAGGCCGCCCGGGCCGTCTCCAGCCAGCCGCCGGGGATCAGAGCAAACAATACCAGGGCGGCCGTGCACTCCGCCAGCACCAGGCCGGCCGGCGCATGGGGGTAGGAGTGAAAGGTCATGAGGAGGGAACCCAGCATGCCCCCTATGCCCGTGCCCACGCGGCCCAGCTCGCGGAACACTCCTGCCGTCAGGCCGGCGAAGGCAGGGACGGCCACCGCCCAGGCGGACCCCGGAGCAGCGGTCACCAGGCCGGTAACCACTCCCGCGGCTGCCCCCAGACCGGCGCCGCCCGCGTAACCGGCCACCAGGGCCAGGAAAAGCACCATGATGCCCTCGGCATCCAGAGGACCCAGGGGGATGCCGGCCGTGCCCGCCACCGCACCGGCTCCCAGCACGGCCAGGGCGAACACCTGCTCCATGCCTCCCCGGCTCCCCCGCACCTGGGCCATCTCCTCCGCGGTCTCGCGAAGCCGGGGCCGGGCAGGCAACGCGTAGCTGCTGACCAGGGTGAGGAGGAGGGCCAGGAAGGACTCGGCCAGGGCCAGCGCCAAATCCACAGGAGTCGGGCCCGCGACCACGGCCGCCGCCGACCTCACCGTGGCCGTGAGGGAAAAGGCGATCACTCCCAGCCCCAGGGGGTTGGTGTCGGCGTGGGCCGGCAGCCGGGCCAGGAGAAGCTGGGCAAACAGGAGGAGCAACCCCAACTCCAGGCCCAGCACGGGGCTCCGGGTGGCCGCACCCGCCACCAGAGCTGCCGCCACCGGCAGTCGGGCCCGGGGACGGGCGCCGGCGGCAGCCAGGTAGAAGGGGAGGCCGAAGGGGTAGAGCGAACCAAAGAGGGAGGCCCTCGCCAGCAACACGCCCAGCAACAGAAGCGGCCACAGCCTGTCCCCCAGGACCCTACCCGCCGTGGTCACCAGGGCCTGCGAACGGGGACGGGCCCAGCGCCAGCTGCCGGCCCATCTGGCATAGGAACCGTTGCCCACGGTTTCCGCCCCTGGAACATTATAGAAGGGACGGCCCGCAGAGTTTGTCACTTACCGCGTAATCACAAGATTTCTATCGCCATCCCTCGCCGCCCCGCGTCGGCCGGCCCCGATCTCCGTCGAATCCCGGGCGTCGCGCGGCAGCCCAGGCGGCCAGGGCTGCGCCGCATGCGGGCAGGGCTACAGCGCAGGCAGGGCTGCAGCGCAGGCAGGGCGCACAGCGCCGCAGCCGACCAGGTTTGCGCCCGCAGGCAAGGGCAGGCAGCCCCGCAGGGCAGCCCGGAGTACACCCCCGCGCCGGGCGGCTCCAGAGAGGAGGATAAGCATGAGCGGTGTCATCATTCGCGATCCCGTGCACGGCGACGTGGCGGTTTCTCGCGAAGAAGCGGCGGTGCTGGACACCCGCCCCCTTCAGCGCCTGCGGGGCATCAAGCAGGTGGGAACCGCATACCTGGTCTACCCGGGATGCACCCACACCCGCTTCGAGCACTCCCTGGGGACCCTGGCCGTGGGGCAACGCCTGCTGGCGGCCATCGCCTCCTCCGGTGAATCCCTCGACCCGGACCTGGTCCGCCTGGCCCGCATGGCCGCCCTGGTCCACGACATCACCCACCTGCCTTTCGGTCACACTTTCGAGGACGAGACCCGCATATTCCCCCGCCATGATACCCCCGCCCGCTTCGCCCGCTTCCTGAAGGAAGGACCCACGGGGGAGGTCCTCCACCACCTCGGCCTGGCAGAAGACGTCTGCGCCGCACTGACCGACCAGGGAGCCGCCCGCGGCATACCCCCCTGGGTGAGGCAGATGGTGGCGGGAGCCGTGGACGCCGACCTGCTGGATTACGTTCGCCGAGACTCCTACTACGCCGGACTCCGCCAGGCATACGACGACCGGGTGTTCGCGTATTTCCGCCTCACCGGGGGGCAGTTGACTTTCAACCTCACCCGGCACGGCATGGAGCGGCCCGACGCGCGGACGGAGCTTTCCCACCTCGTCCGCCTGCGCTACTTCCTCACCGAGCGCCTCTATTACCACCACGCCAAGATCGCGGCCGGCGCGATGGTGGCCAGGGCGGTGGAGCTGGCCACCCACCAGGGCCTCACGGAAGCGCACCTCTACGACCTCACAGACGAGACCCTGCTGGAGTGCCTCCCTGCCCGGGTGCCGGAGGGTCCGCCCCATCCCGGCATCGCCGCCCTGCTCGGGGCCCTGCGGGAACGCCGCCTGCACAAGCGCGCCTATGTCCTCTCCCTCGACGGCATCGGCGGGGAAGCCCAGCACGACCTCATCGCCCGCTTCCGCCACTCGGCGGCCGGGCGCCGCACTCTGGAAGCAGAGATCGCCCGCGCCGCCGCCATCGCCCCCTCAGCGGGGACGGGCAGCGGGACCTTCCCCCCGGAGGCGGCGGTGATCGTGTACTGCCCGGAGGCAACCGCCATGAAGGAAGCAGCGGTGCCCATCATCGGCCCCGCCGGGCCCGGACTGTTCAACGACCCGGAGGTGGGCGGCCGGGAGATCGCCTGCCTGGACGAGATGTATCGCCACCTCTGGCGCTTCTATGTCTTCGCCCCTGCCCCCCTGGCCCCCGCCGTGGGCAGGGCAGCCACGGAGGTCATGGGCTTCCCCAACGAACACCGCCCGGCCCCGGGGCCCATGCGACCAGGTCAGGTGCCGTAGCGGGGCCGGAACCGGCGCATCCAGTACGCCGCGAAGTACGAAAGGGCCCAATCGTAGACCAGGAAGGCCCCATTGCCGACCGCGACCACTGCCGAGAACCATGACGCTCCTCCCGTCGCCGGCCAGAAGCGATCTCCCCAGGGGAACAGACGGGCCAGCAGTCCGGCCTCGCCCGCAGCCGGCGCCACCAGGAAGAGGGCCAGGGCTCCCGCCAGGCCCAGGTTGAAGAAGAGCAGCTTCAGCATCCAGGCCAGCGCAGGCCGCCGCAACCGACCGGCGCCGTACTTCACCAGAGCATAAGGGGCGAAGAACCCCCAGAACGCCAGGGTCCAGGGCCCCACCGGAAGCAGCAGGAAGACCAGCAGGGAAGAGGCCAGCACGGCCGCCCCGGCCGCCGCCGGGCCGGCCTCAAGGGCCAGAATGTGCAGGCCCAGGGTGCTCGCCCCCAGGAAAAACAGCCGGTTCGCCGGCATCGCCACGGCCAGGTACACCAGCAGTACCGTGGCGGCCACCACCAGGGCCCCCAGGGAGAGCCCGCGCGCGCTTAGCAGCACGAGACCAGATCCCCTCCGCAACTCTCACACATGCAGTCGGCGCACCACAGCGCCGTACACACCGTGCAGGGATCGACCCCCTCACGTCGGCGCCCCGCCGCCCGATAGGTGCGTCCCGCCGCCTCCATCTGCTCCACCGCCTGCCGGTACTCATAGTTGGTGGGGGCGGTCGCCGCCGCCTGCCGGAACAGATGGTACGCCTGGTCGTACCAGCCCTTGCGCAGGGAGACAACCCCCTTGAGGAACATCCACTCCGGATCCCTCGGGTTGAGAGTGCGCAGCAGATCCTCCGCCTGATCGAGGTCACCCAGGTCAATGAGCTGGCGCACGCGGGCGTAATCACCCCGGGTGCCCGCCCCATAGCCACCCCCCGTCCTGCCCTCGCCTGCGGCTCCGGACCGCGACCAGCCCCGACCCGTGCTGCCGCCCGCGCCCTGCCGCTGCGCCATGAGGTACTCGTAGGCTTCGTTGACCTCCCGCAGCTTCTCCTCGGCCAGCTCCGCCAGCGGGTTATCCCGGTACCGGTCGGGATGGTACTTCTTGACCAGCTCCCGGTACGCCCGCTTGATCTCCGCTTCGCTGGCACCGGGTTTCAAACCCAGCACCTCGTACGGATCTGTCACAACGCTCGCCTCCCCCGGGTCCTGCCAGCACCTTTTCGGTCTGATCCCGCAGACCCAGGTACACCACGTTCTCTATCAATCCCCGGTTGCTCTCGAGGGGCAGGAGCTCTACCACCTCGGCTACCCGCGCCAGGCACTGGGTGAGGAGGAAATCGACCCTCGCCCTCGCCCGCTCCCGCAGAGCACCCCCGCCCCGGGCGCCAGGGTCGCTCGCCGGCCTGCCGCCACAGACGGCCACAACCGGGTTGTAGCGGCCCGCTGCCAGGTCGGCTTCCAGGTCGGCCATGGCGTCGGCCGTGTACACCCACTTGCCCAGGTTGTAACCCAGGTGGCGCAGGCCTTCGCGGATGCGGCCGCCGGCCCCGGCATCGCCCGGGCGCGGGTCCCAATCCCCGGGGCCGGCAGCCACCTCGGCCAGCAGGCGGGCGAAGGGATCGGCCGCCCGGTCCAGGTCCGCGCACCCCTCCCGTTCCCGTGCCTGCAAGTCCGCCAGGCACTGTTCCACCACGCCCGCCTGATGCGGGAACAACCCGGCCGCGCGGCGGGCCGCGCTCCCGAGGAGCAGGCGCCCGCCCGCGGCGCCCAACCAGCGCATGTGCCCGGCACCGGAATCCCGCACATCGTCCCCCAGCCTGTGATAGGCCAGCAGGACATTGACGGCAGCGGCATACCGCTGCTCGCACGGTGCCACTGCCAGGGGCACCTGTCGCCAGGGCGGAAGGGGACAGCGCCCGCGCCGGTACGTCACCGCATCCGGGCGCAGCGACGAAAGCAGGAGCCCCAGGAATGCCCCTTCGTAGCTCACCGTGAACCGGGCCGTCGTTCCTCCCAGGCGGGCCAGAGCGGCACAGAGCCCGCAGTAATGGGCCCGGAATACCTGATATTCACGCACCTTCAGCTCCGCCCGGTCCGGGCGCACGTATCCGAACACACGCATCAGTTCGCCAGTCTCAGCATGCGGTCCTGCCTGCCCGTTCGAGACCGGTTTCCGCTACCTGGAAGGCTACCCGGCGGTGATAGTGGTGGCCTGCGACACCTGGCAGGGCATCCCCGCCACCACCGGATACCCCGGGCGCTAGGGCAAGCCACCCCGCCGGTCGGGGTACTCAATCACGCTGGAGGCTGATGAGGGAGACCCAGCAGTAGGGCCGCAGGGCGGGGCAGCGCTTCACCAGGGCATCATCCAGTCGCACCAGGGGAGGGATCAGACTCCCGCCCCAGTTCAGGGGCAGGTACTTCTTGAGGAAGAACAGGGGAATGGTGAGCAGGTAGTGCTCCTCGTGGCTCACCCGTGCGAAGTACCGCCCCCACTCCTCGATCTCCCGCACCAGGAAGGGTTGTTCGAAGCGGCTGCGCCGATCGGGCGTGAGCCGCCGGAATAGCTGCAGGAAGGGGTTGTGCCCCAGGGGCTCCTCGAAGAGCGCCCGACCCCCGGGGCGGAGGACCCGCCGTATCTCCGCCAGGGCGCGGGGGACGTCCACGTGGTGCAGGATGCCCGTGCCCGCCACCAGGTCGAAGCTGCTGTCAGAGAAGGGCATGGCCTCGGCGTTCGTTCTCACCGGGGTGATCCGGTCCGCCACCCCGTACCTCTCCCCCAGTCGCCGGGTCTGAGCAAGCATCCCCTCGGAGATGTCGCCTGCGGTGACCAGGGCCCCGCGGCGGGCGAGGGCGACCGACAGGCGACCCAGCCCGCAGCCCACGTCCAGCACTTGTAGGCCGGACACATCCCCCAGCAGCCCCAGCATGCGCGCGCGCATGAGCTTCATGCTGTCGAAGCCGCAATCCAGGTCGATGTCCTCGACGCGCAACCTGCGGCTGAACGTATCGCCCAGCTCCTCTTCCACCCGCAACCGGGAGCCGATTCCATCACCCGGGCCCTCTTCCACCCGCAACCGCTGGCCGGATCTCTCGCCCGGCTCCTCTTGCACCTGCAACCGATGCACAGGGTCCACCGCGTGCGACCTCCTCCCGGGTTTCGCCCCCATGATAGCACATGCCGCGCGCCGCCCGGGCGGAGGCGGACTTATGCATTTAACGAAACGTTAACAGGGCGTTGGACGGGCCTTAACCTGCTTCGAATTGTCGCTTAACTGCCGGCGTCTAGAGTCAAGCCAGATGAGTCTACGCGACGAAGGGGGTTGGGGGTTCCATGGGACAGCTCTCGGCGGGCAAACGGCTTGTCATGGTCCTCGTGCTGTCGGCAGCCCTCATCACGGCGGGGTGCGCGGGCGGCAAGGAGTCGGCTCGGCCCGGCAGCGGTACCGGAACCGGCGAACCCCAGAAGGTGGTGCTGAATGGCGCGGGCGCCAGCTTTCCTTTCCCCATCTACTCGCTGTGGTTCACCGAGTACAACAAGCTGCACCCGAACATCCAGATCAACTACCAGTCCATCGGGTCAGGCGGCGGTCAGAAGGCCATCATCGAGAAGACGGTTGATTTCGGCGCTTCCGATGCTCCCATGACCGACGAGAGGCTGAAGGAGGCCCCGGGGAAGCTCCTGCACATCCCCACCGTGATGGGCGCCGTCGTCCTCACCTACAATCTCCCCGGCGTGGGGACGGGCCTGCGCCTGACCCCGGAAGTCATCGCGGGAGTCTACCTGGGCAAGATCAAGAAGTGGAATGACCCCGCCATGACGCGGGAAAACCCCGGGGCGAAGCTGCCGGGCAAGGACATCGTGGTGGTGCACCGGTCCGACGGCAGCGGCACCACCAACATCTTCACCGCCTATCTCAGCGCGGTGAGCCCGGAATGGAAGTCGCGCGTGGGCTCCGGTACCTCCGTGGGATGGCCCACGGGTGTGGGCGCCAAGGGCAATGAGGGTGTCACCACCCAGGTGCAGCAGACCGAAGGCGCCATCGGTTACGTGGAGCTGGCATATGCCGTCGAGAACAAGCTGGGTTACGCCCTGGTCAAGAACCGGGCGGGCAAGTTCGTGGAGCCGTCCATCGACTCGGTGACTGCGGCGGCCGGCGCGGCCCAGAACATCCCGGAAGACTACCGGATCATGATCGTCGACCAGCCGGGCGACAACGCCTATCCCATCTCCGGCTTCACCTGGCTGCTCATCTACGCCCAACAGAGCGACCTCGCCAAGGGCCGGGCCCTGCTGGAGCTCCTGCAGTGGGCGCTGACGGATGGCGAGAACATGGTGTCCCGGTTGCTCTACGCTCCCCTCCCCGCCAACGTCCAGGACATGGTGCAGAAGACCCTCAAGACGGTCACCTACCAGGGTCAGCCCATTCTCAAGTGACAACGCGACTCCGTATCACCCATGAAGGCCTGCTCAGGGGCGGCACCGCCCTCTTTGCCCTGGCGGTGCCGGCCGTCCTGGGCGGGATGGTCTGGGAGCTGTACCGGGCCTCCGCCATGGCGCGGCAGACCTTCGGATGGCACTTTCTGGTCAGGCAGGACTGGGACCCGGTGGCCGGGGAGTTCGGCGCCCTGCCCTTCATCTTCGGCACCGTGGTGTCGTCGGCCCTGGCGGTCCTGATCGCCGCCCCGCTGGGCGTGATGACCGCCATCTACCTGGCCGAGCTGGCCCCCGCCCGCTGGCGCCGTCCCCTCTCCTTCACCGTCGAGTTGCTGGCCGCGGTCCCCAGCGTCGTCTATGGCCTGTGGGGCATGTACGTGTTCGCCCCCTGGCTGCGCCGCTGGGTGCAGGCCCCGCTGGGGGCAGGGCTGGGGTTCATACCGTTTTTCCATGGACCGGCCTACGGCATCGGGATGCTGGCCGGGGGATTCATCCTGGCCATCATGATTCTGCCCACCATCGCCGCCATCTCCCGCGACGTCATCGCCGCGGTGCCGGCCAGCCAGCGCGAAGCTATGCTCGCCCTGGGCGGCACGCGCTCGGAAGTGATCAGCCGCGTGGTGCTGCCCTTCGGTCGCTCGGGAATCATCGGGGGCATAATCCTGGGGTTGGGACGGGCCCTGGGCGAGACCATGGCCGTCACCATGGTCATCGGCAACGCGCCCAGGATTTCGGCCTCCCTCTTCTCGCCCGCCTCGACCATGGCCTCCGTGATAGCCAACGAGTTCGCCGAGGCGACCACCCGGATCTATGTTTCGGCCCTCATGGAGATCGGGCTCTTGCTCCTCGGGGTCAGCCTGCTGGTCAACATCCTGGCCCGGCTCCTGGTACGCCGCCTGGGGGTGAACGCGCAGTGATGACCGCATCCCGGTCCCAGGCCGTCTCGCTGTCAGGGGCGGATGACGTCAACGTCCGGCGCCGCCTGGCCCGGGACCGGGTGCTGCTGCGGCTACCGGCCCTGGCCACGGCTCTGGTCCTGGTCCCCCTGTTCAGCCTGCTGTACTACGTGATGATCAAGGGATTCGCCGCCCTGGACTGGAACCTCCTCACCCGCCTCCCGGGGGCCATCACCCAGCCCGGAGGAGGCATGGCCAACGGCATCGTGGGGTCCCTCATAGTCACCGGCCTGGCGGTGGCAGTCGCGATCCCCGCGGGAGTGATCGCCGGTGTCTACCTGGGCGAGCACGGCCGGGGTTCCCTCGGAGATGCCATCCGCTTTGCCGCCGAGGTGCTGAGCGGAGTTCCCTCCATCGCCATCGGGCTGTTCGTGTACAACCTGGTGGTGATCAGGATGGGACGCTTTTCCGCCCTGGCGGGGGCGACGGCGCTGGCCATCATCATGCTGCCCGTGGTGGCACGGACCACGGAGGAGATGCTGCGCATGGTCCCCGCGTCCGTCCGGGAGGCGGGGCTGGCTCTGGGCATCCCGCCCTGGAAGGTAATCCTGCGCATCGTGCTGCCCGCTGCCAGCACCGGTATCCTCACCGGGGCCATGCTCGGGGTGGCACGCATCGCCGGTGAAACCGCTCCCCTCCTCTTCACCGCCCTCAACAACAACTTCTGGAGTGCAGCCCTGGGCCAGCCCATCGCCACCCTGCCCGTACAGATCTTCACCTTCGCCCTCACGCCCTACCCTCACACCCAGATGAGGGCATGGGCGGGGGCGGCTATACTGATCTCCCTGGTCCTCTTACTCAACATCGTCGCCCGTCTCGTTCTGGGCCGCGCAAGGGGTGTACCGCAATGAGCACAGGCATGGCAGTGGCTCCCCAATCCCTCGATCTCCATCCCGCCCTCCGCCGCTCCCTGGCCCGGGGGAGGATTGCGGAGGAAGCCGTCGCCCGGGAGATCGCCCCGGTCGGACCCGGGCATCTGGAGACCCGCGACCTCCACGCCTGGTACGGCACCAACGAAGCGGTGCGGGGCGTGACCCTGGCCATCAAGCCCCGCCAGGTGACCGCCATCATCGGGCCATCCGGCTGCGGCAAGTCCACGTTCATCCGCTGCCTGAACCGGATGCACGAGGTGGTTCCCGGGGCCCGGGTGCGCGGCACCGTCCTCCTGGACGGCCAGGACATCTACGCCGCGGGCGTGGAGCCGGTGTACGTGCGGCGCAGGGTGGGCATGGTCTTCCAGAGGGCGAACCCCTTTCCCACCATGAGCATCTACGCCAACGTGGCCGCCGGGTTGCAGCTGGCCGGGCGCGTCGGGCGCAAGGAGCTGGACGAGCGGGTGGAAAAGAGCCTGCACATGGCCGCCCTCTGGGATGAGGTCAAGGACAGGCTGCACGAGCCCGGGGCCCGTCTCTCCGGCGGGCAGCAGCAGCGCCTGTGCATCGCGCGGGCTCTGGCGGTGGAGCCGGCGGTGCTGCTGATGGACGAGCCCTGCTCGGCCCTCGATCCCGCCTCCACCGCCCGCATCGAGGATCTCATGACCGAACTGCGGGAGCGCTACACCATCGTCATCGTGACCCACAACATGCAGCAGGCTGCGCGCGTGTCGGATTACACCGCCTTTCTCCTGAACGGCGAGCTGGTGGAATACGGGCCCACCCACCAGCTCTTCACCAATCCCTCCGACCCCCGCACCGAGGCATACATCACCGGCCGCTTCGGCTAACCGCCCTGCCTCGGCCGCACCGCGGCTGTCAGGGAGGTGGCGAGGGACCGCGCCGGGGAAGAGTGAAGGAGAACGTGGAACCCTCCCCCGGCTCGCTCTCCGCCCAGATCTCGCCGCCGTGGACCAGCACTATGTGCTTGCAGATGGCCAGGCCCAGGCCGGTTCCTGCACCTCCTGGGGTCCGGCCCTTGTAAAAGCGCTCGAATATGCGGGGGAGTTCCGTTGCCGGGATTCCCCTGCCGGTATCCTTCACCTGGACCAGGATTTCCCCATCCCGGCTGCAGGCAGAGACGCTCACCCGGCCCCCCGCCGGGGTGAACTTCAGGGCGTTGTCCAGCAGGTTCCCCAGCAGTTCCCGCAGGAGGTCCCGATCTCCCCGCACTGCCGGCAGGTCGGGCGGCACGTCCACCTCCACCGCGATGCCTTTGGGCCGGGCCATGGGTGCCAGGCTGTCCACCGTGGAGCGGGCGATTTCCCCCAGATGGCACTCCTCCAGGTGCAGCTCGGGACTCCCCGACTCCAGGCGCGCCAGTTCCATCAGGCGCCGTGTAAGCCGGGTGAGACGGTCCACCTGGCCCGTGATCTGGACCAGAAAGGGCCGCGCTTCTTCGGGACTGCCGGTGCGCTCCAGCGTCTCCGCCAGGGCCTTTATTACCGCCAGGGGAGTGCGGATCTCGTGGGACAGGTTGGCCACGAAGTCCCGGCGCATGGTCTCCAGGCGGCGCACCGGCGTCAGGTCCTGCACCAGGATGAGGGCACCCTGCTCCACCGGCGTGAGCACCAGGCGCAGGAGCAGGTCGCCGTGCTGCAGGATCACCTCCTGGCGCTCCCCGGCCAGGCACCGCTCCAGAGCGTCCCGCACTTCCGGCCGGGGTACCACCTCGGTTACCCGCACCCCGGGGGTGGCCAGCCCCGACCCCAGCAGGCGACGGGCGGCCGCGTTGCTGCGCACGGGCAGGCCGGAGCGGTCGACAACCACCACCCCGTCCGCCATCTGTTCCAGCAGGGCGGCCAGCTCGTGCCGCTGCAGCTCTAGCTCGGAGATGGTCCCCTGCAGGCGGGAGGCCAGCTCGTTCAGGGCGGTACCGATCTCGGCCACCTCGTGTGGCTCGCGCAGGTACAGCCGGGCGGTCATGTCACCCCCGGCCATGGCCCGCGCCCGCGCACCCAGCTCCACCAGCGGTCGTCCCAGCCACCGCGACACCGCCACCGACGCTATCACCGCCAGCACAACGGACACCAGGGTGCCAAGCAGGAACGTGCGCCGGAGATCTCCCAGCCAGCGATCCACCCGGGCGAGGGGCCAGGCCACCCGCGCCACCCCTACCGGCCGCGCCGGGTCCCCGATGGGGACTGCCACGTACAGCATGCGCTCGCCCAGGGTGCTGCTCTGCCGGATGGCCGACCCCCAACCATGCGCTACGGCACTGCGGATCTCGGGTCGGTCGGCGTGATTCTCCATGGTCTCGGGGTCGTGATGGGAATCCCCCAGCACCGTCCCGGCGAGATCCACGATGGTCACCCGGGCAGCAATGGTCGAGGCAAGCTCCGCCACCAGGCTCCGCAGGGCAGCAAGCTCGCGCGCCGACCCGGAGTGCGCCTGGTCCGCCGCGCCGGGCTGGTTGCGAAGGTAAGGCAGGACGGCCATGGCCACCGCCCCCGCCTGCCCCGACAGTTGATCCCTCAGACTTTGCAGCGCAAATCTCTCGGCCGCCGCAGTAAGATACCAGCCGGCGCCCCCCAGGAACACCACTATCAGCAAGGTGTATACCAGGGCTGCCCTTCCCGCCAGCGACCGCACCGCTACCCCGCCTGCTCCGGCTCGAACCGGTAACCCAGGCCCCGCACGGTGGTAATCCAGCGCGGCTGCCCGGGGTCTTCCTCTATCTTCTCCCGCAGCCAGCGGACGTGCACGTCCACCGTGCGGGCGTCACCGGGGAAGTCGTACCCCCACACCTTCTCCAGGATGAGATCGCGGGAAAGCGCCACCCCCCGGTTCTGAACGAGCAACCAGAGCAGGTCGAACTCCTTGGGGCGGAGCTCCACCAGTTCGCCCCGCACCCGCACCCGCCGGGCCGCCGCGTCCATGGTCACCGGACCCGCCTCCATCACCCGCGCGCTCTCGCGGGTAGAAGCGGAAGCGGCCTCGCGATCCAGCGCCACCCGCCGCAACACGGCCCGCACCCGCGCCACCAACTCCCTCATGCTGAAAGGCTTGGTGACGTAGTCGTCCGCGCCGACCTCCAGGCCCACCACCCGGTCGATCTCCTCCCCGCGGGCGGTGAGCATGATCACGGGCACGGCACTTTCCCGGCGAAGGTGGCGACACACCTCGATCCCGTCCAGCTCCGGCAGCATGATGTCGAGCAGCACCAGATCCGGCTTCTCTGCCCGCGCCGCCTCCAGAGCCTCCCAGCCGTCGCGGGCGGTCGCCACCGCGTAGCCTTCCTTCTCCAGATTGAACTTCAGGGTGGAACGCAGAACCCCCTCATCTTCAACCACCAGGACCTTGGCCTTCACCACGCACCCCCCGGTCGCCAGTATCCCTCAGCCCGGAAGTGCCTCCGTCCAGCATTATATCAACTGTGCACCCCGCCATGTAGCGACGGCACCGCGTGCCGGCCATGCCGTCGGCATCTTGACTGTCCCTCCCTGCGAGGTTATACAGGTGGTGCCATCCTACACCGTTCGCGGGCGTGGGCACCATCAGCCCCCACGCGCGCCTGTTCTGCCGCCCCGAGGTCACCCTCCTCCACCTGCTTCCCCAGCGCTGAAACCGGACTGGAGAGCGTAGCGGTCGAGGTCAGGCGTCAGTTCGGGCGGGACGGCTGCCGCTTCACCGAATACCTTCTCCCCGATGCGGGCGAAGCTCCGCTCACCGATGTCGAACCAGCCCACCATCCGGGCAGCGCAGCAGTCCAGGGTGACGAGCTTCCGTCCCGCCAGCACCAGCCCGGGATTCTCCACCACGTCGTAGTCGCCCCAGTCGGTGTGGTGGCTGCCGCCCTCACGGTACAGCGCGGTCTCGTAGACGGCCTCCACGACCCCCTCCACGCGGAAAAGGGCGCGATATATGGCAGCGATGTCCACGATACTCCTGCCCAGCAGGCGGCCGTCCTCCCCGTGCCAGCGGTCGCGCAGCGGATCGGGGATGAGACCGAACAGGTTCTTGAGAGACCAGCTGCCCGTCTTGAGCTTGGCCAGGCTGATCAGGATGCTACCCCGCAGCTCGAAGAGGCACTGCGGCACCACCCCGAACAACTCCTCCTGAGCCACGGCGGGCTCTGCACCCCGCCGCCCCGCTCCACCGGCCGACTCGCCCGGACCGTAGGCGTGCTCCACGAGTTCCCGCACTGCGGCCGCAGGCGCTGTCCTGCCCTGCCACACCTCTTCGGTAACGTTCAGGTACTCGGCCGCGTGGCGTGAGAGGACGTCGCTGATACCCATCCGGTCGCGAAAGAGCTGGTCCTGTTCGCGAATCCACCCCCAGTTCTCGCGGGTGTTGTAGGGCGTGATTTCACGTCCTCCGAAGTTGCGCGCGCCGCTGTATCCCTCGATCACCACCCTCCTTCCCGGGGGCAGGCATGACAGCAGCAGATCCAGCTCCCGCGCCCCGGTGAAGTTGGCACGATGGGGACTGAACCAGGCGGGCTTGATCACGAAAACCGGGGACTCGCCCTCCGCACGTATGCCAGCTTCCCGCACCACCCGGGCAAATCCCTCTGCGTCACGCACCCGGGCAAAGATCACATCCGCAGGCATGGCCGCACCACCTCTCCTTTCCGGTCATCGTGTCCCCTGGCAAGAAAGGAACTCCCCAAACTCCTCCGGGGTGCGCACCCCCCTTCGGACAACGGCCTCGTAGATGAGCGAACTCATGATCTACCGCCACCTTGACGCTGCCCTTTTCGGGATAGCGCGTGATGCGCAACTCATGCACGTTCCCCTCGCCGAAGAGCTTGCGACAGACGGAACACGCCACGTCGAAAAGATCGGTGCCCTCAGCCACCAGAAGGTGCACGTCGATGTCCCTCTTGACCACCAGGTCGAGAGCCACGCTACCAACGACCCGGGCCTCGCCATGCGGGGCCAGGATTGAGAGGAGCTGAGTCTCCTCCAGTATCCGCTCGGCCTCTGCTTTCACAGCAGTATGTCTGGACCGGCGCGGCGGCGAGCTGCAGAACCGAACAGGATGACGCGATCCGGCTGCGCCACTGCCACTATTCTCCTGACGAGTTCCCGCAGGACGTCCGTAGCCAACCTACCGCCCTGCCTTCCAAAAGCACCGCCGGACTGGCTCTGCGTCAATAATCGGGGGGCTTGCGACCCCCCGTTGCACGCGAACTGCGAATGAAACCTGCCACAATCAGGTTGGTGGACCCTGGAGGACTCGAACCTGCAACCTTCCGATTAAGAGTGCTTACGGGCATTCTCGCCGCCCCTACCCGTCCCTTGGTGTCCCCTCTCCAATCTACCCATATTCTTTTGCGGCTGTATGCGATTCTCCTTCCGGGCTCTCCTGGCCGATTCCCGGCCTAATCCGCCTATGGGTGCGTCTCTGGCCGTAGCAGGTTGAGAGGACGCGGCGAGCCTGGCCCGGGCGGGCCCAAAGGGTTGCAGGGGCGGCTGCCGGCTCGTGTCAACCGACTGTGAAAATGTCACCCCCATTGACTTTTAACCGGACTGAGAAAACGTACCCTTCTTGATGGCTGGGGCACTCGGCGATTAACGTCACTCTGGACGTTTACAGCCACGTGCTCCCCGGAATGCATAAGGAAGCGGCCTTGGCGATAGACTCCATCTTCCAGGCCGCCCAAAAGAACGGAGGGCGGGTCTAATGCCCGCCCGTATAAGCTGCTGCCCCCGGATAGTCTCCATTCAGTCTCCATCTAGTCCCCGGAGGCTCGCTTCCATTTCAACCCGTCTCGAAAACCCTTGCGGCTGTTGGTCTTTGCTGGTGGACCATGCAGGACTCGAACCTGCAACCCTCCGATTAAGAGTCGGATGCTCTACCAGTTGAGCTAATGGTCCACCTGATAGTGGTAGCGGCGGCTGGATTCGAACCAGCGACACTGCGGGTATGAACCGCATGCTCTGACCACCTGAGCTACGCCGCCACCGGCCAACGCTTATTATACGGACACAAACCTCCCCGAGTCAAGCAAAGGAGCACTTCAGCGCTTCGCAGCGCTTCGTGCTCTGGCGCGGCGATCAAGTGCTGCTTGCGCCACCCGTTTTCGATATATCCTGAGGCGAGCTCTGCCGCGGGACACCGCACCCGGCAGGGAAGTCGCCGCAAGGATGGCGAGCGCGCAGGAGGTGATCCCTTGGAGATCCCGGTGTGGGAAGCCGCGGGGTGCGTGGTGCTGGACCGGATCGATGGGAAGGGATGCGTACTCCTCATATGGGACCCGCCGTACCCGGATCCCACCCTGCCCAAGGGCCGCCTCGAGCCGGGAGAGACTGCACAGGAAGCTGCGGTCCGTGAGGTCCGCGAGGAAACCGGGTATCACGTGGAGATAGTTGACGCCCGGCCCGTATGCGTGGAGAGGCTGCTGGACCGTCATCCCCCCGTCGTGCTGGAAAGGATCCACTTCTTCCTGGCCAGACCGGCCGGGGAAGACCACTCCCCCCACCCGGCGCCCGGCGAGAACAAGATCGCCAGGTGGGTCCCCGTCGACCTGGCCATGTCGCTGATCGAAAGGAAGCAGGACTTGGGGGTCCTCAAGGAACTCGCGCTGAGGCGCGGGGGGTGATGTTGGCCTCCCGGCCCGGGCGTCCCCCGCCTTCCGCATCAGACGCCGGGCTTTGCACGCTGATCAGGAGCGCAGGGCGCTGAGGATGGCCTCCCAGGCGATGCCCTCGTCCACCAGTTCCCGGCACAGGGAAACGGCTTCCGCGTCGTCGGGCTTGATCTTGCGGGCCACCTCCTGCAGCCTGTGCACCGTGGTGTAGGTGTCGTAGTGGACGAGCATGACGGGCACGCCCCGCTCGGCGGCGCGGGCCAGCACGTTCACGTTGGGGAACAGCCCGCCCGTCAGGATAAGGACGGCGGTGTCCGTCTCCAGGGCGGCCATACACATGTCGGTGCGGTCGCCGCCGGTGATGAGGGCCTTGCGGGGAGCGCGACGCAGGTACCCCAGGGCACTCTCCAGGGTCATGGCCCCGATCATGATCTCTTCTACCAGGTTGCCCAGGTGCTCTTCCCCCACCAGGATCTCGCCGCCCAGCACGTCGGCGAACTCCTGCACGGTGGGGGCGGCAATCTCGGGACGGCAGGGCAGGACCCCCAGCACCCGGACCCCTTCCCTTTCGATGAGAGGGGCATACACCCCCCGCGTCTTGTCCAGAAGGGGCCGGGGTACGTTGTTGAACACCACACCCAGCATGGGCACCCGCCGGCCCTGCAGGTACTGGGCAAAGAGAAGGGCGCGATCGACGCTGAAGTCGTTTTCCACCCGGCTCACCAGCACGGTTTGCGCCCCCAGGTGACCGGCCAGGGAAACGGCGTCCAGCCCCAGGGTGAGAAGCAGGTGGGGCCGGCCCGGGTCTTCGATGAGCATGACGTCGCGGCCTTCGGCAGCCCGGCGGTAAGCCTCTCCGATCTCCTCCGGGAGGGTGCCCGGCTGCTCATAGCGGGTCAGGTAGTAGGGCCCCGCAGAAACCAGGGTGAGCTTCTCGGGCGAGATGCCCATGGCGAGGAGGGTCGCCATGAGGGAGGCGTCTTCGTCCACGCGCCTGTACCCCGTGGGCACACTTCCCACCGGCTTGAAGTAGCCCACGGCGAACCCCTCGTCTCTCAGCTTCTGGGCCATCCCCACGGCCAGCGCGGTCTTGCCGCAGCCGGGGGTCGTTCCCAACAGGTACAGGCTCTTCATGCTCTCCACCTCATCTTATGGTAATCTTCACGTCCAGGGCGGCCAGCCCCTTCTCGTAGGCGAATACGGGGTTGATGTCCATCTCGGTGATCTCCGGGAAGTCCCGCACCAGCTGCCCCACCCGGCCGATGGTATCGACCAGGGCCTCGATGTCGGCCGGGCGCTCCCCGCGGAAGCCGCGCAGCAGAGTGTAGGCCCGCGTCTGCCGGATCATGGCGTGGGCCTCCTCGCGGGTGAGCCCGTGGGCCAGGCGGAAGGACACGTCCTTGAGCAGGTTCACGTACACGCCGCCCAGGCCGAACATGAGGAGGGGCCCGAACTGGACGTCCCGGGTGACCCCCACGATCAGCTCCCGGCCCGGCGGCATCATCTTCTGCACCTCAATCCCGTATACGACGCTTTTGGGCAGATGGCTGTGGACACTCTCCATGATGTCCACGAAGGCCCGCCTGACTTCCTCGGGGGTGGACAGACCCACCTTTACGCCGCCCACGTCCGTCTTGTGGAGGATCTGAGGTGACGCCACCTTGAGCACCACCGGGAAGCCCATGTGCTCCGCCAGGCGCCGGGCAGCGTCCGGGGTGGTGGCCAGATACGAGGGCGCGCAGGGGATGCCGTAGGCTTCCGCCACCCGAAAGGCCTCGGACCCCAGGAGGACCACCCGCTTGTCCCGCCGCACGAAGGAGAACACTTCCTCGACTGCGGTGCGGTCCGCATCGGGGAAGGCCCATTCCTCCTCGGCCACCGGAGCCTCCGACAACTCCCGATACCGTAGTAATCCGGCCAGGGCCGAGATGGCGGGCTCGGGGAAGGGATAGCAGGGGATGCCGTTGCCCAAGAGGTACCGGGTGGCTTCCTCCACCGAGGCGCCTCCCAGGAACGCCGCCAGCACGGGCTTCCCGGGATGGCGTCCGTGGTGATCCACGATCTTCTGGGCCACCAGGTCGGCCTCCACGGTGGCCGTGGGGGTGAGCACCACCAGCACCCCGTCCACGCCGGGATCCTCGAGCACCACCCCCAGGGCAGCATCGTAACGGTCCCAGTGGGCATCACCTATCACGTCCACGGGGTTGAACACGTTGGCGGCCGCGGGCAGGGAAGCGCGCAGCCGCTCGATGGTCTCCTTCTCGAATCGCGCCATGGTGAGGGGCGAGTTCTCAATGGCATCGGCCGCCAGCACGCCGGGGCCCCCCGAGTTGGTCACGATGGCCACCCTGTTACCGGGAGGTGCCGGCTGGCGGACGAAGGCCTGGGCCAGGTCGAACAGCTCCTCCATGGTGTGCACGCGCAGCACCCCGGCCTGGCGGAAGGCGGTCTCGTAGGCCAGGTCGCTGCCGGCCAGGGCACCGGTGTGGGAGGACGCCGCCTGAGCACCCGCCTGGCTGGTACCGCTCTTGATGACCAGGATAGGGGTGCTACGACTGGCCCGGCGGCAGGCGCGTACGAAGCGGGCGCCTTCCTCCACGCTTTCCAGGTAGAGGCAGATCACCTTGGTCTGGGGGTCGGCCGCCGCATCTTCGATGAAATCGGCCTCGGTCAGGTCGGCCTTGTTCCCCACGCTGATGAACCTGGAAAAACCGATCCCCCGCTTCAGGCTCCAGTCCAGGATGGCAGCGCACAGGGCCCCGCTCTGGGAGATGAAGGCGATACGCCCCCGGTAGGGGAAGTTCGCCGAGAAGGTGGCGTTCATGGGGGTGTAAGTATCCATGATCCCCAGGCAGTTGGGACCCACCATGCGCATCCCGTACCGGCGGCAAACTTCCGCTAGCTCCTTTTCGCGCTCGGCACCCTCCCGGCCCGTTTCCTTGAAGCCGGCTGTGATCACTATCAGATGACCCACGCCCGCCTTACCGCAATCCTCTGCCACCTGAGCCACAGCGGGAGCAGGGACGGATATCACCGCCACGTCCACCGGCTGCGGGATGTCGGCCACCCGCGCGTAGCATTTCAATCCCTCGATTTCTTCCTCGCGGGGGTTGACGGGATACATGGCGCCGCGAAAGCCGGACGCCAGCAGGTTGGCCACCAACGCGTGCCCGATCTTGCCGGGTGCCCGGGAGGCACCTACTACCGCCACGGCCCGGGGCCGAAACAACCTGTCGAGCAAAGCCATCCGCCCTCATCCTTCCACAGAGGAGACTTCACCGGGGAGACGTACGCTGCGGGTGCGCTTCCCGCCAGGAGGCCTCCGCGGCTGCACAAAAAATTGGTGCCGGGAGTGGGAGTTGAACCCACACGGGCTTGCACCCAAGGGATTTTAAGTCCCCCGCGTCTGCCTGTTCCGCCATCCCGGCCCGCGTCTGCTGGATACGCACTCGCGCTGCGCTATCTGGCGCCCTCGCTCCCCGGTGTCGCGGCCACCGGTCCTCGTGCTCCCGGAATGAGCCTACCTGGCGCCGCGGCCTCCCCGCTTGGACTCGGTGTGCCGCTTCAGATCGGTAAGCCTATCCTCGCTATCCTTCATGAACTTGGCCAGCTTGTCCTCGAAGGCCATCCACTCGGCCCGCCGGCGTTCCCGGTCCTTGCGCGGGCCGCCGCCCGGTTGCGCCTGCCGCACGGACAGTCCTATCTTTCCCTTTTCGTCGTACGACAGGATCTTGACCAGTACCCTGTCGTTCTCGTTAAGATAGTCCTTAATGTCGCGTACGTAGGCGTCAGCGACCTCAGAGATGTGTACCAATCCCGTTTGACCGTTGGGCAACAATACGAAAGCACCGAACCGCGTGATACCTGTGACCACACCTTCCACTATGGCGCCCACTTCCAAACCGGGCATGTGGCGCGGTTGTACCTCCCTCAGAGGCTCCGCCCTTCGATTGAGCGAGCAGCACCGTGCCCATTATAGGGCGGGCGCCCGAAAACTGTCAAGGAGAAGTGGCAGGCGGGGAGCCGGCAGGTGGTTCTTTCACAGGGAAGTACAGTATCTCGCCGGGATTGACCAACCCCAGCTCGCGCGCCGCCTTCTGGATGTATGCATCCTGCTGCATATCTTCCATCTGGGAGAGCAGGGTGCGGTTTTGCTCGCGCAGGGTTTCCACGGCCAGCCTGAGCCGCGCCTCCTCGTGCTTCAGCGTCCACAGCTCCCAGCCCGCGCGCAGGAATGAAGAAAGGAGGAGCAGGCAGAAGGCCGCCACGCCCAACCGGGCCAGCGTGCGCAGCCAGCGCCGGTACCCGGACCCCTTCACCTGTCTAAAGAGGCGTTGCGTCCCCGAGCGCATGGTCCATCATTCCTCCGGCGGTTCCTCTTCGGGCGGAATCCCCAGGGCTTCGCCCGGCAGTACTATCACCACTTCATACCCCTTGCTGCGGGCCCGGCTGTAGAGGGTGGCCACCGTCGTGGCGGCGATCCCCAGCCGGCGTGCGACCGCCTCGTTCCCGAGGCCCATCTCCTTGAGGACGACCACCTGGCGCTCGCGAAAACTGAGTCTTTCGGCCTTGCGGATCTCCAGTTGCGTGGCGGCCGCCCTCCCGGTTATGCACAACCTGTGGACAAGCTGTGGACAACCTTAGTACAAAACCTATTCGCCACCGGTGCGCCCCTTTCCTCCCCCCCGGTGCCCGATCACCGTCAGCCTGCCGGTGGCTGCGGACGCGTAACCAGGCGGGCCAGCCGGCGTCCCAGCCGGCGCAGCGCCCTGCCGGTGGCGCGCAGGATGTGCCTTACCAGGGGACTGCCCAGGTAAGCGTAGGTCCACACCCCCAGCAGAACGCCCGCAAACGCGTACCAGCGCAACTGGCCCCAGTTGGCCACCACCAGCCACCCGGCCAGCCACGCGCCTGCTCCCAGCCCGTACCCCAAGTCGAGCAGGAAGGAGAGCAATCCCCGGACGCGGACCAGCCGCCGGCCAGCCTGGTACACGTCAAAGGACAGGCCCAGCCCCACCCCGGCCAGGATCATGACGGAAAAGGCGTAAAGGTCGTCCTCCACGCCCGCCACTGCCCGCTCCCCGGGTCACCGCAGGATGCGGTCCCACAGGCCGCTGCGACCCTTGCTCCGGCCCCCGCGCGCCCGCGGGACGGCGGCGTACTGCAGGGCGTTGACCAATCCTTCCACCGCAAACTGGCCCTGCTCCACGTCCACGTTCTGGATGTGGAGATCCTGCCCCCGGATGGTGAGCATCCCCAGATCGGTTTCCAGCACGACCTCCTCTTCGTCGAAGGATTCCACCCGGGAAACGCCCCGCACCTCCAGCTTCTCCCGGTTCACGATGGAGACCAGATGCTCACCCAGGCCTTCCAGGTTCTTGTCGTCCATCCCGGGCCCCCCCTGTGGAACACTTTCCCACCCCAGGGTATGCGGAGCCGGGACAACTTATCACTCCCCGGGCACCGCTGCCGCCGATTGGGGCGCCGCTGCTGCCGGCCCCCACGGAGCACCGCAGCGGCACGAGCACACCGCCAGGGAGGCGGCCTCAGTGCCAGCGGCGCTCCAGCACGGTGCCGGGATAATAGAAGGCCAGGATGGCGCGGAAGTCATGGCCCGACTGGGCCATGCGCATGGCCCCGAACTGGGAAAGCCCCACTCCGTGGCCGAACCCCCTCCCGGTTATGACCAGCCGGCCGCCCGAAACTTCCATGCCATCGATCAGGGTGGACCTGATGCGCATGCCGCCGTCCAGCTCCAGGCGGAAGCGGGCGGCGGGCACCTCCTTTCCCCCGAACCGGAAGGTCACCGCCCGCCCCGAAGGCCCCCGGGCCGTCACCTCCGCTGGCAGCACCCGCCCCAACTTCACTCCCATCCGCCGGGCGGCGGCCCGTACCTCTGCCGGCGTCACCCAGGCCTTCCAGCGCATGGCGTCGCCGCTGTAGGGGTCGGGCCGAGCCTGCAGGTAGGGGGCAGCGCCGCGGAAGTCCACCCCTTCCCCGGGCGTGGCGGTGTAACCTCCCGAATGGGCGTGATAGAAAGCCTGAGCCACCTCTCCCCCGTAGGTCAGGACCAGCCCCCGGGTGCGGGCTACCGCTCGCCTGACCCCCGGAGTGATCGCCTCCGGGTCATATGCCTGGAAGTGGCCGGGGTCGTCGCACACATCGGTGCCGTGGGCACGCCGTACCCCGCCCCGCGCCAGCCGCTCGACCGCGAAGGTGCGGGCGATGACGGCCTGAGCCGCCAGCGCTTCCACCGGCCAGCGGGGATCCATCTCGGCCGCCACCACCCCGGCGACATACTCCTCCATGGGGAGGGTGCCGCGCTCACCCGTACCGTGCCAGTAGATGGTGACAGCCGGCTCTCCCCCGAAGGGCCGGCGGTAGGTGGGAGCCTCCAGGACCGCCTGGGCGGCAATAGCGGCCACCGCGATGAAAAGAAGGACCACCCTGGCCGGACGGGACATTTCCCTCACCCGCCCGCTAGGGTGGCCCGCGCGCTATGTGCTTAGTCGCGGTGCTGGCTGGAAACCACCTCGTACATGCGGCGGGCCTCTTCCGCAGACGCTCGCTCCCGCACCTCGAGCACCCGCACTTCCACCACCCGCCACTCGGTGTCCAGCCTGATCAGGTCCCCCACCCGTACCGCCGTGGCCGGCCTGGCCGTCTTGCCGTTCACGCTCACCCGGCCGGCCAAGCACATCTCCCGTGCCCAGGTCCGCCGCCTGACCAGCCGGCTCACCTGGAGGAACTTATCCAGGCGCACTTCCGACCGGAGCTACTTGACCACCGCTTCCTTGAGGCTCTTACCCGGCCGGAACACGGGGGCCCGCCCGGGGGCGATGGCGATCTCTTCACCCGTGCGCGGGTTGCGGCCCTTCCGGGCGGCACGATTACGTACCTCAAAGGTCCCGAACCCGACCACAGCCACCTTCCCACCCCGGCTGAGTGCCTCGTGGATGGCCTCGAAGGTAGCGGTGACCGCCTTGTCCGCGTCCCGCTTGGTCATGCCCGTCTTCTGCGCCACCACTGCCACCAAATCCGCCTTGTTCAATCCCGTATCCTCCTTCCCTTTTTTGCCACTCCTGCCACCGACCTGATTCGACAAAAGTCCTATTCTTCCTGCCTCTTGGCCGCTTCCCACAAGGAATCCATTTCCTCCAGGGACATCTCGCCCATATTCTTCCCGGCTTCCCGGGCCATCCTCTCCATCGCGCGGAAGCGCCGGGAGAACCGATCGACCGCATCCTGCAGGGCCACCTCGGGGTCGGCACCCAGAATGCGACAGGCATTCACCACGGCGAACAGCAGGTCGCCCAGTTCCCGCTCTACGGTCCCATCAGGCCCGCCGTAACGAACGTCCCCCACGTGACCGCCTCCGGCGGGGGCCGGCCCGCCGGGATGCGGTGCACCGGCGGCGGCCCGCACCTCGTCCAGTTCCTCCTGGACTTTCCCCAGCACCCCGGCCACGTCTCCCGCCTCCCAGTCGAATCCCACCTCCCGGGCGCGCCCCTGTACCCGCCATGCCCGCTGGAGCGCGGGAAGAGCCACGGGCACCCCGTCCAGAGCGGAGGATTCCTCGCCCCGCTCCTCCTTCTTGATCTCGTTCCACCGGCGCAGCACCTCCGCCGGAGTCCGGGCGCTGGCGGTTGCGAAGACATGAGGATGACGACGCAGCAACTTATCCACCAGGAGGTCACAAACGGTGCCCAGGTCGAAATCCCCCTCCTCGCGGGCGATCTGGGCATGCAGCAGCACCTGCAACAGTAAGTCTCCCAGTTCCTCGGCCAGTTTATCCCCCTGGCGGATGGCCTCGGCCACCTCGTACGCCTCCTCGATCGCGTAGGGACGCAGGCTGAGGTGGGTCTGCTCCCGGTCCCAGGGACACCCCCCCTGCCCGCGCAGGCGGGCCACCACCTCCACCGCCCGCACCACTTTCTGGGCCAGGGAAGCAGGCCGGGCCGGGAGCGGCAGGGGAGGCACCCACAGGCTTACGGCAGGACCCGCGTGGGACCCCCGGTCCAGGTCCACCAGGGGTATCCACGAAACCGCCTCGCCCCGGCCTCCGCCGCTCACCAGGGCCACCCGGTGGTCGGGCGGGTACAGGTCCAGGAGCCTGAGCTTGAGGTCGGAAAGGAGCAGAGGGTGCCACAGCTGGCATACCAGCAGGGGCTTGTCCCCTCGCGGCATCCAGGCAGCGGGGAGACGGGCATCGACCGCCTCAAAACCGTCGTTCAGGGGGTCCCGGCCCAGGGCGCTGAAAACCGCCTCCAGGAAGGAGGGAGCACCCAGCAGGCGCACCTTCACCCGCCGCGACGGCGCCTCTTCCAGCAGGAGACCCACCGTGCGCTCGCCCACCAACGGGTGCCCAGGCACGCCGTAGACCACAGTGCCGTGTTCGCCGGCCCGCTCCAGCACCCGGGCGGCAATCTCCCCGTAAAGCCGGTCGAAGTCCGCCGCCTCCTCGTAGAGGGAATCGCAGGATTCCCAGGCCACTTCCCGCCGGCTCAGCCAGGCGGCCAGGGGATGGTGGGCGGTGCGCAACAGCACGGGCGCCATCCCCTCCGGGGTACGCCCCTGCAACAGGCGAAGATTGCGGGCCGGCACCTCCTCTGCCGGCCCCGGCCCCATGCCCACGACGTAAACGGTGTGCACGACCTCCCTCTCTTTCTCCCGGCCCTCTCCCCGTGGCCTCACCGGGCCGGAGGTCAGGGACGCAGCAGGCCACTCCTCCTGAGCCACGCCTCCAGAAACCGGGCTCTCGCCGGGAGCATTTCCAGATCGCTTTCCCGGAATCCTCCCACCACCAGCAGAGCCACCAGGTAGAGGCATGCCCCCGCCACCACCCCGAGACCGATGCCGCCCCAGGGCGACCCCGTTGCCCCCTGTCCCCACCGGTACAGGGCGGGCAGGCAGAGCCCCATCACCGCCAGGGCCGCGCCCGGGCGCAGGACCAGGTCCGAGACGGAGGCCACCCGGCCCAGTCGCCGGGCTACGGCAGCGATCCCCAGCAGGCCGGCCAGGCCGAACCCCGCCACCGTGGCCCAGGCCACCCCTACCACCCCCGACGGCTGCCCGGCCACGTACCAGGTCATCACCACCTTCAAGACCGCAGCGACCCCCAGGTGCCAGAGGGGAACGGCCACCTCCCCCAGCCCCTGCAGGATGCCGGCCGTGGCCTGCTGCAACCCGAGGAAGAGCGCTGCCCCCGCCAGGGGACGGAGGGCCACGGCCACCTTGGGGTCGCCGTAAAGCGTGGCACAGATGGGCTCCGCCAGGACGGCCAGGCCCACGGCCGCTGCTGCAGTGAGAGTCACCGTGAATCGCAACCCCGTGGCGGCGCGGTCGGCAGCCCCCTCGCGGTCGCCGGCGGCCAGGCAACGCGCCACGGCGGGCACCAGGGCCAGCTGCAGAGAGGCACTGAAAAGGGAGGGCAGGTTCACCAGGGGCATGGCGCCCCCGGTAAGGCGTCCATACCAGGCGGTGGCGGCTTCGGGCGAGAACCCGGCTGCCTGCAGGCGGGCGGGAACCACCACGTCCGCCAGGGTGAACACGGTGAACATGGCCCCCGTCATGGACACGGGCACCGCCTGCCCCAGGAACTCCCGCATCACCGGCAGGAAATCCCCGCCTCGCGGGGGCCCGCCCCTGCGAGCACCACGCTCCGCGGCGTCGTCGCCTGGCCGGGCGCGCGCACACCACGCCAGGTAGACCAGGCCGGCCGCCCCTCCGGTGGTCGCGCCAAAGGCGGCTCCCGCCGCCGCCGGCGCCACCCCCGCGGGGAGCAGCAGCCAGGCCAGCAGGAACATGGTGCCCACGCGCACCACCTGCTCCACGATCTGGGACACGGCAGGCGGGTGCATCTTCTGGTACCCCTGGAACAAACCCCGGTAGGCACTCATCATCACCACGGCCAGCACGGCGGGAGCCACCGCCTGCAGGGCCGGCGCGGCCCGGGGCTCCCGGTATACCGCCCCGGCCAGCCAGGGCGAAGCCGCGAACAGGGCGGCACCCAGGGCGACTCCCACCACGGCCAGAACCCCCAGGACCGCGCGGAACACCACCCCCACCTCGGCGGACTTCCCCGCCCCCAGGCGGGCGGACACCATGCGGGAAAGGGCCACGTTGGCGCCGGATGTGGACAGAACGAGCAGGGTGCTGTACACCGGGTAAGCCATCTGGAAAAGGCCGATCCCCTCGGGCCCCAGCAAAGGGTAAAGGAATACCCGGTATACGGCACCCAGTGCCCTGGCAGCCAGCCCGGCGAGAGTGAGGACCAGTACCCCCCGGAGAAAGCTATCCTCCCTCAAGCCGTCCCCCCGTCTTTACTGTTCCATCTGCTTGGCCAGAAACCCGGCGGCAGTCTCCGCCAGCTTGATCTCCAGCTGGGTGATCTGGGCATCGGGGTCGCGGGCGCCGATGCACACCGCTCCCAGGGGGTCACCCTCCGCCACGATAGGGGCGATGACAGCTGCGGTGAACTTGGTCTCTTCCTCCTCGTCTCCTACGATGCTTCCCTTTATGCGCGCCTCCGCCTTCCCGCCCACCACCAGGGTCTTGCGCTCCTCCATGGCGGTTTCCACCAGGGAACCGATGGGCTTGTTCAGGAACTCCTTCTTGGGAGCCCCCGACACCGCCACCACTGTATCCCGGTCGGTGATCAGGGCCACCTGCCCCACCGCCTCGTAGAGGGAGTCGGCGTACTCTTTGGCGAAATCACCGAGTTCGCCGATGGGTGAGTACTTCTTGAGGATGACCTCCCCGTCGCGGTCTACGAATATCTCCAGAGGGTCACCCTCGCGGATGCGGAGGGTACGGCGTATCTCCTTCGGGATCACTACCCGCCCCAGGTCATCGATGCGCCTGACGATGCCCGTGGCTTTCATGGGACAACCCTCCCTTTGGGCCTGGCTTTCGCGCTTAGTATATAGCCCGCCTTACAGGTTTATTCATTTTTTCCAAATATGGGCCCGGCCCCCGAGGGGGCCTCTCGGGGGGGACCCCTAGGCGGGGCTCTCCTCGAGCTGGGCCAGCAGGGCTTCCAGGTCCGACAGCAGCTTCTCCGGGGAGCGACCCTGGGCCGAAATGGTGAGACTGGGCCGGCGTCCTCCGCTGTACGAAATGGGACCGCGGGGCCGGCGGGGAAGCTCGCGGGGCAGGCGAATGAGCACGCGATCGCGTATCTGGCTCACGCTGGTGATGCCCAGGCGCTGGCAGGCCGCCTTGACGCGGGCCACGGCCAGCAGGTTGCGGGCAGGCAGGGGCATCGGTCCGTACCGGTCTTCCAGCTCCTCGCGCACGAGCTGGGCATCCCGCGCCCCCCGTACGGCGGCCAGCAGCTTGTAAGCGGCGATCTTCTGGCCGGAATCCGAAATCCATTCGTCCGGGAGATAAGCATCTACCTTGAGTTCCAGGGTTACCGGAGCTTCCTCGGTCACGGGCTGACCCTGCATCTCCCGCACCGCCTCCTCCAGGAGGCAGCAGTACATGTCCAGCCCCACCGCCATGATGAAGCCGTGCTGCTCCGGCCCCAGCAGGTTGCCCGCCCCCCGGATCTCCAGGTCGCGCATGGCGATCTTGAATCCCGAACCCAGCTCGGTGAACTCGGAAAGTGCCTGCAGGCGGCGCTCCGCCGCCTCGGTGAGCCGCTGGTCGGGCCGGAAGGTGAAGTAGGCGTAAGCCAGGCGGTTGGACCGCCCCACCCGTCCCCGCAGCTGGTAAAGCTGGGCCAGCCCCAGCTCGCCGGCGTCCTCCACGATGAGGGTGTTCACGTTGGGCATGTCCAGACCCGACTCGATGATGCTGGTACACACCAGCACGTCATACTCCCCGTTGAGGAACTCCAGCATGACGCGTTCCAGCTGCTCCTCCCGCATCTGGCCGTGGGCTATGGCGACCCGGGTCCCGGGGACCAGCCTGCCTACCCGGGCGGCAGCCCGCTCGATGGTGCGCACCCGGTTGTGGACGTAGAACACCTGCCCCCGCCGGCGCAGCTCCCGTTCGATGGCCTCCCGCACCAGGTACTCCGAATACTCCACCACATAGGTCTGCACGGGATAGCGGTCCTCGGGGGGAGTCTCGATCGCACTCATGTCCCGCAGGCCCGCCAGGGCCATGTGCAGGGTGCGGGGAATGGGTGTGGCGGTGAGGCTGAGCACGTCCACGCTGAGCCGCAGCTGCTTGAGGCGCTCCTTGTGGGCCACCCCGAACCGGTGCTCTTCGTCTACGATGAGCAAGCCCAGGTCCCGGAACCCCACATCATCCTGCAGGAGGCGGTGGGTACCGATGACGATGTCCACCGTTCCCCGGCGCAGCCGCTCCAGCACCGCATCCTGCTCGCGGGGCGAGCGGAACCGCGAGAGCACTTCTACGGCTACGGGATACCCGGCCAGGCGCTCCCGGAAGGTGTAGTAGTGCTGCTGGGCCAGGATGGTGGTGGGGACCAGCACCGCCACCTGCTTGCCGTCCATGACGGCCTTGAAGGCGGCCCTGATGGCCACCTCCGTCTTGCCGTAACCCACGTCTCCGCACAGGAGGCGATCCATAGGGCGGGGTTTCTCCATATCTCGTTTGATCTCTTCCGTGGCCTGGCGCTGGTCGGGCGTCTCCTCGTAGCGAAAGGAATCCTCGAACTCCCCCTGCCAGGGGGAGTCGGGCGAAAAGGCATATCCCGGGAGGGCCTGACGGAAGGCGTACAGCCGCAACAGCTCCTGGGCCATCTGACGTACCGATTCCTTCACCCGGTTGCGCGCCCGCGTCCACTCGGTACCCCCCAGGCGGTTGAGACGGGGCTGATGCCCCTCCGGCCCCACGTATTTCTGCACCAGGTGAACCTGCTCAGTGGGCACGTAGAGAGCGTCGCCGCCCGCATACTGCACGAACAGGTAGTCCCTGTGCGCTCCCTCGATCTCCAGGGTGCGCACTCCCAGGTAGCGGCCGATGCCGTGACTCTGGTGCACCACGTAGTCGCCGGGCCGCAGCTCCCCCAGTTCCAGGCGTACCCCTTCCCGGGGTCTGGGCAGTTGCCGCCGCTTGGGACGCCCGTACACGGCCGCATCGGTGACCACGGCCAGGTTGAGGGAAGGCAGTTCGAACGCCGTCTCCAGGTCGCCCTCGGTGACCAGGACCTCCCCCGGCTCGGGTACGCGGGTCAGAGGCGTCACGCGGGGGGCCAACACTCCCTCGTCCCCCAGCCTCTCCGCCAGGGCCCGTCCCCGGTCGGACGTGGTAGCCACCACCAGCACCCGGCCCCCCCGCCTCCATCGGCGGAGATCGTCCATGAAGGAGGGCCAGTGCCCGTGGTACACGGGGAGGCTGCGGCCCGGAAAATCCACGATGGTCTCGCCGGCGGGCGCGCGGCCGCGCAGCAGAGAAAAGAATACCCGCGGCTGCCCGGCCAGCCGCTGCTGCAGGGCATCCGCGCCCAGATACACATCCACCTGCCGGGGGAGGAGCAGGCCCTGGCTCAGGAGCTGGGCTACCTGTTCCCTGCCCGCCTTCTCGGCTTCTTCGGCCGCCTCCCGCAGGCGGTCGGGTTCGTCCAGGACCACCACCGGGGGCTCGGGGAAGTAGTCGAGGAGGGTGTATGCGGTGGGGCAGAGGTACGGCAGGTACTGATCCACGCCCACAAAGAGGCCGTCCTCCATCCTGGCCAGGTGCTCGCCCACTCTCTCCTCCAGCCGGCGCGCTTCGGCGGCCCTTCCCCTCGCGGCGAGGCGCTCCACGGTGCGGGCCAGATCCCGCGCGATTTCCCGGCGGGCCCGCTCCCTTTGCTCGGGCGAGAAGAGGTCTTCCCGGGCCGGACCAACGACCCCCGTCTCCAGGGTGGCCACGGGGCGCTGGCTGGCCGGGGACCGCTGAGCGGCCAGAGAGCGCTGGCTGGCCGGGTCGAAGCGGCGCACGGATTCTACGTCATCGCCGAAGAACTCCACCCGCAGGGGAAGTTCCTCTCCAGGCGGGTACACGTCCAGGATGCCACCCCGCCAGGAGAACTGCCCCCGCGTCTCCACGGCATCCACCCGCTCGTAGCCGGCCTCCTGCCACCGGCGGGCCAGGTCGGCGGGGGCCAAGCTCATCCCCGGCTCAAGCTGCATATCCAGGCCGCCGAGCCAGGCGGGATCGGCCAGCCTGCGCAGCAGCGCACTCAGGGGCGCCACCACCACCCCTGTCTTTCCCCGCAGGAGGAAGGTGAGCACGGCCGCCCGGCTCCACAAGAGCGACCCGGACCGGGCCAGCACCTCGTAGGGCAGCACCTCCAGAGGCGGAAAAAGGTAGACCTGCTCGCCCAACAGCGTGCTCAGGTCCCGGGCCCGCCGTTCCGCCAGGGCGGTGGAGGCGGTGACCACGAGAAAGGGCCGCTTGCTGACGCGGTGCAGGGCAGCAATCACCAGGGAGCGCACCGACCCCGGTGCTCCGTGGACCAGGCACGCCCGCCCGAGAAGCTGGCGGGCCAGCCTCTCTATCTCCTCGCTTTTTGCGCAGAAATCAACCAGCGGAAGCATCTGCCGAGTTAACCCATCCCATGGCCACGTCGAGGCCGCGTTCCAGGAGCAGGGCACACCCTTCTACAGCCTTCTCCACCACTATACGGTAGAATTCCACTTCCTCCTCGCTCATGGGGGCAAGCACAAAATCGGCGGGGTCCATGTCCGCCGGGGGACGTCCTATGCCCACCCGCAGGCGCGGGATATCCTCCGTGCCGAGGGCGAGTATCACCGACTCCACACCCCGGTGCCCGCCCGATCCTCCGGCCGGACGCATGCGCAGCCGGCCGGCCTCGAGGTCCAGGTCATCGTGGATCAAGAGCAGGTCGGCGGGCACCAGGCCCAGCCGGGTGACGGCCTGCCCCACCGCAGCCCCGCTCAGGTTCATGAAGGTGAGGGGAAAGAAGAGTCCTACCTTCTGCGCCCCCACCCGGCCCAGGCCAATAAGTCCCCCTCCCACGCGTCGGGAAAGGGGGATATCCCACCGGCGGGACAGCCCTTCCACCACCCAGGCTCCCAGGTTGTGGCGCGTGAGCCGATATCTCTCCCCCGAGTTACCCAGGCCCACGAACAGCCGCAGCTAGGTACCACCTCCAGGGGTCGCACCTTCTCCGGCCCTTTCTCCGGCAGCCGCTTCCCCGGCGGCCGGCTCCGCGGCGGGCTTCTCCTCTTCCTCACGCCTGGGGGCCAGCACCGTGATCACCACTTCGTCAGGCTTCTCCGCCATCCTGACCCCGGGGGGCAGCCGCAGGTCGGCCACTGTGAGGTGCTGGCCGACGCCAAGCCCGCACACGTCCACCTCGATGTCGGCGGGGATGGCGGTGACCGGAGCCTCTATCCGCACGCGGGGGAGCTGATGCTGCACGATGCCTCCCCGGCGCATCACTTCCTCCGCGCCCCTCACCACCACCGGGATCTCCACCACGAGTACGTCCCCCAGCAATACCTGCTGGAAATCCAGGTGCATCACCCGCAGGCTGACCGGGTCCCGCTGGATTTCCTTCAACACCGCCGTCCATTCCCTGCGTTCGCCATCTTCCACGTCGACCCGCACCACGGTACCCGTACCCAGCCCGGCCGCCAGGTGCCGGTCCAGGTCATGAGTGAGAACCTGCACGGGGATGCTCCCCGCCTCCCGTCCGTAGAGGATGGCGGGCACCCAGCCTTCCCGGCGGCTGCGGTGGGCAGGCCCCTTCCCCGCCTCGCGGCGGCGAGCCTTCAGCCTGATTTCTGCCACTTCTGTCACCTCACTGGAATAGCTCCGAGACCGACAGGTCGGAATGGATACGCCGGATGGCCTCGCCCAGCAGGGGAGCCACGGATATCACCTTGAGCTTGGGGCCGAGACGGCCCCGCTGATCGATGGTGTTGGTGATCACCAGCTCCTCCAGCAGGCTCTCGTGTATGCGGCGGGGCCCGTCCCCGGAGAGGATGGCGTGGGTGCAACACGCGTACAACGCTTTCGCCCCCCGATCCCTGAGCGCCGCGGCGCTCTCCACCAGCGTGCCGCCCGTATCCACGATGTCATCCATGATTATAGCCACTTTTCCCGCCACCCGTCCAATCACGTTCATCGCCTCCGCCACGTTGGGCTCCGGCCGGCGCTTGTCCACAATGGCCAGGGGCGCCCCCAGCCTTTCGGCCAGGCCGCGGGCCCGCGCGACTCCTCCCACGTCCGGCGACACCACCACGATGTCCTCCAGTCCCTTCTGGCGGAAGTAGTCAGCCAGCAGAGGAGCGGCGGTGAGGTGGTCCACCGGGATGTCGAAGAATCCCTGGATCTGCCCGGCGTGCAGGTCCATGGTGACCACCCGGTCTACGCCGGCCACGGTGAGCAGGTTGGCCACCAGCTTGGCCGTGATGGGTTCCCGGCCCCGAAACTTGCGGTCCTGGCGGGCGTAGCCGTAGTACGGGATCACCGCCGTGATACGCCAGGCCGACGCCCGGCGCAACGCATCGATGATGATCAGGAGTTCCACAAGGTTCTCGTTGACGGGCCGGGACGTGGGCTGGATGACGAAGCAATCGTGCCCGCGCACGCTCTCCATTATCATCACCCTGGCCTCGCCATCGGCGAAGCGCTTCAGTTCCATGCCCCCAAGGGGGATGCCCAGGTACTCGGACACCTCCAGGGCCAGGGGCACGTTGGCCCCCCCGGCGAACAACTGTAGCTCTGCTGCCAATGCTGCCACCGTCGCTACCCCCTATCGCGCTGCTTGATGACTACCAGTGGCCCCACCGTCGCACCCTTCCTGACCCGCACCAGCCCCTCGACCACCGTGCCCGGTCCGATCAGCACGTCCCTTTCCGCTTCCACATGCTCCCCCAGGTAGGCCGCGGCGGGATCGGCCACCGTTACGCCCTGACGCATGACGGCCTCCACGTGGGAACGCCGCAGGGTGGATTCCATCCGCGCCAGGTCCGCCCGGTCACTGACTCCCTCCGTCCGCTCGGGGGGGACGGTGACGGCCACGATCTCCTCGCCCCGTCCGCTCATGATCCCCACCGCATCGGTCAGATAGAATTCTCCCTGGGCATTGGCCCGACCCACCAGCTCCAGCGCACCCCACAGCCGGGGTGCCAGGAAGCAGTAAACTCCGGCGTTCACCTCGGCGACGGCCCGCTGCTGGGGAGTGCAGTCAACCTCTTCTACGATGCCCACCACGCGCCCTGCCGCGTCGCGGATCACCCGCCCGTACCCGGTGGGATCGGGCAGGCGCGTGGTGAGGAAGGCCAGGACTGCGCCCGCCCGGCGCCGCGCTTCCACCAGGGATCGCAGATCCCCGGCATCCAACAGGGGAGTATCCCCGTACACCACCAGCACGTCGCCGCGGTACCCTTCCAGGAGCGGCCTGGTTGCCAGCACGGCGTGGGCCGTGCCCAGGGGACGGTCCTGGTGCACGAACTCCACACCTTCCCCGTGCAGCGCTTCCTGCACCCGGTCCCCCTGGACTCCCACCACCACGATCACCCGCGAGGCGCGGGCGCCCCGCACGGCGTCCAGCACGTGCCCCACCAGCGGCCGGCCCCGCAGGGGATGGAGCACCTTAACCAGGGACGACTTCATGCGCTTGCCCTGGCCGGCAGCCAGCACCACCGCCACCAGGTCGGGATCAGCCTCGAGAGACGAGGATGGAGGTGACCAGTTCGAGGTCTGCCGGCTTATCAACGTCAATCCCCACTTCCGGATGGCGGGTGACCACCGCCCGCCCGCTGATATGGAAGTAACTCTGCACCCGTCGCTCGGCCTCGCCCAGGGTCAGCCTTCCCAGAAGGTACTTTACCACCAGGAAAGGCCCCAACATGGAGGCGAGCCCCAGGGGGCTCTTGCGCAGGTCGGTTACCCGCTTGAGGAGAGGAAGGATGGCCAGTGCCGCCCCGGGCCTGAGCATGAATATGTTGCCCCCCGTGACGGCCAGGTCTCGCAGTCCGATCCAGCTGCGCCTGGCCCCGGGGTAGCGGGAGACGATGGCGTGTTTGGGGATGACCGCATAGTAGAAATCGTGCTCCCCCAGCGCCCGGCACTCCGCCAGGAACGCCTCCACCACCTCGGGAGTGAGGAGGGGGAGGTCTCCGGTAGCCACCACCACCGGCTCACCGGCGGGAAAAGCCTGCAGGCCCCGGGCCAGGTTGTCCACCAGGCCTGCGGTACCCTCCACCACCTCCACCCGGGGAGGCCGGGCCAGGTATGCCAGTTCGGCGGGGCCCACCACCACCACCCGCTCCAGCCCGGCGCAACCGGCCATGGCTTCCACCACGTAGTCCACGAGCGGGCGGTCTCCCACCGGGATCAGGGCCTCGAAAGGGACATCGCTTACTGCGCGCAAGCGGCCCCGGTTGGGAGCCCCCGCCAGCACCAGTCCACCCGTCATGGCTGACCCCTCCCATGTCATGGCTGGCCCGTCCACTCGCCATCCCATTCTAACCGGACTCTCCCGCGCCCGGGTAGAGAGACCACCGGCCCACGGGCCTGCACAGGAAAGCACGATATCCCCGACCGTGAAGCCCATCGAGGGCGCGCTCGGCGGCCCGGGACGCAGAGAAAACCCCGAAGACAGCCGGGCCGCTCCCGCTCATCTCCGTGCCCAGGGCTCCAGCCCCCACGAGCAACGCGCGCAGCTCCCCTACCTCCGGGACCAGGTGCTCCGTAACCGGGCGCAGGTCATTCCACATGGCACCCGCCACACCTGGCAGGTCACCGTGCTCCAGGGCATCCCGGACCGCGTCCACCCCCTTGCCTCCGGGCACCGGCGGCCGCGACGCGCCGTCCCAAAGGCGATAGACCTCGGCCGTAGCCACCTGGCAGGCAGGCCATGTCACCACCAGCACGCAGGGGGGAAGCTCAGGCAGGGGACTGCACACGTCCCCTCTTCCTTCACCCAGCATCGTTCCCCCGGCGAGAAAGAAGGGAACATCGCTGCCCAGCGCGGCGGCCAGCCGGGTCATCTCGCTCGCCAGTACCTGCACATCCCAAAGCCAGGTCAGGCCTCGCAACGTGGCGGCGGCATCAGAGCTCCCTCCGCCCAGGCCCGCAGCCGGGGGGATGGCTTTGTACAGATCGATGCGCACCCCCCTGCCGGCCAGGCACTCCGCCAGGTCGCGGAGGGAACGGGCCGCCCGGTAGGCCAGGTTCCCCTCTCCCTCGGGAACTCCCGGCCAGACGCATTTCACCTCCAGGCCGGGAGAACATCGCAGGGATACCAGGTCGCAAAGGCTGACGGCCTGAAACACGGTGCGCAACCGGTGATAGCCGTCAGGGAGACGGGGACCGACCTCGAGAGCCAGATTGATCTTGGCGAAAGCAGGGAGGAGTATGGACACCTGACCACCAGCGGTGCCGCCCCTGTGCAGCAGACAGGGCCTGACCGCGGGCGGCCGCCACTTGTCCATTCTCGCCCGGCGGGCTCAATTCCTCCGCTGGCCGGAAAGACGCCGGCAAATAGCGAGGCCGGCGTCAGGCCAGCTCCACGTCCAGGAGTTCCAGCACCCGGCGAATGTCAGAAGCGATGGTGGCGCGGTCGGAGCCCGCAGCCAGCAGTGCCACTGCCGCGCCTTCGGGGGTCACGATCAGGGACCCGCTATCCCCGGGCGCCCCAATGGCGGTGAACACGAGCTGCTTGGTGAAGAAGGCCCACTCCGTGTCGGAAACGGCTACCCTGACCACCGCGTGCATCACGCGCAGCCGACCCTGCGTCAGACCCGTGGTGCGACCGCTTTTCATCACTTCCAGTCCGATTTCCGGCTCGGCGGTCCCGGTAACCCGGCCTACTCCCAGGACGGTGGGCTCGAGGGATATCCCCGGCAGAGGCCGGGCCACGGCAGCGTCCACCACGTTCTCCCTGCTGCGCCGCGGATAGATGTGAACGCCGTAGGAGGAGCGCAGTCCCGCCACCAGGCGATCGGCAATCTTCTCTACCCGGCGCGCCACCGGACAGGAAGCCAGACTGCTCGGCCCCGCCCGGAACAGGGGGACGAAGCGCTCCAGGTGGGCCACCGTGTCGGCCTCCGTTCCCCCGTCGTAGGTCCCGGGCTGACGGATGGGGTCTCCCTTGCGGGCGCGGCCATCCCGGCCGTCAGTGCTGTTGGCCAGCACGTGGTTGTTGGACAGGATCATGAGCTCCCCGGTGCGCTTATCGCGCACCACCGCACCCAGGGTACCGGCGCTCACCTGCCAGTGGCCGATGCTCACCCCCGGTACCAGCGGGCGCACGCGGTCCGTGCGGGAAAGGAACCGCAGATCCCCCACTTCCACCACATCTGTGGCCACCTGACCCAGCCGGTAGGGGACATGGTGGCGGGGGTGGAGGTCGCGTGTTGCCACTTTTCGTCTCACCAGCACCGTCACACCCAGGTGGGCGGTTGGCTCTCCGCCCACCTCTTTGTACCCGACGCCCACTCCCACCACGTTATCCAGTCCCAGGAGGAAGCGCCGGGCCCGCCGCAGCGATCCCAAAACCCTTTCCAGGGTGCACCACCTGCCCGTTGTTGCCCGTCTTATGTAACCATCCTATGCACGGGCACCGTCGAACGGTGAAGCACCTGCCCCCGGGTCAAACACAGTGGAGATAAAGAAACAGGCCCCCGCATGGGGGCCTGCCCGCCCGAACCCTTAGCCTGTGCTCAGCCGCTGCAAACCTGTAGGCGCTTCTCTCCCTCGTCAGTGCATACGATTACTTCTACGGCCGCGGTAAGCACATCCGTATAGCTGAAAGAAACCCGCCGCATGGGTATCTGCTTGCCTTCGATCTTGACCACGAAGATGGAGGGGTAGGTCTTCTCCAGGATGCCTTCCTTCTCCACTACCTTGCGCCGCCCCTTGTTGGCGCGCACTCTGACCTTCTCGCCCACATGGCAGTCGATGTTCTCACGGATTATGCGCAGCACCTGGCTGGTCGGCATTCACATCCTTCCCTTCGCCCCGCCAAAAGCAACCTTATGCGCCAATTGTATCACAGTTTGGCGCCCTCGTCAAGAACATGTATTTTACGTCTGCGGTCCGCCCCTGTCAACCCCAAATCGCACGTTCGCCTCACCCGCGGTGTCCCCCTGCACCGCACACCCCGAACGCAGCAGTACCGTGTGAGGCGCGCCCGGACCACGGACGACACCCCCCGCCCTGGGCACCCGGGCCACGGACGACACCCCCCGCGCCTTCTCCTGGGCGCCCGCATGGCGCTGCACCAGCTCAAAAAAGACGGGATATGGTGTCATCCCAGCGTGGCCCGCCCCCAGGCACAGGCGGCTCCGCGAAGGCCCGCTCCAGCAGGCGGCGAGCCTCCTCGAGCGTAATGACGTCCCCGTTGGGTCGCATGACGCCGTTTACGAAGACGGCACGGGCAATCCCGTAACGTCGCCTGACGGCCAGGTCGCCGCAGTTGTATACCCGCACCACCACCCGGTCCCCGTAGGGCCGGGCCGCCTCCCGCATGATGGCGGCCTCCGGGCTCCACTGTCCCGTGCAGAGCGGCGTGAAAAACACGTCTACGACCACCGCTCCCGGCACGGGCTCAAATGTGTAGGTGGGATGCATATAGGCTGCGATCCGACGAGCCGGCTTTTCGCCGGTGGAGCGGCCCAGGCGCTTGACCATGAGCCGGCGCGTGCCCCGCGTCTCCACCAGTTCGAATCCCAAGCGGCTGAAGAATTCCACCGGCATAAACCCGTACACCCCGGCGAGGGCGTCCACTACCAGGTCGCGTGACTGCGTCAAAGCCAGACGGGAGGCTTCGTCGATCAGGGCACGCCCCACCCCCAGGCCTTTCTGGAACACCGTCACGCAATGTACCAAAAGGGCTCCCTCACCATGGACGTCGCGGGCGGCCCTCTCGATCGGCACCACCTCGACAAACCCCACGGGCTGCCCGTCCAGGTGCGCCACCACCACTCGGACGCCGTTGGCTGCTTCTTCTTCCAGGTAGCACCGGCGGCTTTCTACCTGGCGCTCGTCGTAACGGTCCACATGACCGCACGCGCACACGGCCAGCCAGTTCGATTCGTCCAGACCGCGGAATTCGAATGGCGCCATTTCCCACCCCCGGACCCCGACCCACCGGCGACGCCGGCGACCTCTAGCGGGCGTATTTGTCGGCTACCTTGGATGCGCCGTAAGAGTTGGGCTTGATCTTGGCGTCAAAACCGGTGCCGGTGACCATGCCCACCACTTCGCGGATCATGTCCCGGGTCTCGCCGTTCCGTCCCACGTCCAGGTGGATCTCAATGTCCAGGCCGGAAGAGCCATTCTGGGCCAGCCGCTCGGCCAGCCGGCTGGCCACACCCAGGGATAGGGCCACCTCGTAGAAAATGCGCTGCCGCAGGCTGGGCATCTTGCGCTCCCTGCGCCTGGTGAAGTAATAACGGCCCCCCTTGCCCAGGCGGTGGATGATGACGGCGGTCACGAAGAGCACGTCATCGTGAACCTGGGAGTCGGTACCGATGATCAGCTTGTACGAGGCGTCGGGGTCTTCGGCCACGAAGCCCATGATATCGGAGAACATCTGCTCGAATCCCAGCACGCCCCTGGTCGGGCTTGTGAAGTACATCCTCCCCCACCTGGTCCCCATTGTAACACGAATCCCGGCACAACATCACCTGGTGCCCGCAGCGCACGTCAACCGTCAGCCCCCGCGGACGCCCATCAGATGGCGGCCCGCGCGGTGGTCGCCCGGCGGCGGCCCGGGCGGCGACCGCAGGAAGTGGCACGGAACCGCTCGTCAGCGAGGGGAGGAGCGGCGGGCACTGAGCACGGCGGCCAGAGCGAGAAACTCACTCACACTCAGCTCCTCGGCGCGCCGGCCGGGGTCCACCCCCGCTTCCCGCAGCAGAACGGCGGCTTCCCCCCGGGCGGCCGCCACCGGGGAACCGGCCAGGGCGTTGAGGAGGGTCTTGCGGCGCTGTCCGAAGGCGGCCCGCAGCACGTCGGTCAGGCCCGGGGGCAGGTGCAGGTCCCCCTTGCGTTCCAGCACCGCCACCGCCGACCACACCAGCGGCCGCGGGAAAAAGCAGCCGGGCGAGACCTTCGCCACCAGGCGAGCCCCGCCCCGCACGGCAGCCAGCACCGACAGGGCACCGTACGCCCTGGAACCGGGACCGGCCACCAGCCTCTCCGCCGCTTCCTTCTGGAGGGTAACCACCGCCATGTCCCAGTCCAGGGGCTCTTCCAGCCACAGGTAGAGAAGGAGGGCCGTGAGGTAGTACGGCAGGTTCCCCGCCAGCTTCACCCTGCCCCCCGGGCCGGCCTGCCGCCGGGCCTCCACCAGCAGCTCCGCCCAATCCACCCTCAGGGCGTCGGCTTCCCGCACGGTCACCGCGGGCAGGTCGGCCACCGCCTCCTCCAGGACGCCCACCAGGGCGGGGTCGATCTCCAGGGCCACCACGCGGGCGGCAGCCCTCCCCAGGGCCCGCGTGAGCGTGCCCACCCCCGCCCCCACCTCGATCACCACATCAGCAGGGTGAAGGGCACAGTGCTCCACGATCTTCCGCAGGATGTTCCCATCGATGAGGAAGTTCTGCCCCCACTGGTGACGGGGCGAGACCCCCCGCTGGGCCAGCAGCCTGCGCAGCACGCTGGGCGAGGCGAGGTGCTCCCGCCAGTCAGAGGGCAGAGCTTCCCCGGCTAGGGCAGGATGTAGACGATGACCCTTCGCTTTCCCCACTTCCAGGCCTCGGCCAGGGTATCGTAGCACAGGTCGACCTTGCTGCCCTTGATGGCTCCCCCGATGTCGGCGGCCAGCCCGTAACCGTAACCCTCAACGTACAGCCTGGTGCCCAGGGGGATTACCCTGGGATCGACCGCCACGATGCCCCGCCCGGCCTTCATCCCGGTGTAGGTGTACCCGGTGGCGTTGGGCCCGCACGACTCGGGTCCCGGGTAGTAGGCGGTGGCCGTCACTTCCATGGCCCGCCGGAAGCGGATCACCTGCCCGCCCCGGGAGATGGAGGAGGCCCGGCCCACCGCCACCACTTCGGTCACCGGCTGCCGCACCACCTGGTAGCCCACCGGCTCGCGGGCCACTTCCTGACCGTCGGCGTACTTCACCCGGTAAGTCACCTGTTGCACACCCGGTTTGCCGCGCTGCAGAACCCGTGCCAGCCCAAAAGGTATGCCCTCGTCGTCGCGCCTCTCCACCCGGTGCGGTATCTCCTCCCGCGTCGTGGCCTCTCCGTAAGTAATGCGCACCACGCGGATGGCCATCCCGGGCTGGACCGCGGCCTCGAGACCCGGGATGACCTCGTCGTGGGACCCGAGAGCGACCCCTGCTTCTCGCAGCACGGCAGCCACCGTAGGACCGGGGGAACTCAACTCGCGCGTGATGCCGTCTGCGGTGATGCTGAGGGGCACGCAACGGTACACGTGCACCCGCATCCCGGGCCTGAGGGAAGAGCCAGGCTCGGGCACCACCACATCCCGGGCACTCAGCCTGATCCCCGCCCCGGCGAGAGCCTGCTCCACCCGGCGGGCGGAGGTGGACACCGAAAAGACCTTGCCATCAGCGAGAACTTCAACCTGTTTGTCCGGAAGGAACAGCGGCACCGCCAGCAGGATCGCCGCCCCAAGCATGATGGCTAGCGCCCGCAGGTACCGGTTCCCCCCTGCATCTCTCCATCTGATCAGTCCTGTCGACCCCCTACAGGTAGACAGAATTCGACGGACGCCCCTGCCATCCCTGCCACGCCCACCCTGTCCCGGCACCTCGCCACCACACCTGCCATCGGGACCCTCCCAGGGCAACCCCCGAGCATTGCCACCGCATCCACGGCCCGGCACCGGGTCAGCCTTCACCCCTCGTTCTTCACCTCAACGCGCACGTTCTTGAAGCCGGCGTCTTCCACCTTGGGGAGGTGTACCTCCAGGACCCCGTTCCGGTATTCGGCCCGCGCCCGCTCGGCATCCACCTCAGCGGGTAGCTGGAAGCTGCGGTGGAAGGAGCCGAAACGCCGCTCCCGCCAGTGGTAGGTGGCGTCCTCCCGCTCCCTTTCCTCGCTGGTACGTCCGGCGACGGTCAGTACGTTGTGCCGCACGTTCACATTCAGGTCCTGCGCCCGCAGCCCGGGCACCTCGGCCACCACCACTACGTCCTTATCGGTCTCGAACATGTCCACGGAAGGCTCCCAATGGTGGGCGCGCTCCGCCACCGAACCCCACCAGGGCATTACCCCCAGGAGCCGCCCGGCCTCGGACTCCAACTCCCTCCACCGCCGCCACGGCCCGGGAGCCCAACGCTCGATGTCCCGCACAGTCCTGCCTCCCTTCCCCACTGTTTCCTGAGTAAGTATGAGGAGGAAGGCCATGCCCTATGCGCCACCGCCCAGGAACCACGGCATCAGTGGCACGAGGCGGGGCAGGATTCAGGTAAGGCGGAAAAGGCGGCGGGCGTTCTCGGTGGTCAGGGCGGCGAGCCTGTCGGGGGGTACCCCCCTGGCCTGCGCCACCGCCTCCGCCACCCTGGCCACAAAGGCCGGCTCGTTGCGCTTCCCTCGCCAGGGTTCTGGGGCCAGGTAGGGACAGTCTGTCTCCACCAGAATGCGGTCGAGGGGGACGACGCGGAGCACCCGGCGGAGACCGTGGGCGTTGGCAAAGGTGACCGGCCCGGCAAACCCGAGGTGAAACCCCATGTTCAGCGCCCGGCGGGCCGCTTCCTCATCACCGGAAAAGCAGTGCAGCACGCCCCCCACCTCGCCCGCCTTCTCCCGGCGCAGGATCTCCATCATGTCGGGGTAAGCATCCCGGCAGTGCAGGATGAGGCGCAGGCCCAGCTCCCGGGCGAGGCCGATGTGACCGGCGAAGGCCTCCTGCTGGACGTCGGCCGGGCTCAACATGCGGTAGTAGTCCAGCCCGGTCTCGCCGATGGCCACTACCCGCGGCCCCTGCGCCAGGCGTCGGATCTCCTTCGCAACCCCAGCCCATTGATTCGCGTCGTGGGGGTGGATGCCCACCGCCGCCCACACCCGCTCCTGGCGGGCCGCCAGATCGCAGGCCCGCCGGCTGGAGGCCAGGTCGGCGCCAGGGTTCACCACGGCCACCAGCCCGGCCCGCCACGCCCTCTCCATCACCTGGGCCCGGTCCCGGTCAAACTGGGGGAAGTCCAGGTGCGCATGACTGTCAATCAGGTCCGTCTCACCCCACCCCCCACCGTACTCGCGTATGACCACGTGCTCTGCCGCCCGTCCGGCGCCGGCCATCCCGCCTGACCCCAGGTGACGGGAGCGCGGCATCTCAGGTGACACGGGCCCCGGAGGGGATATCGCCGTCCGTGGTGACCAGCACCAGCCGCCCGCCCTTCTGGGCTGCCAGCAACATGCCGTGGGACTCAATGCCCCGGATGCGGGCCGGCTGCAGGTTGGCGATCACCACCACCGACCGGCCCACCACGTCCTCGGGCCGGTAGTGCTCGGCGATACCCGCCACGATCTCGCGTTCCTCACCGCCCAGGTCGATCCGCAGCCTGAGCAGGCGGTCGGCCCCGGGGACCTTCTCGGCCCCCGCCACCCGCGCCACCCGCAGGTCGAGCCGCTTGAAGGCATCGATGGACACCGGGCCCTCCTCGCCCTCGCCCACCTCCGCGGTGGCCATACCCCGGTCCTCCTCGCCCTCACCCGCCTCCGCCTCCGGCGCACCTTTCCCGGGGCCCGCGGCGGCGGCCTCGCCCTCCGTGCCCACGGCGTGCGGACCCGCCACCACCGCACCGCCCAGCTCCCGGCGCGGGAAGAGGGGCTCGCCCACCTTCACGGGGGAGCCGGGAGGCAGCAGTCCCCAGCGGGTATCCTCCCACGACACTTCGGCGAAGGGCCGGGGGGCCCCCACGCTTTCCCACATGAGGGGAGCCGACCGCACCAGCACGGGCTTGAGCAACACGCTCAGGAGCCGTATTCCTTCCGCCATCCGATACAGTACCGTATTCACCCGCTCATCGCCGGCCCGGCGCAGGGCCCAGGGGGCAGCCTCATCGATGTACTTGTTGAGGCGTCCCACCAGGCGCCAGACCTCGGCCAGGGCCGTGGAGATCTGCAGGTCCTCCATAGAGCGGGCGAAGCTCTCCACCACCTCGGCGGCCAGGGCGGGGATTTCGTCGTCCACCGGCTCCCGTCGGGCGGGTGCAGGCACCCTGCCGCCCGCGAACCGCTTCAGCATGTTCAGGCTCCGGTGCACCAGGTTACCCAGGTCGTTGGCCAGGTCGCTGTTGGTGCGCCGCACCAGGGCCTCCTCGCTGTAGTACCCGTCCGCACCGAAGGGGATCTCGCGCAGGAGGAAGTAGCGCACGGCGTCCAGGCCGTATCGCTCCACCAGCACCAGGGGATCCACCACGTTACCCCGGGTCTTGGACATCTTGCCCGACTCCAGCACCAGCCAGCCGTGCCCGAACACCCGCCTGGGCAGGGGCTCGCCCAGGGCCATCAAGATGATGGGCCAGATGATGGTGTGGAACCGGAGGATCTCCTTGCCCACCAGATGCACGTCCGCCGGCCAGTAACGACGGTACCGTTCCCCGTCCGGGTATCCCAGCGCCGAGATGTAGTTGCAGAGGGCGTCGATCCACACGTACACCACGTGGCCCGGTGCGAACGGCACCGGGATGCCCCAGCGGAAGGAACTGCGCGAGACGCACAGGTCCTCCAGGCCCTGGTCGATGAAGCTCAGCATCTCCTGACGCCGTGAGGGGGGCTGGATGAACTCCGGGTTGCGCTCGATGTGCTCGCGCAACCGGTCCGCGTACGCCGACAACCGGAAGAAGTAGGCGTCCTCGCCCACCCGTTCCAGGGGCTTGTCGTGGTCCGGGCAGTGGTAGCCGGCGTCCTTGGCCTGGGTTTCGGTGTAGTACGCCTCGCAGCCGGTGCAGTACCAGCCCTCGTACCGCCCCAGGTAGATGTCGCCCTTCTGCCATAGCCGGGTGAAGATGTCGCCGATCACCTGCTGGTGACGCGGCTCAGTGGTGCGGATGAAGTCGTCGTACGTGATGTCCAGCACCCGCCAGAGGTCGCGGATGCCCGCCACTATGCCGTCCACGAACTCCAGGGGCTCCTTGCCGGCCGCGCGGGCCGCCTGCTCTATCTTCTGGCCGTGCTCGTCCGTACCGGTCAGGAACCAGGTGTCGTCACCCCGTAGGCGGTGGAACCTGGCCAGGGCATCGGCCGCCACCGTGGTGTACGCGTGGCCGATGTGGAGATTGGCACTGGGATAGTAGATGGGGGTGGTGATGTATAACTTTCCCATCGCAGACCCTCCCTTCTTTCGGCGTACGGGCGACCGCAGACAGCAAAATCCCCGCCCTTCAGGGGCGGGGATACCGCGGTACCACCCTGTTCACCCGGCACGTGCCTCCCGGGCCTCGGCAGGTGCGCCCCGAGCCACAACGGCCCCATGGCGCTTGCACCTGCCCCGCCCTGGGAGACCTGACAGCCCGGCTCACACACCCCGGCAGGATAACGGCCGCCGTCCGGCACAGCCTACTGGCACCCCGCCCCACGCTGACCTCCTGATGCGGCCGCCCCGGGCATGGGTCGTTCAGCCTGCGGCTCAGGGGCCATGTTCGAGCTGGATCACCGTGCCGGCTTGCACCTTCCCCGGCTCTCTGGGACGGCCCTCCAGCCGTACTCCCGCCCCCGCATCGCCTTTGCCAGTAATATATCCGTCAGGTCAACCCCTGTCAACCAGCCTGTGCCCCATGCAGTCCCCGCTTAAGACAGCAACTCCAGCACCAGGGCGTTGGTTTCAGCCAGGAGGCCCGCGTCCTCAAGCGCCCGGCGGATGAGCTGGCGTGCCCGCACGAAATGGGTGACTTCCTCCACGGAGACAGTAGACGCAACTTGCTCAGCCCGCTCGCCCGCTTCTACTAGCTTCTGGTGCAGGGCATCTCGGGCTTCGAACTCGGGGATGGGAGCGCTCACTGGCAGCTTGTCGAAGTGGCGTGCTCCCCACTGGCCTTTGACCTGCCGGCTGGCAATCCGCTCCCTCAGCACATCGCTGTTCAGAACGCTGCACAGGTACAGGCCCTCCGATCGATCCTTGACGGCAGCCCAGTAGAGGCCGTGTTCCGCAATCCCCTGCGCATCTTCCAGGATAGCGGCAGCAGGCAAGGAGCCTGATGCGGCATACACAACTCTTACCACCGGGGATGGGAACTGAGATGACAGCTTGCCGTAATGGTCCAGGTGCTCGATGAGGGTGACCCCTCGTCTGCCGTATTTGACCCAGAAGGCTTCGGCATTGGCAAGCCAAGTCGCCAGGCGCAGGTAGCCCGTCCGGCGTGCAGCCTCCGCATCCAGCAGCCGACCCTGCACCCGATCCCACGGGATGACCGCCAGTAGCGGGCGCAAGAGCCGGAACGGTGCGACGGATTCCCCCAACCACAAGTGGTACAGGAACTCTGCTTCGACCGTACCGCCAAGTGGCGGCACATTGCTCCAGGGTTTCTTCTCGCGGCCGCTCCTGCGGCTCTCAATCCGCGGATAGGCAGGATCCTCGCCCAGCGGACCGGGAGAAGACTTTCTCACCACGACGAGGACCCGGGGATAGACGGTGGCACCGTTCTTGAACAGTCTCGCGTACTCGGACTGTTCGTCTCCCCTTTCGGTGGGCCAGGGCGCTTCGCTCACAGCCAGATGCGATTCTGCCTCCTCAGGAGTTGCGTCCTTCCGCGGGAGCGCACCGGTGTACCTCTTGACAGTCGCGGGCACCCCGGTCGTTCCCCTGGTAACGCTGCCGAAAAGGACGCAAGACGGGATCTCGAAGAGAGGCCGGACCTTCTCATCGAAGGCCCAGGCTTCGGTGAACCGGAACCTCATCAGTGCCCCGAACTGGCCGGACCGTAAGCGGGCATACTGTCGGGCATTCATCGCTCCGTACGGCATGATGAAGGCAAGGGTACCGCCTTCGCGAAGGTACAGGTCCGCACACCTGACGAAGAAGTAGGAAGACAGGTCCTGATGGGTGGCCACCTTGCCGCCCACCCATATGTTGTAGTTGTGACACGCCAGGCGAAACCGTTCCTGGATGCGATCGGACATGAACCGGTATGATAGCCAGGGCGGGTTTCCCACCAGCACGTCCGAGCGCTCGCCCTTGCTAGACAGCCATATGGGCCGACTGAGGTTTCGCGCGTAGTAACCCCATATGTCGTCCCTGCCTGTCTCCAGGAGTTGCCGCAACTGCCTGTAGGTCTCGCACACACCACTCAGAACTCGCTCGTCGTCCATCCCCTTGCGGGTCAACCACGCCCTCACCGGCTGGTCATCGCAAGCCTTCGCGGCAAGGTCGATCATGACATCCACCAGTTCGTCGTAAAGCACCGGATTCTCCGCGATGGCGGCGGGAAAGTAGAGTTCGCCCCCATTCACGGGGATCGACACGTCCTGGCCGAAGATCCTGCCGTAGATGCCGCCTCCCCACTGGAGGGAGTCGCCGAGGTAAACGGGGATCGTCAGCGCGGGGTGCTCACGCAGCCGTTCCTGGCCTATCGCCAGCAGATAGGTCACGCGGGCGATCTGAACCGCAAGAGGGTGTATGTCAATCCCCCGTACTTGTCTGCAACAAAGGGAAAGAGCAGTTGGCCGGTCCAACCCGGCGTGCTCTGTGGCGGCAATAAACTTGCGAACTGCGTGGAAGAGGAACGTACCCGACCCGCAAGCTGGGTCCAGAACCCTCTGGTTGAGGGGGTCAGTGATGGCATGGTCGCAGATCCACGCAGCCAGCCAGTCGGGCGTATAGTACTCCCCCAGGTCGTGGCGCTGTTCAGGATCGACCAGTGACTCGTACAGGCCTTTCAAGATGTCGTGGCGCATTTCCTCGAGGCGTATGCGCAGCACCTCGCGCGCAATGCGTCTGACCACCTCGGCGCCCGACGATGCCAGGAGGACCCAACTGAAAAAGTCGTGCTCCACCACACCGAAGATGCGCACGTCGCGAAAGAACCGGCCGGACAGCAACTGTTCCGGCTCAGACAGGCCGCCGCCCAGGACCCGAGTGGCCACAGCTTTAGCCACTATGCTCAGGTACGTGTGCTGGAAAAACAAATCGTCGGCGTCGACGCGCGATCCGTAGACCATCTCGAGCAACTTGGCCCACAGTTGCCGTCTGAGTAGGGAACTCGAGCGGCTACCGACCTCCTGCCAAAGGCCTGAAAGCTCTTGCTTGGCTACCTGCCAGGCGAGGCTTCCCTTGCCGAGCACCTGCCGGACCGTTTCCGGTTCCGCAGGCAACGTGGACCGCGCGGCCAGGGATGCATCCAGCCACGCCAGAAACTGCCTGGGGTCGTCTCGGGAGAGAACGAACTCTTGCAGGAGTCTCAGGTTCCCGTGTTTTAGGGAGTACGAGCGGTAAAGGGCACCGTCGGTGGTGATGCCTATGTACCTTTCCGGGCTCTTGTCTTCCAGTTCTGCGAGGTATCGCCCAAGCTTTTCTTCGGCGTCCTTGTTTTCACGTCTAAGGTCGGACTTGATCTCCATGGCTGTTCGTCCGGTCAAAGCATCGATCCGACCGCGTATCCGGGGAAGGGGGTCTTCCAGCCTGACGTCGGAATCGTTCAGCCCGAGGAAGTTTACGACAAGCTCCCTGATCAGTGCCCGGACCGTCTCGTGACCGGGGCGCTGAGCAAGGGTGGTGGCTATCTGCCTGAGCCGGTCCTCCGACATGACTCCCAGTGTCCCCACCCCTGACAGATTCTAACGTGTCCAGTTACCGGGGTGCAACAAAGTGCGGACCCTGTCGGGCGGTCCCGGCAGCGGGGCCCGGGGCTCCCTTGGCCGCGCAACCGTGCCCGTGGCACAGGAAGACAGGGGCACGCGCACCCGCCCGAACACACGCCGATTATACCAAAAAGGCAGAAACCGGATCTGCTGGGCATCAGATGATGTCGCAGCCGCACACCCGCGCCGTCCCCACAGAACCCAGGCTACGCGGGATGGCCGGGGGCGCGGTAGGTGGCGCCGAAAGGGGTCTGGGCCCTGTGGAGCCGGCCCTCATTGGCGAGGCGATCCAGCCAGTCCACCACCTCTTTGGGGCCCAGGTCCTCGCCCAGCCTCTCGCGCAGCCTGGGCAGGAGGTGCACCAGGTTGGCGGTGGAGATGGGGAGGAGGTCGGCCACCGCCTCCCATGCCTTCTCCTGCCATGCCGTCTGGCGCTGCCGCAGTTCCTCCCAGGGATCGCGGGCGTGGGGGGCGGCACTCCAGGCCGCCCGGATGCGCACGGGGATGGTGCGCCCGATGGCGGCGGCGGAGACGAAGGTGTCGCCAGTGGGGAGGTAAGGCAGGCGGCGGACCTCGTCCGCGGTCATATCGGTCTCTTCCTTGATCACTTCCAGGTCGCTGGCCCGCACGGTGCGGAAGACGAACTTGGTGTTGAGCTGGGCGGTGACGGTCTCGTCCAGGAGGGCGGGGCGCTGGGTGGCCAGTACCAGGAATACCCCGTACTTGCGGCCCTCCTGGGCGATCTCGCGGAGAAGGCGCTTGGCGGGCGCCTCCAGCCCGCGGGGGGCGAAGTTGTGGGCCTCGTCGGTGACCACCACGAAGGGCGGGAAGAAGGAAGACTGCTCCCCCCGCTGCAGGGCATCCCGGTAAGAACGGCGCCGGCGGTACAGGTTCCCCAGCAGGTAGGCGGCAAAGACCTCCAGCAACCAGATGGGCCCCTGGATGACCGCCACCTTCCCCGCCAGCAGCAACTGCTCCACCGGCCGGATGTCGGCGCCAAACAGGCCGGCGTGCTCCAGGCGGCGCAGGCGCCACTGAATGCCTCGCACCGAGGCCAGGGGCAGGCTGCCGAACTCGCCCAGCAACTCCAGGAGGCGGGCGTGGCGCTGCTTTTCCTGGGCCGGCAGGGAGGGATCCTGGCCGCGCCGATCCAGCCCCGCCTTCCCCTCTTCGAGGGCCGTCGCCAGGTCCGCCACCCGGTTGGCGAAGGAAGTGTAGGAATCCATGCGCCGGTGCAGCAGTTCCACGGCATTGGCCATGGGCTCGGTGAGGGGGGTCACCGCCCCCAGGAGGTTGATCAGGTCGTACGTCCCCAGTTCGGTGAAGTCCACCCCCACCTCCTGGCCGATGAGCAGGGTGCGGAACTGCCCCTCGAAACCCCGTGCCCCTCCCGGCGGTAGCCCCGGCGCGGGCTGGGAGAAATCCATCTCGAAGTGGGGGTCCAGGACCACGGCGGGCAGGTCCAGGCGCATAAGTTCCTCCAGGATCACGCGTACGGCGAAGGACTTCCCCGACCCCGACCCTCCGAAGATGCCCAGGTGGGGATACTGCTGCCAGGAAGCGGGGCCGATCAGGAAGGGCACCCCGTCCTGGGGACGGACCTCATCGCCCCGCACCGTGCACACGAGATCCTGCAAGTCGTCGTCCAGCTCGGGCACCATTTCCTCGGTGCTCTTGATCACGCCCAGCACCAGCCCCCGGGCGGGAGACGCCCGCACCAGCCGGTGCCGCACCTCGGCGAAGGTGGCCGGGCGGGCGGTGATCCCCACCCGCACCGGGAACGGCGCCTCCTCCAGCAGCCGCACGCGGGCCAGGTGGACTTCCTCCTGCTGCACGTCGTACCCCATCAGCTGTAGGGCCTGCAGGACCTGGCGGTCGGGGGCCCCCTGGTCCGTGGTCAGCGGGAAAAACCGGTTATGGGAGCGGGTCTCCACCACCTGGGCCTGGGGATTGCCCAGCAACTCGTCCTCCAGCACCACCATCTCGCTCACCCGCAGGGGCCGCTCCCCCGATACCACCCACACTTCATGCGGGGTGGTGGCACCCACCACCTGAAAGCGCACTGCTTCTCCCCCCCACCTCGGCACCGGCCACGCGCAGGCCCAGGTCGAAGGCCCTCTGCGTTCACGTCCCTGCACCACAACCTCATCGTGACCAGAGCATGCCCCGGATCTCGAGAATAGTCCGCCACCCAGATAAAAGCGCCCTCGGCGGCCGGGGGCAGGCCTGGCAGGGCCTGACCTCCAGGTCATTGAGGTAGATGAGGCCGGTCTCGGCCCCCGCTGCGCGGGCACCTTCCAGGGTCCGCCTTACCAGCGTGTCCGTATTCATCCCCTTGCGGGGACTTGCCACCATCCCCACCACCAGCACGCCGCCCACCCCTTTGGCTACCTCGGCACCGATGGCGGGGCAGGCGTACCGAAGGCCCCGTATATCTCGTCGGCCACCATCACGAGGGACGCCCTGCCTTCCAGGTCGGTGAGCCAGTCGGGCGGGATGGCACCCTCGCCCAGCCAAGCACCGAGGATTCCCCCCGCCACCGCACCGGTGCTATCGCTGTCGCCCGAATGGTTGACGGATGCCAGCACGCCCTGCCGGAAGCAATCGTCCTTCGCCGGCGATCCAGCGTACCTCAGGGCGCAGAACACGCCTATCGCCAGTGCCTCGTCACCCGTCCACCCTTCGCCCAGAGCCGCGATGGCATGAGCCGGCGGCAGATCGCCCTGGGCCAGGTCCATGGCCCGGCCCAGCAGGTGCCGGGTGTCAGGGTCCAGCTCACGCCGATGTGCCTCGGCAGCCGCCGCCTCGTGCAGATCCTGGCCGGCCACCAGCCGGGAAAGCAGCGCAGCCAGCGACCCGGCCGGGAGGTATCCGCCTGCGTGGCCGTGGGTGATGGCGGCGGTGCGCACCCCCAAGGCGAAGGCGGCGTCGGGCTGCCCCGGCAGCGCCAGGCCCACCGGCGCCACCCGCATAACTCCTCCGCAACCCTTGCTATCGTTGAGGGGGCGCTCGACCGTGCCCATCTTCCCAGACCTCAGTGCCGCGAGGCAGGTTAGCCCCGGCGCCCTTCGCTGGCCCGGGTCGTCCTGCGCTGCCAGCCACTCCAGGTAGGCACCGTAGATGAACCGTGCGACGTCCTCCCGGTCCCCGGACGCGAGCAGGGAAGCGGCACGAAGCAACCCCCGGGCGGTGGCCAGGGTCATCTGGGTGTCATCGGTGATGGCGGCCCGCCCGTAGGGTCCAGGGACGTACCCCCGCACTCCCTCCGGCCCGTATCGCGCCCTGATCTCGTCCCACCTCATGAACTCGATGGGAGCACCGAGGGCGTCTCCCACCGCCACGCCCAGGAGGGTTCCACGATAGCGCTCGCGCACCAATCACACCTCGCCTCCGTCTTCCGCGCGGCGGACACCATCGCCCGTTGTCTTATACGATGAGCGCGCGGTTACCTGCAAGCGCCCGGGCGTCGCAGACCGTAAAGGCGGCCAACCTTCTACCTCCACCACACCGGCCGACCGTGTGTCCGGGGTCCGCGCATTCCCGCCATGAGCGGCTGCGGGTCAGCAGGGGCGGCAGGCGCGGCGAGAAGGGCATCCCGGGCGCCAGGCGCAGCGGTCAGAAGGGGCGGCAGCGGTCAGAAGGGGCGGCGCTCGCGCCGGGAGGCCAGGAAGCGCAGCCAGTTTTCCCGGGAAATGCCGCTCTCCACCAGGGCGCGTACCACGTGGTCCTCCAGGCGGACGCGGGCATCCACCAGGTCGACCCACAGCGGGATACCCCGGCCGCCCTGCGGAGTGAGCGTGTACAGGACATCGGCGACGGCATCCAGGTTCTCGTCGGCCGGCACCATGGTGGGGAAGTCCAGGCCCGTGGGGGCGGGGTCCTGCCCCGCGCGCATGAAGCAGGTGCGCAGCCCGGGGCGGTGGGGATGCTCCACGGTGAGCATCTCCCCGGGTTCCAGCAGTCCCCACAGCAGCTCGCGGTCGAATGCGCCCCGCCAGGCCGGCGGCAGGTCCTCACCCAGAAGGGACGCCACCACGGACGTCCCCACCGATTCGATTACACCCACGGGCAGGGTGCGCTGGCGACGTGCCTGCGCGAACAGGTTTTCCCATTCCTGCTCGGCCTCGATGCGCAATCGCACAAGCGGTCCGTCCACGAGCAAGAGACGGGCCGAGTAACGTTCCAGCACCTGGGCGGCGACGCGCGCCTCCAGGGCGGAAAGGGCCCGGCGGCGGGCCATCTCATCGGCGTCTTCGCCCAGGCGCTCCTCGCGGTCGAGGGGGCTCCAAACCTCCCACGCCCAGGCCTCCTCGCCGCGCGTGGTGCGCCCCACTGCCGCCATGACCGCCACATAATGGGGGTAAGACCCGCCCACCAGGTTGCAGGAACCATCCACCCCGGCCAGGGAGCGCCCCGCCAGCCACGCCCCCATCTCCTCGCCGCAGAGGCGCCGGAGCGGACGCAGGCGACCCACGCGGGCGGCCACCTGTTCCCGCAACCACTGGCGCCGCCCCTCCAGGAAGCGGCTACGCTCCCCCAGGATGCCGTCGAGACGCGAGATTTCCTCCCTCAAGCGGCGGATGTCACCCGGCCCCTGCAACCCCATCGTCCTCCCCCCAGCCTGCTCCTGCCGCGCGAACCGGTGACCGCCGGTAGACTCATCCTCCCCAGCGACAAACTTCTAGCTTTTCCTCAGAGACCCTTGACTTATTCTACCATACCTGGTATCATTTCCAGCGGATGCCGTCGAAGCTTTGTAGAAAGAGGTGAAGCGGGTGAAGTCAACGGGCATCGTGCGGAAGGTGGACGAACTGGGGCGGGTGGTCATTCCCATCGAGCTTCGCCGTACCATGGACATCGGCGAAAAGGACTCCCTGGAGATATACGTCGACGGGGATAAGATCATCCTGCGCAAGTACGAGCCGGCCTGCATCTTCTGCGGGAACGCCGCCAACGTGGTGCACTTCCAGGGCAAGAACGTCTGCCGTGATTGCATCCAGGCCATGATCTCCCAGGCGGGCTAGCCGCCGTTCGTAGCCGGCGCGCCGCAGCCGGGGCGGAATGGCCCGCGCGGCGTAGCCGGGGCGTCGCGGCCGGCGCGGAATAATCATTCGTGGCAGGCCAAGCAGAATCTGCTGAGACGGGGCAACGCGCCCCGTCTCAGCTCGCTTCCATAGGAGGTCGCCGCAGAGCAACCGCCCGAGCCCCCAACCCGGGTCTCCCCAACGCCCGTCGCAGCCGCGTGAGCGGGCGACGGCCGTCAGGGGGCACCGGCACCCGCCTCCTGCATTCTCTGGCGCCACGCCTGCCAGGCCTCCTCCACCAGGCCGGCATCGTGCAGCAGCCGGGCACCGGTGACGGCCAGGGCGGTGCAGGCGTCGAGCATGGCGCGCAGCGCCGGCTCCGACAGGGTGGCTTCCGCGAACTCGCGGGTGTGGCCGGGCGGCGGTGGGTCGCCTATGGCCACCGACGGCTGCACCGCCGGGACCCGGTGGGAGACGTTACCCACGTCCGTGGACCCACCGCGCTCGGTGGGGGGCAACTCCTCCACCCGGTGGCCCCGGTGGCGCATCTCGTCCGCGAACAGACGGGCCAGCACGGGGTTTCCCCTCATGTCCTGGAACAGGGGCTCGTAGAACCGCCACTCGAGCCGGCAACCGGTGGCCTGGGCAGCGCCGCGGGCACAGTCGAGTACCGCCGGCACCACCACCTCCTCCAGGTAGCGGGCATCCGCCGCCCTCAGGCTGAACCGGGCGCGGGTGTGGTCGGGCACCACGTTGGGCGCCGTCCCCCCGTCCAGGATGATGCCGGGCAGGCGCACGGCGGGGTCCAGGCGCGGCCGCACGGCGTGCACCGCCTGGAAGGTGAGAAGCAGCGCATCCAGGGCGTTGATGCCCTTCTCGGGCGCGGCGGCGGCGTGCGCCGCCCGCCCGAAGAACTCGATCTCCACCGGGTGGGAGGCCAGGCTGGAGCCTCCCACCGACGTCTGCCAGCCCGGGTGCACCAGCATGGCCGCGTCCAGGCCGTCAAACACCCCGGCCTCGCACATGGCGATCTTGCCCCCGGTGGTCTCCTCCGCCGGGGTGCCCAGCACCACCACGGTGCCGCGCCCCTCCTCACGGAGGGCGAGGGCAGCGCCCAGGCTGATGGCGGCAATGAGGTTGTGCCCGCACCCGTGCCCGATCTCGGGCAGGGCGTCGTATTCGGCCAGGAAGGCGATGCGGGGGCGCCTGCCCCCTCCGGACGGGTGCTCGGCCCGGAACGAGGTGGGCAGGCCGCCGACGCCCCGCTCTACCGCAAAGCCGGCCTCCTCCAGGACGCTGCAGAGCAACCGCTGGGCCTCGTACTCCTGGTGGCCAACTTCCGGATGCTCCTTGAGAAAGCGGGCCACCTCGGTGAGGCGGGGCGCGAGGGCCCTCACCCTCTCCCCCACGCGCCGGCGCAGTTCGTCCCCGGCCGCACCGCTGCCCGTCACACCCTCAGTTGCCACCATCACGCCTGTGCCCCCGCCGGGAAAGCGCCGGCCGCCTGAGCACCGGCGCCGCGCCGCAGCACGCGCCCGGCCCGTGCTCCCGTGTGCTCGCCGCCGTCCACCGTAACGGTCCCGTTGACCACCACCAGATCGATCCCGTCCGGATACTGGTGGGGGTCCGTGAAGGTGGCCCGGTCCATTACCCGCTCGGGGTCGAGCAGCACCAGGTCGGCATGGAAGCCCGGCCTGAGCAGGCCACGGTCCCAGAGGCGCAGCCGCCAGGCGGGCAGGCCTGTCATCTTGCGGACCGCCATCTCGAGCCCCAGGACCTTCTCTTCACGCACGTAGCGGCCCAGCACGCGGGCGAAGGTGCCGTAGTTGCGGGGGTGGGGCTTGCCCCGGCCCAGCCGGCCGTAAGGCGCCAGGGCGCTGCCATCCGACCCCACCATCACCCAGGGGTGCTGCATCACGGTGCGCACGTCCTCCTCGCTCATGCCGAAGCGCACCATCCCCACCGCCAGCTCCTCCTCAATGAGCAGGTCGAAGGCGGCGTCGATGGGGTCCTGACCCCGCTCCTCTGCGATCTCGACCAGGTTCTTGCCCTCGTACTTCTTGTTGGCCTCCGACCGGACGGAAGAGATGAGCAGCTTGTCCCAGCCACTCCAGGAATCCTGGCTGTCGACGCACTCGGCCGCCAGGCGCCGCCTGGTATCCGGGTCGCGCAGCCTGGCCAGGAGCTTCTCGGAGCCGCCATCGTGGGCCCACTGGGACACGATGCTGGACAGCCCCGTGGAGGAGGCGGTGTACGGGTACTGGTCGCAGGTGACATCCACCCCCCGGGCACGGGCCTCCTCGATCACGCGCAGGGACTCCTTCACCATGCCCCAGTTCTTCTCGCCCCCCACCTTGTGGTGGGCGATCTGCACGGGCACGCCCGCCTCTGCGCCAACGCGGATGGCCTCCCCCACCGCCTCCAGCAGGCGGGCCCCCTCGTTACGCATGTGGGTGAAGTAGACGCCCCCCGCCGGCACCAGCTCGCGGGCCAGGTCGATGATCTCCTCGGTGGTGGCATACGACCCGGGCGGATAGATGAGGCCGGTGGAAAGGCCAAAAGCCCCTTCCGCCAGGGCCTGGCGGAGCAGGAGGCGCATGCGCCCGGCCTCCTCGGCGGTGGGGGGACGGTCATCGTACCCCATGGCCGACCCCCGGATGGTACCGTGGCCCGCCACCACGGCCAGGTTCACCGATGGCCGTGCCTCCTCCACGCAGGCCAGGTACTCACCCATGGCGCGCCAGCTGATCTCGACCTCGTCCTCGGCCTCCAGTTCCTTCCTGATCTCCTCCACGGCGGCGCCCTCCAGAGGGGCCAGGGACCAGCCACACTGGCCGGCCACCTCCAGGGTCACCCCCTGGCGCACCTTGCTTTCGCCCAGCGGGTTGATCAGGTAGGAAACGTCCGAATGGGAATGGATGTCGATGAACCCCGGGGTCAGCACCCGGCCCGCGGCCACCACCGTGCGGCGGGCCAGTTGCCCGGACAGCCGCCCCACCGCGGCGATGCGGTCCCCCATCACCCCCAGGTCCCCGTCGAAGTACGGCGCCCCGGTGCCATCCACGATGCGGGCGTCGACGATGAGCAGGTCGAACATGCCCTCACTCCTCCTCAAGTGCCTCGTCTCCCGAAATGTTTTCGTCCCCGGGTGCCGCTCTCCTGCCTAGCCCCGGCAGCCGGAACCGGCCCTTGGGGCCAACCACCACCGTGTACTCACCCCGCGGCCCCGTGGCCGCCACGTCCAGAGCCACCGCCTGCGCTGGCCCGCGGATCACCTCCTCGAACACCTTGGTGAGCTCCCTCCCCACCGCCACCCGGCGCCCCGGCTCCAGGTTCGCCAGGTCGGCCAGCGTCTCCACGATGCGGTGGGGTGACTCGTAGAAGACGAAGGGACGCCCCTCACGGAGCAGCGCCTCGAAGAAGCGACGCCTCCGTCCCGCCCGCCGTGGGGGAAAGCCCCAGAAGGAAACCCCATCCAGACGAAAGCCGGAGAGGGCGGCCGCCGCCACCAGGGCGCTGGGTCCGGGCAGCACGGTCACCGGGATGCCCTCCCGCTCCGCCAGCAGCACCAGTTCGCCGCCGGGATCGGAAATGCCGGGCAGCCCCGCATCGGACAGCAGGGCCACGCTCTCACCCCGCCGCAGGCGTCCGATCAGCCGCGGGGCCACCTGGCGCTGGTTGTGGGAGTGGTAGCTCACCGCCGGTTTGGAGATGTCATAGTGACCCAGCAGCTTGGCCACCTGCCGGGTGTCCTCGGCGGCCACCAGGTCCACCTCGCGCAGCACCCGGAGCGCCCGCAAGGTGATGTCTTCCAGGTTCCCGATGGGACCCGCCACCAGGTAAAGCGTCCCCGCCATCGCTGCTCACCCCGCCCAGTCTACCGAGCCGTCCCCTCCCCCGTCAAACCACCCAGACCCACCCCGACGGGCGCCGCCCCGGCGTGACCAACACGGTCGAACTGCGCAAGAGGGCTGCCGCCGCGCCGCGTGGCACGAGCTACTCCACTACAAGCAACTCCTGCGCGTCGTAATCGAGAAGGCCCTCGCCTCACTGCAGAGTCAGAAGTAGAGGTCGCGCTGGCCCTCCTCGATAAGACGCAGGCGCTCTTGGGTCTTGCGCCGCACGGACGGGTGCTTGATCTCGGCCACGTGCCTGCGGATGCACTCCTCCCCTGCTGCGCGGGTGCGCGGCGAAGCATAGTCTTCCAGGTACTCCTTGAAGGTCATCAGGGCGTTGGGCTGGCACAGGTTCTGGATCCAGCCCGTCTTGGCCAGGCGCATGAAGCGCTCGCCAGTACGGCCGCGGCGGTAGCAGGCGGTGCAGAAGCTGGGGATGTACCCCGACTTCGCCAGGCTGCATATCACCTCATCCGGCGTGCGCAGGTCCTCCACCTGGAACTGGGGGGCTTCGCGGGGGGCAGCCGCGTGGTCATGACGGTAGGCACCCACGCCGGTGCGCGAGCCTGCACTGATCTGGGAGATGCCCACCGCGAACAGCTCGTCGCGGAACTCGGGGCGTTCACGGGTGGAGAGGATCATACCCGTGTAGGGCACCGCCAGGCGCAGGATGGCAATGAGCTTCTTGAAGTCGGCGTCAGATACCAGGTGGGGGAACTGCACCAGGTCCACGCCCGTGGCCGGCCGCAGCCGGGGCACGGAGATGGTGTGGCAGCCCACCCCGAACTTCTCGTCCAGGTGACGGGCGTGGAAGATGAGGCCCAGCACCTCGAAGCGCCAGTCATGCAGCCCGAAGAGGCCGCCGATGCCCACATCGTCCAGCCCGCCTTCCATGGCCCGGTCCATGGCGGTGGCGTGCCAGTCGTAGTCGCTCTTGGGCCCGGAGGGGTGCATGTACTCGTACGTCGGTCGGTGGTAGGTCTCCTGGAACAGGATGTAGGTGCCGATGTGGGCCTGCTTGAGCAGCCGGTACTCCTCCACCGTGGTGGCGGCGATGTTCACATTCACCCGCCGGATCTCGCCCCTGCCCTCCCTGGTGGCGTATACGGTCTCGATCACGTCCACCACGTAGTCGATGGGGCAGTGGGCGGGATCCTCCCCCGCCTCCAGGGCCAGGCGCTTATGCCCCATCTGCTCCAGGACCCGTACCTCCTCGGCCACGTCCTCCCGCGTGAGGCGGCGGCGGGAGAAGCGGTTGTCCCGGCGGTAACCGCAGTAGCGGCAGTTGTTCACGCAGTAGTTGCTGAAGTAAAGGGGGGCGAAAAAGACCAGGCGCTTGCCGTAGATGGTCTCCTTCACCTCGTGGGCGGCCGCGTACATCTCCTCCAGCAGCCCGGGGTCCCAGGTGTGGATGAGGGCGGCCACCTCGTCGGGCTCCAGCCCGTGGGCCTCGCGCGCCTTGGCCAGGATGTCCCGCACCCGCGCGGGGTCGGGCTGGGCCTGCTCGCGCAGGAGGTCGTCAATCACGTCGTGGGGGATGAAGTCGGCTACCTGAGTGCCACGCATGCTTTCTCCTCTCCTTCTTCGCCACGCCCACCCTACCGGGCCGGCGGCGCCACAGCGACCGCGCCCCCCGTGTCCGCCCGGACCCTCGGGGCGGGTGCCTCCCGCGGACGGAAGCGGGGTTTGGGCGAGTGGCCCGGCCCCCGCCCCATGGTGCGTCCCAGGTCCTGCACCATCCGGCGCAGGCAGACCAGGCAGCTTTCCGCCCGGTCCCCCAGGCAGATCTTGCCCGGGTATATCTCATAGAGGGACCGGTACTCGGTGGGGCCCACGTTGGGCATGATCACGTTGGCGCCGCAACGGAGGGCCTTCTGGCGCCCTTCCGAATCCGCCGTGCCCAGGGCGGTGGTGGCGGGCAGGTGTGCCCAAGGAAGGGCTAGCCGGGCCACCGCCAGCACCCGCAGGGTGAGGTCCACCGACCCGGGCTGCGCCCCCGCCAGGGGCGTCTGGGGATGGGGAAGAAAGGGGCCAATGCCGGCCATCTCCACGTCCAGCTCCTGTAGCAGGACTATGTCATCGGCCAGGCTGGCCAGGGTCTGCCCGGGCAATCCCACCATGTTCCCCGAGCCCACCTGGTAGCCCAGCTCCCTCAGGTCCCGCACGCACTGCAACCGCCCGCCCAGGGTGGTACCTGGTCGCAGCCGGCGGAAAAGCTCGGCGTCGGCCATCTCGTGCTTCAGCAGGTAGCGGTCCGCCCCCGCCTCCCCCCAGCGAGCGTAGTCCTCCCGGGGCCGGTCCCCCACGGAGAGGGTGACGGCCAGCCCCGCACGCCGCTTGATCTCCCGGATCACTCCCGCCAGCACTTCCGCATCCCAGTACGGGTCTTCTCCGGACTGCAGCACCACCGTGCCCAGCCCCAGCCCGGCCGCCCTCTCGGCGATGGCAACCATCTCCGCCGGGGTCATGCGGTAGCGCGCAAGCGAGTGGTTCCCCGCCCGCAGCCCGCAGTAGTGACAGTTGCGCACGCAGTGGTTGGAGAACTCGATGATCCCCCGCAGGTGCACCTCGTCGCCCACATAACGGCGCCGCACCTCGTCGGCCGCCCGGAACAAGGCATCGCGTCCCCCCGGCTCCGCTGAGCCCTCCAGTAGCGCCAGGACCTCCCGGCGCCCGATTTCCCCGGGCCGGCGGCGGACCCGCTCCAGGGCCTGGGCGAACGAGACCTCCTGCTCGACGGCGACGGCCACTCCGCTCACCTTCCCTCCGGCGAAACCGCGGGTGGGCCCGAGGACGGATGCGAGGGCTGACTCAGGCACGGAGCCAGGGCCGGGGCCAGGGAACTCCGCACCAGCACTCCGGGCAGTTGCCCCAGCTTGCCGGTGAGGGCGCCCACCTGGTCGGTGGTGCCGTCCACGATGAGGGCGATGACGGCCAGGTCGCGCTCGCGGTAGGGAATACCCATGCGGCCCACGATCATGTCTCCATGCTGGGACAGCACTTCCTGCACCCGTCCCGCCACGCGACCGCGGTCGGTGATGACTATCCCCACCACCCCCACCCGGCGGTCCGGCCCAACCGTGCCCATCTCACGCTCCGCCCTCATGCTCACCTCTCCTTCCGGTCCGGCTCGCCCCGCACCACAACCACGCTCCGGTCACACTCGGGCCACCCGTGCCACAAGGGCTCGCCCTCGCTCTCCCCGAGCGAAGACGAGCCCTTGTTACCTGCCTCACAAGACCGGCTACCACCGGGCCTCGGCTCCCTCGGTTCAGGGACTCCCCTTCCCTCAGGGATCACTATTCTGAAGGCTCTGCCGACCGCCTCCCGGCCGGGCGTGCCCCGCCGGTCAGCAGGTCATGTTCATCTTATCACAAGAGGCTTCTCCTGGCAATGCCGCCCTCAGCGTACGCTCCTGTTCGCGGATGGGTTTGGACATGCCCCCGGGCACCCCGCAGGCGGGGTGGGTGGCGACTCCCCCCAGCATGGCCTGGATCTTCTGGGCGTAAGCGCGGTGCTTTATCACCTCTCCCGCGCCGATCTCCTCCCCACCTTGGCCACCAGCCCCAGGATGTTGCGCTGGGCGGGGTCGTCTTCGGGCCGGGGAGGAAGTCGGGGCTAGGCCTTGCGGTAGCGCGGACGCGCCGTGTAGTGGGTGTGCAGCAGGTGGTGCGACTTTTCCCCCAGCGGCTGGCCCAGGAACTCCCGGTAGAGCTCTTGCATGGCCGGGTTTTCATGGGATTTGCGCAGGGGCAGGTTGCGGTCTACCTGGTAGATGGCATCGATGCGGCGCTGCCGGGCTTCGTCGGTGGTGGGCACCGGCTGGCCGCCGCCGCCGATGCAGCCGCCCGGGCAGCACATGATCTCGATGAAGTGGTACCGGGCCTGGCCGGACTTGACCGCCTCCAGGAGCCGGCGGGCGTGACCCAGGCTGTGGGCCACCGCCACCTTCACCTGGGTGCCGTCCATAGCCACGGTGGCCTCCTTGATGCCCTGGAGACCGCGCACTTCCTCGAAGTCCAGCCTGGGCGCCTGTCTGCCCGTGACCACCTCGTAGGCCGTGCGCAGGGCCGCCTCCATGACGCCGCCGGTGGCGCCGAAGATGGCGGCCGCACCCGTGGAGCGGCCCAGGGGATCGTCGTAGTCCTCCTCGGGCAGGGCGGTGACGTCCAGCCCCGCCTCGCGGATCATGCGGCCCAGCTCCCGCACGGTGAGCACCGCGTCCACGTCCTGCACACCCGAATCGTCCATCTCCGGCCGCTGGGCCTCGAACTTCTTGGCCGTGCAGGGCATGATGGAGACCACGTACACGTCCTCGGGCTTCCACCCCATCTTCTCGGCGTAGTAGGTCTTGGCCAGGGCCCCGAACATCTGTTGCGGTGACTTGCAGGTGGAGACGTTGGGGATGAACTCGGGGTAGTAGTGTTCCAGGAACTTGATCCAGCCCGGGCTGCAGGAGGTGAGCATGGGGAGCACGCCCCCGTGGGTGAGCCGGTGGATGAGCTCGTGGCCCTCCTCCATGATGGTGAGGTCGGCGGTGAAGTTGGTGTCGAACACGCGGTCGAAGCCCAGGCGCCGCAGGGCCGCCACCATCTTACCTGTGACGATGGCGCCCACGCCCAGGCCCATCTCCTCGCCCAGCGAGACCCGTGTGGCCGGGGCCGTCTGTACCACCACATGCTTTGCGGGGTCGTGGATGGCCTTCCATACACGCTCGGTGTGGTCGACCTCGTAGATGGCACCCACGGGACAGGCGTTGATGCACTGGCCGCAGTACACGCAGGGCAGCTCAGCCAGGGACTTCTCGAAGGCGGGGGCCACGATGGCCTCGGCCCCCCGGTGAACCGGGTAAAGGATGCCCACGCCCTGCACCCGGTGGCACGCTTCCACGCAACGCCGGCACAGGATGCACTTGTTGGGATCGCGCACGATGGCCGGGTTGGATTCATCCAGGGGCAGGCCCTTCTCCTCGCGCCCAAACCTCACCTCGCGGATGCCCAGGCGCTCCGCCAGGACCTGCAGCTCGCAGTGCAGGTTGCGCACGCAACTCGTGCATTCCGCCGGGTGGCGGGCCAGCATGAGTTCCACCACGGTGCGCCGGGTCTGCCGCACGAGGGGGGTGCTGGTGCGCACCACCATGCCCTCGGCCACCGGGTAGGCGCAGGCCGCCTGCAGCGTGCGGGAGCCCTCCACCTCCACCACGCATACCCGGCACACGGCCTTGACCTCCTGGTCGGGGTGGTGGCAGAGGGTGGGGATGTCGATGCCGGCCAGCCGGGCCGCCTCCAGGATGGTAAAGCCCTTGGGCACGCTCAGCTTCTGACCGTCGATGGTGACGTTGACCAGGTCCATGCGCTACACCTCCCTCGACGCGGCCCGACCGGCCCCCGCCGCCGCTCCGCCGGCGGCCGACGCCGCACAACCGGCGGCAGCGCGCGCCGCGCTCCCGTCCATGGGGCACACCCCGGCGGGGCAGGTCCTGCCCACCACGTGGGCCAGGTACTCGGACTTGAACCAGCGCAGGGTACTCATGAGCGGCAGCGGTGCCGTCTGCCCGAGCGGGCAGAGCGGGGCCACGTACATGGCCTGGGCCAGCGCCTTCATGTTCTCCAGGTCGGTGCGGGTGGCCTCACCCCGGCTGATCCGCTCCATGATGCGGTGCAGCTGCAGAGTCCCCTCCCGGCAGGGCGTGCACTTGCCGCACGACTCGTGCAGGAAGAAGAACGAGAAGGACTTGGCCACGTTCACGATGCAGTGGGTGTCGTCGATGATCAGCAACGCCCCCGAGCCCAGGGCGGAGCCATGGGTGGCCAGGCTGTCGTAGTCCATGGGCACGTCCAGCAATTCGGCTGGGATGACACCGCCCGAGGTACCACCCGTCTGGGCCAGCTTGAACGCCCGCCCGTCGGGGATGCCGCCACCGATGTTGTAGATGATCTCGCGCAGGGTGATGCCCATGGGCACCTCGATGAGCCCGGCGTTGACGATGTCACCGGTGAGGGTGAACACCTTGGTGCCCGGGGTCTTCTGGGTGCCCAGGGTGCGGAACCAGGTGGCGCCCCGTTCGATGATCACGGGCACGTTGGCCAGGGTCTCCACGTTGTTGATCACGGTGGGACGGCCGAACAGCCCGGCGTCAGTGGGATAGGGGGGCTTGATGCGGGGCTCGCCCCGCCCGCCCTCGAGGGACTCGAAGAGCGCCGTCTCCTCGCCGCAGACATAGGCACCCGCTCCCAGGCGGATCTCCACGTCGAAGTCGAATCCCGAGCCCAGGATGTTCTTCCCCAGCAGGCCCATCTCCCGGGCCTGGGCGATGGCCTTCTCGAGCCGCTCGATGGAGAGGACGTACTCACCCCGGATGTAGACGTACCCCTGGTGGGCGCCCACCGCGTATCCGGCCAGGGCCATGCCCTCCAGCACGGCGTGGGGGTCGCCCTCCAGGATGAGGCGGTCCTTGAAGGTGCCGGGCTCGCCCTCGTCGGCGTTGCACACCACGTACTTGGGCCCGGAGCCGTCCGCACGGGCGGCGAACTGCCACTTGAGCCCGGTGGGGAAGCCGGCGCCGCCCCGGCCGCGCAGGCCGGAGGCCTTGACCTCCTCCACCACCTGGGCGGGAGTCATGGCCGTGAGCGCCTTCCCCAGGGCCTGGTAGCCGCCGCGGGCGACGTACTCCTCGATGGACTCGGGATCGATGAACCCGCAGTTGCGCAGCACCACCCGCACCTGGTGGCGGAAGTAGTCCACCTCCGGGTACACCTGCACGGGCCTGGCCGCGGGCGGCACCTGGTAGAGCAGCCGCTTCACCACCCGGCCCTTGTACAGGTGCTCGGAGACGATCTCCCGCACGTCGGACACCTTGACCCCGGAGTAGAAGGTCCCCTCGGGGAACACCACCACGGTGGGGCCGTACTCACACAGCCCGAAGCAGCCGGTCTCCACCACCTTGACCTCTTTGTCCAGGCCGTACTCGGGCAGGAGCCGGGAGAACTCCTTCTGGACCTCGGGCGAGGCCTTCAGGCTGCAGTTGGTGCCGTTACATACCAGCACGTGGGCCCGATACAGCATCTCCCTCCCCCCTCCCTAGTAGCGGGCCAGGATGGCCCCGATGTCGGCCGGCTTCAAGTTGCCGTACACCTGGTCGTCGATCATGATGGCCGGGGCCACCCCGCACACCCCGATGCAGCTGGTGAGCTCCAGGGTGAACTTGCCGTCGGGCGTGGTCTCGCCCACCTCCACCCCCAGGGCCTTCTTCAGGGCCTCCAGCACGGCCCCGGCCCCAGGGACGTGGCAGGGGGCGCTGGCGCACACCCTGATCACGTGCTCCCCCTTGGGCCCGGTGGCGAACAGGGTATAGAAGGTGGTCACCCCGTACACCCGGCTGGGGTGCATCCCCAGGGCCTCTGCCACCTCCACCATGGCCTCCTCGGATATCCAGCCCATCTCCTTCTGGATGGCCTGCAGGATGGGCAATAGCGGCGCGGGCCGGTCCCGCAGGCGGGAGATGATCTCCCGCACGCGGGCCATGTCCTGCGGCTGCTGCCGGGTGACCTCCAGGCTGGCCTTACCCATCTCCTTCCCTCCCTTACAGCGTCGTGTACTGGTAACGGGGCTGGTAGTGCGTGTGCAGGAGCTCGTGAGCCTTGTGGGAGTTGGGCTCGCCCAGGAACTCCTGGTACAGCACCTTTATCACCGGGTTCTCGTGGGACTTGCGCAGGGGCATCTCCCGGTCCACCCGGTAGACGGCCTCGATACGCTTCTGGCGGATTTCGTCGGTGGTGGGGATGGGCTGGCCGCCGCCGCCGATGCAGCCGCCCGGGCAGGCCATGATCTCGATGAAGTGGTATCGCCCGGGATCTGCCCTCACCGCCTCCAGCACCTTGCGGGCGTTGCCCAGCGTGTGGGCCACCGCTACCTGCACCTCGGCCCCATCCAGGTTGACGGTCGCTTCCTTGATACCTTCCATCCCGCGCACCGACTCGAAGTCCAGGGCGGGAGGCATCTTTCCGGTGACCACCTCGTAGGCGGTGCGCAGGGCCGCCTCCATCACGCCGCCGGTGGCACCGAAGATGGCGGCCGCACCCGTGGACACCCCCAGGGGATCGTCGTAGGGCTCCTCGGGCAGGGCGTCGAAGACCACCCCCGCCTCCCTGACCATGCGACCCAGCTCCCGGCTGGTGAGCACGGCGTCGATGTCCGGGTAACCCGAGTCGGTCATCTCCGGTCGCCGGGCCTCGAACTTCTTGGCCGTGCAGGGCATGATGGAGACCACGAAGATGTCCGCCGGGTCGATGCCCACCTTGCGGGCATAGTAGGTCTTGGCCAGCGCCCCGAACATCTGCTGGGGCGACTTGCAGGTGGACAGGTTGGGCAGCAGGTCGGGGAAGAAAGTCTCGATGAACTTGATCCACCCCGGGCTGCAGGAGGTGATCATGGGCAGCACGCCGTCCTCCTGCAGGCGGTGGACCAGCTCGTACCCTTCCTCGATGATGGTGAGGTCGGCAGTGAAGTCAGTATCGAAGACGCGGTCGAAGCCCAGGCGGCGCAGGGCGGCCACCATCCTGCCGGTAACCACGCTGCCCGGGGGCATGGCGAACATCTCGCCGACGGTGACCCGCGTGGCGGGAGCGGTCTGGACCACCACGTGCTTTCCGGGGTCGGCCAGAGCCGCCCACACCAGTTCCGTGTCGTCACGCTCGTGCAGGGCCCCGGTGGGGCACACCAGGGTGCACTGGCCGCAGTTCACGCACACCGAATCGGCCAGGGGCAGCTCGAAGGGCGGGGCAATGGACGTCTCGAACCCGCGTTCTTGCGGCCCGATGGCCTTCACCGACTGCACCTTCTCGCACACGGCCACGCAGCGGCGGCAGAGGATGCACTTTGCGTTCTCCCGCACGACGGAGGGGCTGGACTCGTCGGGCTCGCCCCCGTGCTTTTCTCCTTCGAAGCGCACCTGCCGGATGCCCAGTGACTCCGCCAGGGCCTGCAACTCGCAGGTCCCGTTGCGGATGCAGGTGGTGCACTCGGTGGGGTGGTCGGAGAGGAGCAGCTCTACCGTGGTGCGGCGGGACGCCCGCACCGCCCGGGAGTTGGTCCACACCTCCATGCCGTCGGCCACGGGGAGGACGCAGGAAGCCTGCAGGGCCTTCGCTCCCTTGACCTCCACCACGCACACACGGCAGGCCCCGATGGCGTTGAGGTTCTCCAGGTAGCAGAGGGTGGGGATGTTGATCCCGGCCAGGCGCGCCGCCTGGAGCACGGTCATCCCCCGTTCGGCTTCCACCTTGCGCCCGTCTATGGTCAGGGTTACCTTACCCATGCCGGCCTCCCCCCTACTTCACGTCGCAGCGCAGGCAGCGGGCCGCTTCGGCCATGGCCACCTCGTAGGTGTAACCGAGCTCCACTTCCCGGAAGGAATCGCGCCTCTTCTCGGGTGGGAGCACGGTCACCTTGCGCCGCGGCGTCTCCTTCTCGAGCAGCTCACCGGACAGCTTCCGCTCCACCGGCCCCTCGGGCACCACCACACCGTCGCCGCCCAGGAGACGGTCGATGGCGGTGGCCGCCCGCTTCCCCGCGGCCACCGCCTCGATCACGCTGGCGGGACCCAGGGTGCAGTCGCCGCCGGCGAAGACACCTTCCAGGTTGGTGGCCATGGTGCGGGGATCCACCACGAACACACCACCACGGCCCCGGGCCAGGGCCCCGTCCCCGGTGGCAAGCTCCGACTCCACCGCCTGGCCGATGGCAGAGATCACCACGTCGGCGGGCAGGATGAACTCCGAGCCCGGCTGCGGCGCCGGCCGCCGCCGGCCACTGGTATCGAAGTCGCCCAGGGCCTGCTTCTGGCAGGCCAGGCCGGTCACCCGGCCGTCCCTGCCCACCACCCAGGCGGGGGCGGCCAGGTAAGTGAACCTGACCCCCTCGTGCTCGGCCCCGGCGACCTCGTCGGGGATGGCGGGCATGTCTTCCCGGCGGCGCCGGTACACGATGTGCACCTCTTTGGCCCCCAGGCGCAGGGCGGTACGGGCGGCGCCGATGGCCACGTTGCCACCGCCCACCACCGCCACCGTCTTGCCGGTGAAGTCGGGGGCACGGCCCAGGTTGACCTCGCGCAGGAATTCCACTCCCGCGTACACGCCGGGCAGGTCCTCGCCCTTTACGCCCAGGGGCTGGCTGCCGTGGGCACCTATGGCCAGGAAGATGGCCCGGTACCCCTGGCGCTTCAGGTCCTCCACGGTGACGTCCCTGCCGACCCGCACCCCGGTCCTGATCTCCACGCCCAGGTCGGTGATGGACCTGATCTCGGCCTCCAGCACGTGGCGCGGCAGCCAGTACTCGGGGATGCCAACGGCCAGCATCCCGCCCGCCACGGGCAGGGCCTCGAACACCGTCACCCGGTAGCCCTTGAGGGCCAGGTAGTGAGCGCAGGTGAGGCCGGCGGGACCGGAACCCACCACCGCCACCTGGATGCTGTTGGGGGGAGCCGGGGGAAAGTTGGGCAGGCGCCCCTCGTGCTCCAGCACCCAGTCGGTGGCCGCCCGCTTGAGCAGCCGGATGGCCATGGGTTCCTCGATCTGGGCACGCCGGCAGCGGGCCTCGCAGGGGTGATCGCACACCCGCCCGCACACCGCCGCCACCGGGTTGTCGCGCTTGATGGTGAAGTAGGCCTCGCGGAAGCGCCCGTTGCGGATGTGGTCGATGTAGGTGGGGATGTCGATCCCCGCCGGGCAGGTGTTCTGGCAGGGCGAGGTGAACAGGGACGCACACACCGAGGCCGGGCACTTCTTGTCCCGGATGTGGGCCTCGTACTCGTCCCGGAAGTACCTGATGGTGGAGAGCACCGGGTTGGGGGCGGTCTGCCCCAGGCCGCACAGGGCGGCGTTCTTTATCTGCTCGCCCAGCTCGATGAGCAGCTCGACGTCACCCTCCTGGCCTTTGCCCCGGGTGATGCGCTCCAGGATCTCCAGCATGCGCTTGGTGCCCACCCGGCACGGCGTGCACTTGCCGCAGGACTCATCCTGGACGAACTCCAGGAAGAACTTGGCGAAGTCCACCATGCAGGTGTCTTCGTCGGTGACGATGAGGCCGCCGGATCCCATGATAGTCCCCAGGGCGGCCAGGGACTCGTAATCCACGGGCGCGTTCAGGTGCTCGGCCGGGATGCACCCGCCCGAGGGGCCACCCGTCTGCGCCGCCTTGAACTTCTTCCCCTTGGGGATACCACCGCCGATGTCGAAGATGATCTCCCCCAGGGGCGTCCCCATGGGCACCTCCACCAGACCGGTGTTGTTGATCTTGCCGGCCAGGGCGAAGACCTTGGTGCCCTTGGAGCGCGCCGTCCCCAGGCGGGCAAACCACTCCGGACCGTTGAGGATGATGGGGGGCACGTTGGCCCAGGTCTCCACGTTGTTGATGACGGTGGGCTTGCCCCACAGCCCCTCGTTGGCGGGGAAGGGCGGCCGCGGACGGGGCTCGCCCCGCCGGCCCTCGATGGAGGCGAGCAGGGCGGTCTCCTCACCGCACACGAAGGCACCGGCACCCACGCGGATCTCCACGTCAAAGGAGAAGCCGGTGCCGAAGATGTTCTCCCCCAGCAGCCCGTACTCCCGGGCCTGGGCGATGGCCTTCCCCAGCCGCTCCACGGCCAGGGGGTACTCGGCCCGCACGTAGACGTAGCCCTGGTTGGCCCCTATGGTGTAGCCGCAGATGGCCATGCCCTCCAGGACCGTGTGGGGGTCACCCTCCAGGATGCTGCGGTCCATGAAGGCCCCCGGATCCCCCTCGTCGGCGTTGCACACCACGTACTTGGGCGTGCCCGCCGCCTTCATGGCGAACTCCCACTTCAGCCCGGTGGGGAAGCCGGCGCCGCCCCGGCCCCGCAGGCCGGAGCGCTTCACGTAATCGATGACCTCGTCCGGCTTCATGGCCGAGAGCACCCTGCCCAGGGCGGCGTACCCGTCGCGGCCGATGTATTCCTCCACCCGCTCGGGGTCGATGGCCCCACAGTTCCGCAGGGCGATGCGCACCTGGCGCTGAAAGAAGGGGATCTGCTCCCGCTCCGCCACCTGTACCCCCGTGTCCGGTAGACGGTATACCAGGCGCTCCACCACCCGGCCCTTGAGCAGGTGTGCTTCTGCGATGGCGCGGGCGTCGGGCGGGGTGAGCTTGCGGTAGAAGACCCCCTCGGGGTACACCACGATCATGGGGCCCAGGTCACAGGGTCCCATGCACCCCGTCTCCACCACCCGCACTTCGTTCTCCAGCCCGTGCTCCTTTATGGCGGCCAGCAGCTCGTCCTCCACGGTCTTGCAGCCGGAGGAGATGCAGCCGGCCCCGGCACATACGAGCACGTGGGCACGGTAAAGCTGCATGGCGATTCCTCCCTCCGGCTACCTGGCCGCCAGCACCCATTCGCCGATGATCTGGCCGTTCACCACGTGCTGGGCCACGATCTGGCGCATCTTCTCCGGCGTCACGTAGGAGTAGGTGACCTTGGGCTGGCCGGGCCGGGCCACCTCCACCAGGGGCTCGTACTCGCACAGCCCCGCGCAACCGGTCTGGGTGACGGTCACGTCGGTGAGGCCCCGCTTGGCCAGCTCGTCCAGGAGGGTGGCCATCACGTCCCGGGCCCCGGCGGCGATGCCGCAGGTGCCCATACCCACGGTGATGCGCACCGCCCGGGCGCCCTCCCGCACCTTCATGCGTTCCCGCACTTCGTCCCGCAGTCGGGCCAGATCTTCCAGCGATTTCACGTCAGGTGCACCTCCTTGCAACCTCCGACAACCTCGCCCCCCCGGGCGAGGGACAAGTTCCCTGCGGCCGCTCGCGCCGCCACCGGGGATAGAAGCCCATTCTCGGGGGAGGGTGAAAGTGCGTTTCTGGGGGAACTCAGAGCCCTTTCCCCTTCGGCTATGTGGCGGTTCACCCAGGCCAGCACGCCAGGATCATCACGGGCGCTCACTCCCAGGAATCGCTTCAGCTCCTCGGTGGAGAAACGGAAAACCCACCCATCCCGCCGGTGCTCGTACTCCACATCCACGCCCGGCTCGGCCACCGCTACCTCCAGGGTGGCCGCCATGTCTCCCAGGGGAGCCCGGTCGATGTGGCCCCGCCGGAATGTGGCCACCACCCGCGTCCCCTCCCCGGGCGCCGACTCGATGCGCAGCTCGCCCCCCGCCTGCTCCGCTGCCGCCTGCAGCAGGGCCAGCCCCATCCCCACCCGGCGCGTGGTCCGGGTGGTGAAGAAGGGATCGCAGGCGGTGCGCGCCTGGTTCGGGGTCATCCCCCGCCCATCGTCCCGCACCTCGATCTCCATGCGGTCGGAAGCACTGTCTTCCCGCACCGCGATGTACACCGTGCGGGCTCCTGCCTCCACGGCGTTGCGGAACAGGTCCAGGATGTGGAGGGCCAGCTCCTGCACCGTCATCCCCCTACTCGTACCTGCTCAGGATCGCGCCCAGCTTCTCGGGCTTCACCCGGGCGTGCACGTCCCTGTCGATCATTAGCGCCGGGCCCAGCCCGCAGGCCCCCAGGCAGCGGATGACCTCCAGGGTGAAGCGGCCGTCGTCGGTGGTGTCGCCGGGCTTGAGTCCATAGTCCTTCCTGAGACGCTCTATAAGCTGGGCCGCCCCCCGCACGTAACAGGCCGTCCCCTTGCACAGGTTGATGGTGTGACGGCCGCGGGGCTTCAGGGTGAACAGGGCGTAGAAAGTCACCACCCCGTACACGTCGGTGAGGGATACCCCCAGGGTATCCGCCACTTCCTTGAGCACGTCGCGGGGCAGGTAACCCAGCTTCTCCTGGAGCCGCGACAGCACCTGGATGAGGCCGCCGGGCTGCCCGCGGTAACTCTCGATGATCTGGCTCGCTTCCTCCCTCAGCGTCGGGCTGAGGACCGCCACCTGTGCCATGCTCTCCCTCCTCTCAAGCTGCAACCGTTGCCACCCTGCCTGCAGCAGCCCCCTCCTCCCTACCTGGGGCAGATGGCCACCCTGCGTCCTGCCATTCCCCGAAATGCCAGCCCCAGTTCCGCCACCGTGGGCTCCTTCAGGTGAAACAGGCTGGGGTGCAGGCCGATTTCCTCCAGCCGGTGCGCGTCCGAGGCCGAGTAGAGGCGAATGTCCCCCAGTTGAGGGAAACGCGTCCGCACGGCCTCCACCGCCTCCCGCCCGGAGATCTCCGCCGCCAGCAGGTCCAGGCCGGGCGGAAAGAATCCCAGGGTGTACACCAGGCCGTACGCCTGCCGGTCCACGTGGGCGGGAATCACCACCCCGCCCAGGGCGGTGACGCGCTGTACCACCTGTTCGACCCCCAGGTCGCAGGCCGTGAGGAGCAGGCACTCCTCCCTCCCCACCTGCCGGTCACAGGCATCGAAGAGCAGTTGCCTCCCGAAGGTCTGCTCGGGATTGGGGCGGGCGGGCAGGTGGGCGTACACCTCTTCCCCCCACCTCTCCACCTGCTCGGCGGTGTCGAAGAGACACACCAGGTGGACGTCTTCCCGCGTCTGCACTTCCATGCCCGGTATGACCGCCAGATCCGCCATCCTCCCCACTTCCACCACGGCCCGCGCCTGCCGGCACGAGTTGTGGTCGGTCACGGCAATGAGGTCGAGTCCCGCCACCTGCGCCGCCGCCACCACCCGCCAGGGGCTCATGTCGTCGTCGGCGCAGGGCGACAGGGCTGTGTGCACGTGCAGGTCCGCCCGCCACCGCCGCAGCCGGTTCATGGCTCATCCCGCCCCGCCCAGGAGCCTCCAGAGTTCGCCCGCCACCCGGAAGGTGGGGTAGGGCGACCTCATGATCACCACTCCCTCGCTGTCGGCCCGTTGCAGGGTGTCGGCCTCGGGCTTCTTCCCCGCGGTGATGACGACCCCGGCCAGGCCGGCCAGAGCGGCCACCGCCACCACGTTCTGGTGGGTCTGGATGGTGAGCCACACCTGCCCGGACACGGCATTGGCCATCACATCCGACAGGAGGTCGCCCGCGTATCCGCCCGTCACCTCCCGCTCCAGGTGGGCGGACCCCGTCAACACCTCCAGGCCCAGCTTCTCAGTCACGTCTCTCAGGATCACCGCTGCCACCTCCTCCGGGCGCCCTCTCCCGGGAGAGGGCGGGCGGAACGATGCGGGTCAGCTGCACCATACGTTCCGCCAGTTCCTCCAGGTGCTCGCGCAACTGGAAAATGCAGTCGGTCTCGAAGGCCTTCTCGCGCACGATATCTTCAGCCAGGGCCCGGCAGGTGGGAGACCCGCAGGCCCCGCAGTCCAGACCCGGCAGCCGGGCCAGCGTCTTTTCCAGCCGATCCATCTTGCGGATGGCGCGGGTAACGTCCTCGTCCAGACGCAGCACCGGGCGCGGGGCGATGGGCCTGACCATGTCGAAGAAACCCTGCCGGAATCGACGCCTCACCTCGGCCTCGCCCGCTCCCGGCGCGCGCCCGCCATACTCCTCCACCAGGCGGCGCATGCGCACCCGGCTGATGAACGGGTTCTGCACCGCCAGCGGGCCCCCGATACATCCCCCCACGCAGGCCTGAGCCTCGATGAAGTCCACGTCCGCGAGGGTACCCCGCTCCACCTCCTCCAGCACCGTGACCACGTTGTGGATGCCGTCCACCGCCAGCACGGTGCCCGTGCCCACGGCCCGGCCTTCCCCGCCGGCCGACCCCCAGCCGATGCCCATCCCCGATGAGCGGTGCAGTTCCGCGCTCAGGTCCACGTCCGGGAGCCGCCGCAGCACCTCTGCGTACATGGCGCTCATGGAGAGCACCCCGTCCACGCTGCTCACCGGACTCCCCTCGGGCTGCTTGGCCGCGGTCACCTTGGCGGCACACGGGGCGACGAAGAAGGCGCCGATCTCCCGGGGAGTCACTCCCCACTCGCGCGCCTTCTCCTCTTTAGCCAGGCGGGCGGCGATCTCCATGGGGGTTTCCACCGGGATGATGTGGCCAAGCAGGCTGGGGAACCGCACCTGCATGAGCCGGATGACCGCCGGGCAGGCCGACGAGATCAGGGGACGGGCAGTCCTCGGCATCCCCCGCTCCAGATAAGCCCGGATGGCGAGCGTGACAGCCTCTGCCGCCACCGCCACCTCGAATACACCGTCGAACCCCGCCTTCAGCAGGGCGGCCAGCACCCCCCCGGGCGGAACGTCCGGGCGAAACTGGCCGTAAAAGGCAGGCGCGGGGAGCGCCACCCGGTAGCGGAAATCCTGTAGGCGCTCCAGGCCGTCCGTGACCACGTACTTGGCATGGTTGGGGCAGACCCGCACGCACTCCCCGCAATCGATGCAACGCTCTTGCATGATCTGGGCCTTGCCCTCGCGCACCCGGATGGCCTCTACCGGACAGCGCTTGATGCAGTTGGTGCACCCCTTGCACTTGTCCAGGTCCAGCCGCACCGAGTGGAAGTACCCGCCCTCTTCCCGGGTCACGGCTTCCCCACCTCGATTACCAGGCGAACGCGGGTGCCCTTCCCCACCTCGCTGGACACCTCCATGGAATCAGAGCACCGCCGCATGTTCGCGAACCCCATACCTGCTCCGAACCCCATCTCCCGGATGTAGGCGGGCGCGGTGGAGTATCCCTCCCGCATCGCCAGTTCCAGGTCCCGGATGCCGGGGCCCTCGTCCTCTGCTTCCACCACCACCCGCTCCGGGGAGATGCGGGCGCGCACCACGCCCCGGGTGGCATGGATGACGATGTTGGTTTCCACCTCGAAGGCGCACACGGCCGCCCGCCGCACCACCGAAGCCCCCATCCCCACCTGCTGCAGGGCCCGCTTGACACCCCCCGACGCCTCTCCCACCGCCGCGAAGTCCAGGCCCCCGACCTCGAACTCCAGGACCAGCTCCTCGGCCATGGCCCTCACCGGGGCTCCCCGGCCCGGCATCCCCGCAGTCCCGCCTCGTACAGGAGGCCGCAACTATCGAACATCAGGTAGCCGGTGAGGAGCAGGGGCATCTCCCTCTCCCGGGCCAGATCCACTACGCCGTCCCCCGGTCTCTTCCCGCGCACGAACACCACACCGCAGAACTCCATGAGTTCCGCGGCCCGCACCACCTGGGGATGGGTCAACCCCGTAAGCAGCAGCGTCCCCGGGGTGGCAAAGAAGAGGGAGTCGGAAATGAGGTCGCAGCCGAACCCGGCCACGACCTCCCGGTCAAGCAGGTCCTCGCCCCAGAGCACCTCGGCCTTCAGGATCCGCTGCACGTCTCGCAGGTACACGGTTGTACATCCCGCCACCACACGCTTGACCTCGACCCTTAAGGCAGGGTTGTGATGCGTTTCACATACCCGCGCCCATTCTAACAACAATTTATGGCCCACCCATTGCGCAATCCTTGCAAACGCCTAATACACCGGACCTCCGAATTCGCAGCAAGCAGAAAAGAGCAATAACTTTCGGTGATCTTGTTACCGTGATCACTTGTGCCATTCCGGGCGGGCCGCTCCGCTCAGCCGGCTGGCGGAATGCAAACCGGACGCAGCCAGCAGATGCGTTGGAGGCGGACGGGATCTGCCCGGTCAGCAGATGCGCAGGAGGGGTGCTGCCGGCCAGGAGGTACAGCGGAGGCAGATGGGTACCCCCCGGTCAGCAGATGCGCGGGAACTGGGCTCCCGCCGGCAGATCCAGGCGACGGGTGCCCCCGAGAGCGGTGACGAGGTACGCCTGGCCCCGGCCGGAGCGTGCCTCGCCCACCAGGGCTGCCCCCGCGCCCAGCGGATGGGCACGGCAAATCTCCAGCACCCGGTCGGCCTGATCCCGGTCCACCACGGCCAGGAACTTCCCCTCGTTGGCCAGGTACAGGGGGTCCAGCCCCAGCAGGTCGCAGAGCGCGCCTGCCTCTTCGGTCAGGGGGATACCGTCCTCCAGCAGGTAGAAATCCAGCCCGCAGGCGACAGCCATCTCACACGCCACCGTGGCCAGCCCTCCCCGGGTGGGATCACGCATGAAGCGCAGTGCCCCCGGACACTGCGTCATGATATCGCCCACCAGCCCGTTGAGGGGAGCGCAATCACTCCGGATGGTGCTCTCGATCTCCAGATCCCCCCGGGCGAGCACCACCGCCAGCGCGTGTTCTCCCACCGGCCCGCTCACCAGCAGCCGGTCCCCCGCCCGCACCGTCTCCGGACCCATGCGGAGCGCCGGAGGAACAACCCCCAGGCCGGCGGTGTTGATGAAAACCCCGTCTACGCTCCCCCGCTCCACCACCTTGGTGTCGCCGGCTACCACCCGCACTCCCGCTTCGGCTGCCGCCGAGCACATGGAGGCCACCACCCGCTCCAGGACCTCCAGGTCGAGGCCTTCTTCCAGCAAGAACCCCGCCGAGAGGTACAGGGGGCGGGCGCCCACCATGGAGAGGTCATTGACGGTGCCGCACACCGCCAGCCTGCCGATGTCCCCTCCCGGGAAAAAGAGGGGCCTCACCACGAAGGAGTCGGTGGTGAACGCCAACCGGCACCCCTCCAGCTCCAGGACGGCGGCATCCTCCAGGCGGGCGAGCACCGGGTTGCCCAACTGCGGCAGAAAGACCTCCGAGATGAGCCGGTGGGTGAGGAGTCCCCCGTCACCGTGGGCCAGCAGCACCTGCCCCTTGGGGGCCGTCATCCCCATCGCCCCTTTCGTAGCGGTAGTAGGCAGCGCACGCACCTTCGGACGAAACCATGCACGGTCCCTGGGGGGCAGCGGGGGTGCAAACCCGGGCGAAGAGGGGGCAACGGGGAGGAAGGAGCAGCCCCCGCAGCACGTCCCCGCAGCGGCACCCGGTGCGCATTGCCCCCGCCGGCTGCGCCCAGACGCCGTAACGCCGGCAGGCGTCCAGGTCCTCCCATCCGTCCCGCAGGCCCAGGCCACTTCCGGGGATCGGCCCCAGTCCCCGCCAGGCGGCATCGGCGGGCGCAAAGCAGGACCACATGGCCCGCTGCGCCAGGGTATTTCCCTCCTCACGCACGGCCCGCGGGTAGGCATTCACCACCTCTGCCTCTCCCCGCACCAGCATGTGGGTGATACGGTCGATCGCCATCAGAATATCGACGGGCTCAAAGCCGGCGATGACCGCCGGCAGCCGGTACTCCTCCGCCAGGAAGGCCAGGGCGCGCCGCCCGATCACGGTGGAAACGTGGCCGGGCAGGAGAAAACCCTGCACTCCCACTTCCTGATCGAGCAGGGCGCGCAGGGCGGGGGGGATAAGCTTGTGAGCAGGGTAAATCGAGAAGTTGGCGAGGGGCAACTCGCGGGCCTGGGCGACCGCCAGGGCCACCCCGGGCGCGGTGGTCTCGAAGCCCACGGCCAGGAAGACCACCTGCTCATCGGGGTGGGACGCTGCGTACGAAACGGCATCCATCGGAGAGTACGCCAGCCGCACCCGCCCGCCCCGTGCCCGCACCGCCTCCAGGCTGGTGGAGCTCCCCGGCACCCTCATCATGTCCCCGAACGTCAAGACGGTGAGGCCGCTCTCGGCCAGCGCCACCATGGCGTCCACGTCCTCCGGGGAGGTAACGCATACCGGGCAGCCGGGACCGCTCACCAGGGTGACGGCGTCCCGCAGCGCAGCGCGGATGCCACTACGGGAGATGGCCACCGTGTGGGTGCCGCATACCTCCATGAGGGACACATGCCCGCCCAGTTCCCGTGCCACCCGGACCCGGACCCTGGCCACCAGCGCGCGGGCGATGCCGGGGTCGCGGAACCTTTCCCACAGGGGCCGGTCAGCTTCCATGGGGGGTGCTCAACTCCTCCAGAAAGGCCAGGCTCTCCCGGGCTTCCTCCTCGTCCAGCAGGGCGATGGCCACCCCGGCGTGGACCAGGACCCAGTCCCCGGGCCGCGCCTCCGGCACGAAATGAAGGGCTGCGCGCAGCCGCGTCCCGCTGCTCTCCACTTCTCCCCAGTCACCGTCCCGCGTCAGCACCCGCACCGGCACCGCCAGGCACAACTCCCTCACCCCCCGCCAGCTTCCAGACCGCCACTGCCGCCTGCCCCAGGGCTATGCCCCCGTCATTGGCGGGCACCTGCCCGGGGACGAGACGGCGCAGGCCCCTTTGTTCCAGCCCCGCCACGACCAGAGATAGCAAGAGCGCGTTCTGAAACGTGCCTCCCGAAAGTGCCACCGTGCCCAGGCCCTGCTCGCGGGCCACCAGCCCGGCCACCTTCACCATCATGGCGGCCACGGCCAGGTGAAAGCGCAGGGCCAACCTCCGCCTGGTGGCGGCGTCGTGACCGCCTGCCGCCGCTTCCCGGGCCAGGGCGGTCACCAGCGGACCCGGGTCCACCACCCACACATCACCCGCCCGCTCCCAGCCCCATAACTGCTCCCCTTCCCCCATCCGGTCGGGCAGGCCGGCGAGGGAGCGTCCCGGCAGGGCCCGCCAGGCTTCTTCCTCGAGCTCGATGGCGGCCTGCCCCTCGTAGGTATTGCGGTGGCAGATCCCCAGCAGGGCGGACACGGCGTCAAACAGGCGCCCCGCGCTGGAGCACATCAGGCCCGGACGGGCACAGAGGTGCCAGGTAGCCACCACCTCCCGCTCCCGACCGGGGAACAGGAGCCGGGCCAGGCCAAGGCCCTCTTCGCCCAGGGCGTGCCCGAGATAGCTCACCGCCATGCGCAGGGGATTGCGGATGGCCCCCTCCCCGCCCGGCAGCGGCACATACGCCAGGTGAGCCGCCCTGTAGAAACCCGCCAGCGACCCCACCAGCACCTCCAAGCCCCACACGTGTCCGTCCGTACCGTACCCCACCCCGTCGGCCACCAGACCCACCACGGAATCGGTCACTCCGGCCTCGGCCAGCACGGAAGCCAGGTGGGCGTGGTGGTGCTGGACAGCGACCTGCCGTTCGGGAAGAAACTGGGCCGCCAGGCCGGTGAGAGAAAAGCTCGGGTGCATGTCGCGGGCCAGCACCACCGGTTCGACCCCCAGCAGCGAAGCCATCTGGGCCAGGGCCTCCCGCAGGTTGTCGATCCCCTCCACCGTATCCATCTCGCCCAGGTGCTGGCTCAGATAGGCCCGGTCGCCCCGGGTGAGACACACCACGTTCTTCATCTCCGCTCCCAGGGCAGCCACCACCGGCAGCCCGGCCGCCGATGCCCCGGGCGGCAGGGGAAGGGTGATGGCCTCCGGCACATAGCCCCGCGAACGCCTCAGCAACTGCACTGATCCCCGGCCGCCGTCTCCTGGGATCCGGGAGGCGTCCTGGGGCGCAGCCGGTCCCGCGGAGCGGGCCGGCGCGGGGACCACGGGAGCGGCGGCAGGCGCCGTGCCGGCATGTGGCGACGGCTCGAGGACCGGCATCACCCTCACCAGCGAGTCGTCGCAGCGGCGGAAGATGGGGCGATCGTGCACCAGGAAGTAATCGGCGAGGTCCCCCAACTGGGAAAACGCCTCATCCTCGTCCCGGGCGATGGGCAGGCCGGTTCTGTTACCGCTGGTCATCACCAGGGGGGGCGCCCCTTCCAGGAGGATGAAGTGCAGGGGGGTATAGGGAAGCATGGCCCCCACCGTATCCAGCCCCGGGGCGACCGCGGGCGCCAGTGTGGGTTGCTCTTCGTCCTCCCCGCGCCGGATCAGGATGACTATGGGAGCGCGGGCGGAAGTGAGCAGGGCTTCCTCCGCCCCGGATACCAGGCAGTGGGCGCGCACCGTCTCCAGGTCGGGGAACATGACGGCGAAGGGCCGGGCCGGCCTGCGTTTGCGCTCTCGCAGCCGCGCCACCGCTTCCGTGGAGGTGGCGTCACAGGCCAGGTGGTATCCTCCCATGCCCTTGACGGCCACGATGCATCCTTCCCGCAGCAACCGCTGGGCCACCTCATCCCAGGAGCCGGGAACCTCCCGGCCGGCAGCATCCACCACCCGGGCCCGGGGCCCGCACCGGGGGCACGCGGTGGGCTGGGCGTGGAAACGCCGGTCCCCGGGATCCTCGTATTCCCGGCGGCAGTCTTCGCACATTGCGAAGGAGGCCAGGGTGGTGCGGGAACGATCGTAGGGGAGACCGGTCACCACCGTGAAGCGGGGCCCGCACAGGGTACAGTTGGTGAAGGGGTACCGGTAGTGGCGGTCGCCGGGGTCGGAGATCTCCCTCCGGCAATCGCCACAGGTGGCCAGGTCCGGCGGGATCATCACCTGCGCGACCCTGCTCCCCTGGCTGGCCACGATGCGAAAGCCTTCTTCGGGGACAGGGGCAGGATCCGCCAGCACCTGGACGTCCACTTCGTCCACCCGGGCCAGCAGAGGGGGGTGGGAACGGAGGTCGCCCACGAACTCCTCCAGGACACCCGTTGGGCCTTCCGCCTCGATCACCACTCCCGCACCCGCGTTGGCCACCCAGCCCCGCAGGCCGCGCGCCGTCGCCGCCCGCCATACAAAGGGCCGGAACCCCACCCCCTGGACCGTCCCCCGGACGGTGACACGCCAGCGCTGGCGGTCAGGCCCCCCCTCCCCGCCGGCCACTGCGGGCTCAGTCTCCCCCCGGTTCGCCTTCGTCCCCAGGTTCCTCGCCCTCTTTGTCCTCTGGTTCTTCTTCTACGCCGCCACGGTAGAGGTCAGCCTCGTAGCGAAGGCAACACATCAGGCGCCCGCACAGGCCGGAAATCTTGCCCGGGTTCAGAGAGAGGTTCTGGACCTTGGCCATGCGGATGGACACGGGCTGGAACTCGGAAAGCCACACCGCGCAGCACACCTCCCGCCCGCACGGTCCCAGGCCGCCCACCATTTTGGCCTCATCCCTGACGCCCACCTGCCGCAGCTCGATGCGGGTACGGAAGGAACTGGCCAGGTCGCGCACCAGCTCCCGGAAATCCACCCGCGTCTCCGAGGCGAAGTAGAAGACCAGCCGGGAGCGATCGAGCGTGTACTCGGCGTCCAGCACGTGCATGGGCAGCCCACGGGCACCCACCTTCTCCCTGCAGATGCGCAGGCTTCCGCTGGCCAGGGCCTGGTTCTCCTCCGCCTGCCCCAGGTCAGCCTCCGTGGCCACCCTCAGCACGGGCTTCAGGGGCTGCGCGAGCTGGTCGTCGGGAACCTCCCGAACCGGGCAAACCACCTCCCCGATTTCCAGCCCGCGGGCGGTCTCCACCACCACCCGGTCGCCGGGCTCGAGCTCGATCCCGGCCGGGTCAAAGTGATAGGGCTTTCCCACCCGTCGAAAACGAACAGCCACCACTTTCGCCAAATTGTTCACCAACCGCAGTTCCTTTCATTGATCCCGTTCCGCATTATAAACCCGGGTGACAAGAGGGACAAGTTGCACCGATGACAGTGGCACCGCCGAGAGTTCCTGCCAGTTCCAGAAGCAGGCATTCCCAAACCAGACGGGAATTGCCGTGCGCCTCCAGCCTGGCCGCCGCCCGGTCCACCGCCTCCCAGGCGCGCAACCAGGGGCCGATGGCGACTTCCTCTCCCTGGCTCGCCATGCCCACCGCCCGCTCCCGCATGAGTCCGGTCAGTTCCGCGGCAAGTTTCTCCCCGCGCTCGGCCAGACGTTTGGCCAGGATAAGGAGGTGCGAGCCCCTGCCCGCCCCCGCCGCCTGCAGGACCTCCCGGGCAAGGGAGGGTCCTGCCTCCCCGGTCCTGGCGCCTTGCCCGCTGCCGCTGCCATTCTCGGTCCCGCCGCCTTCCCCAGGCCCGGCACCTTCTCCGAGCGGGGCCTCTGCCCCGAGTGTGGCGCCTTCCCCGGGCGAGGCGTCTGCCCCCGGCCAGGCGAGCAGCTGACAGCGGGAAAGGAGGGTGGCGGGGAGGTCGGCAACGCGATCGGCCAGCAGCAAGAAGAGCGTACCCGGGGGCGGCTCTTCCAGCAGCTTCAGGAGGGCGTTGGCCGAAGGCAGGCTGAGCAGATGCACATCTCCCAGAATGTGCACGCGACGGTCCCCCAGGGTGGGCCGGTGGAAAGCCTCCCCGATGAGGGCCCGCACCTGTTCGATGCGCCAGGTCCCGCGCTCCGCCTCCCACCGGCGCAGGTCGGGGTGGGTGCCCTGGCGCAGGGCCCTACAGGAGGGGCAGGCGCCGCAGGCCTGAGCGGGATCCGGACGGTCGCTCCCCCGGGCCAGGCACAGGCAGGCCCCGGCTACCTCGCGGGCCGCCTCTTCGCTGCGGGCACGGGGGCCGCAGAGAAGGTAGCAGTGCGCCAGACGTCCTCCCCGCAGAGCAGCCCCAAGTTGCTCCCGTGGCGTCATATCTTCTCGTACCGGTCCACGTTCAGCACGAAAACGGTAGCGCCGCCCACCACCACTTCCACCGGATACGCCACATACGAGTCGGCAGGCCCGCTCATGGGGGTGAGGGGAGTCACCAGTTGCTCCCGGGGCCTGCACGTTTCCCTGATGGTGGCCAGCACCTCGTCGGTCTCCCCGTCTTCCACCCCGATGAGGACGGTGGTGTTCCCCTCGCGCAGAAAGCCCCCCGTGCTGGCCAGCTTGGTCGCCCGGTACCCCCTTTTCACCAGGGCCTCCAAAAGTCTCACCGAATCCTTATCCTGGATCACGGCCACGATCAGCTTCACGCCCTCACCTCGCTCCGCGGCTCATGCAGAATGCCTGCCCTGTACAGGGATTCTTCTACCAAAGACCACACAATCCTCTCCACTTCCGGCACGGATAAGGTGGCATCCACCACCCGCACCCTTTGGGGATGGGCCCTGGCCACCTCGAGAAAGCCTTTCCGCACCCGCCGCTGGTACTCTTCGTCCCGGCCCTCGATGCGATCCCGGGCACCGCTCAGGCGCTGCTTCCTGGCCAGGGCGGGGTCGATGTCCAGGAGGATGGTGAGGTCGGGCTCCAGCCCCGCGGTGGCCAGTCGGTTCGCCTCCCGCACCTGCCGGCCGGGAATACCCAGCCCCGCGGCCTGATAGGCCAGGCTGGAATCGAGGTACCTCTCCATCACCACCACCTTCCCTTCTCGCAACGAGGGGAGCACCACCTCATACACCGCCTGGGCCCGGGAGGCAGCGTACAGCAGTACCTCAGCCTGAGGGCATATCGTCTGCCCCGGATCCAGCACCAGCCGCCTGATGGCGCGCCCCAGGGACGTTCCCCCCGGTTCGCCCAGGGCCACCACCCCCAGCCCCCGCGCCCTGAGCCTGGGCAGGAGGAGGCGGAGCTGGGTCGACTTACCGCCCCCGTCCGGTCCCTCCAGCGTAATGAAGTATCCCACCGCTGCCAACCTCCCTACCGCTGTGGCCTGACCCTATGCAGGGCCAGACGACCGCCGGCCCTACGTTTCCCGTACCACCCGCACCAGGTTCCGCTCCCCCTCCCCCTGGGGGCCCGCCGGCGGCCCGGTGCCGCCCACCGCTTCCAACCCCGCCTCCCGGCATCGCCGCAGGAACGCTACCGCCTCCCCAGTCCACCTCTCCCCCGGTGCCACCAGGGGCACCCCGGGCGGCGACAGGTAGATCATCTCACCGGCCACCCGGCCGGGCGCCTGCTGGAGAGGGACCTCCTCCTGGTCGGCCCACCATGCCGGGGCGGGGTCCAGGACCGCCTCCAGCCGGGGATAGGGCCCGACGCGCGACCCGGCGGCGCGCGCCGGGAGCGACCCGAGGGCGGCACCCATCGGCAGGGAGCCCACCAGCAGGCCCAGCGCGTCGGCCAGATCCCGGGCATCGCGCTCCACCCGCATTCCCAGGAGGATGAGTACCCTGTCTGGTTCGGCCCACTCCACTTCCATACCTGCTGCGCGCAGGGCGGCGGCAACCTCTCGCCCGTCCCGCCCCATGGCGGAGGCATCCACCACCAGGCGGAAGGGGTCCCGCACCCAGCCCGGAGGCAGCATCCGGGGCAGAAGCGGCACACCCCGACCCGCCAAGCTCTCGCGCAGTCGCCGGGCCTGCTCCACCTGCCCGGGCGCTCCCGCCAGCCACCGGGCCAGGTGCCACCGGGCCACGTCAAGGGAGACCATGAGCAGGTAGGAGGGGCTCGAGCTCTGCACCACGCGCAGGCACGCCCTCAGCCTGCGCCGGTCAACCAGGGGCCCCTGCACGTGCAGCCAGGCACCCTGGGTGAGGGCGGGGAGAGTCTTGTGGGCGCTCTGCACCACCACGTCGGCCCCCGCCTGCAGGGCGGACGGCAGTCCCGGCGGCCCCCAGCGGGCCCCATGGGCCTCGTCCACCACCAGCACGGTACCTGCCCGCCGACAGGCACCGGCGACTTCATCAAGGGGAACGGCGATGCCGTAGTAGTTGGGCCTGGTCAGGAGCAACACCCCGGGACGCCATTCCTCCACCGCGGCAGCCGCTTCTTCCGGCAAGGGACCCAGGGGCAGGGACTCCTGCGTCCATTCCTCGGGAAGATAGCGCACCCGGCACCCGGAAAGGATGGCGGCCGCAAACGCCGCCCGGTGGCTGTGGCGCGCCATGAGAAGCTTGCGACCCGGCCCGCCGGCGGCCAGCACGGCCGCCAGGATCCCGGCCGTGGTTCCTCCCACCAGGAAAAAGGATTCATCGGCGCCGTAAAGCTCGGCCAGGCTGCGCTGGGCGCGGGCGATGAGCCCCGCCGGGTTGTGGAGGTCGTCCAGACCTTCCAGCTCGGTGGCATCGAGACGGAAAAGGCGCTCGGGCAGGAGGGCCGCCACCTCCGGCGCCACCTCCCTCCCCTGGCGGTGCCCCGGCGTATGGAACGAGCAGAGGCCCGCCTGCTCCCAGGCAAGCAAGGCCTCCAAAAGGGGCATGCGCTCCTGATCCGGAAGATCCCCGCTATGGCCCAGGCCCGCCGCAGACCCAGGGGCAACCCGGTCTTCCCGCTCCGTGAGTTACACCCCACATACCAGGCTTTCCAGATCGCGGGGGTAATAGGTCAACACTTCGATGCCGCGGTCAGTGACCAGCACCGTGTCCGAGTGCCGGAAGCCGCCCAGCCCGGGGACGTATATGCCCGGTTCCACGCTGAACACCATGCCGGGTGCGATCACGGTGTCGTCGCCCACGTCGAAAAAAGGAGCCTCGTGGCCCAGGATACCCAGGGCGTGCCCGGTGTGGTGTCGCCAGCGATCTTCCAGGTCGTTGTCGGCGAAGAAGGAGCCGACGGCCTCATCCACGTCGGCACACCGGGCTCCCGGTCTGATGGCCTCCATGGCGACCTGCTGGGCGCCCAGCATGAGCTCGAACATGCGTCGCGCCCGCGCCTCGGGCTCCCCCACGAACATGGTGCGCTCCAGCTCACTGTGGTAGCCACCCACGTTCGCCCCCGCTCCCGTAACCAGCACATCGCCCCTGCGCAGTATCACACCCGTGGTCAGGGCATGCGGGAGAGCTGACGCCTCTCCTACCTGCCCCCGGAAGCCGGCCCCCGCCCCGGGCTCCCCCATCCCCCAGGAGACCCCGTGGGGCCCCAGCGCCTTCAACATGGCGTCCGTGGCGCGCGCGGAGGCTTCCCATGAGATTTCCGCCTCGCTCCTGCCCGGCGCCACCAATTGCTGGAGGAAAGCATGGGCCAGGTTGCCCCAGCGCACGCTTTCCCTGATGAGTGATATCTCTGCGGGGGACTTCACCATCCGCATGCAGGCCCCCACCTCGGCAACCACCTTGACTTCTCCGGCTGCCACTTCGCTCAGGCGCGGACCCCGGTATCCCATACTCGAGGCATACCCATCGGCGTCGGCCAGCAGGCACCCGCCGGAGAGTTGCAGGTCGCCCAGGATGTCCCGCAGAAACTCCATGGGGTGACGCCGGCCCGGGTACTCGGGGTAAGATCTCACCTCGTCGGCGCAGGAGTCCCTGGCGGCGTGCTCCTCCTCCAGACGCGGCACCAGGAGGACTGATCGCGGCTCAGGAGTAACCACCAGCACCACAGGCCGCTCCGTGGGCAGGAAGGAGAAGCCCGAGAAATAGAAAACCTCGACGGCCCCGAACAGGCATACTCCCCGGCACCCCGCCCGGGCTGCCTCCTCGAGCAGTCGCTCCCTTCTCCTGACGACCTCTTCCCGGTTGATGCGCAACACACCCCATCCCCCCGCTCACCCCGGCCTCACCCGGGCAGAACTCCTCCCTTCTATTTGGCGTCCGCCGGCCAGCTTCCTCCCGGCCCACCGGCTGCCAGCGTCCCCAGCCCCGCTTTCCCGCCCGCGGGCAGCATTCCCACCAGCATTCCTCCCCGCTCGGCGGGCAGCATCCCTGGAAAGGAGTGGCGAGCATGAGAGTGGCGTGCATCCAGCTGGAAGCCTGCGACCTGGAGAGGGCGGAAGAAGGTTTGTCCCATGCCCTGTCCATGGTGGAGAAGGCCCTCGCCATCCGGCCCGACGTGATAGTCCTGCCCGAGTGCACCTATCCCGCCTACTTCCTGCCGGGATACGACCCGGCCCGTCTCCGTCCTCCTGAAGAAGTGCTGGACATGTTCGCCGGGATGGCCAGGCGGGGCCAGTGCTACCTGGCGGTGGGGGTGGTGGAGCCGGGGCCGGGGGGCAGGCTGCTCAACTCCGCCGTGCTGCTCTCCCCAACCGGCCGGGTGGTAGCCCGCGGCCACAAGCACTTGCTCTGGCATTTCGACCGCCGCTGGTTCACCCCCGGTTCCGCCCCCGCGCTGGCATCAACCCCCTGGGGCAAGATGGGAATGTTTGTGTGTGCCGATGGCAGGCTCCCCGAGATACCACGCCTGCTGGCCCTGGCAGGCGCCCGGCTGCAGCTGGACCTGACCGCGTGGGTCTCGTCCGGGCGCGACCCCGACCGCCTCACCAACCCCCAGGCCGAGTACATGCTCAGGGTGCGGGCCCTGGAGAACCGCTGCTACATGGCAGCCGCCAACAAGGTGGGAATGGAAGCGGGCCGCGTGGTGTATTGCGGGCGAAGCCAGGTGGTTTCCCCGGACGGACACGTGCTCGCCCTGGCGGGGTCCGCTTCCGCCCAGGTGATCCACGCCGACATCGAGCTGCCCGGGGTGACTGACCCCCTCTGGCCGGACTTCGATCCCCTGCGGGACCGCCAACCGTCTGCCTATGCCGTGCTGGCCTCCCCCGCCCTGCCCGCCCCGCCTGCCCCGCCCCCTCACCCGCCCGCAGTGGTACGGCTGGCCGCCCTGCAGCTTTCCCGCCCCGACCTGCTGCCCTCTTTCCTGTACGGCCTTGCCTGCGAGGAGGCCCTCGGCGCGGTAACCAGCCCCCTGCCGGCAGACTCCGGGGTCGACTCGGGCCTGGCGGCGGCGCGTCCCGTGCCTCCCGTGCGCATCACGGCCTGGTGGCGGGAAGGAGAGCCGGTGGCCCGGCTGGAAACTCCCGACCTCACGGTAGCTGTGGAGCACTCCCTGGCTCCCGGAAGTCGGGTGTACGATACCCCTGCCGGGCGCGTGGGCGTAATGCTCGACCGGGAGGGACTGCTGCCCGAGGTGCCCCGCGTGCTCGCCCTGGCGGGAGCCGACTGGATCGCCTGGCCCTGCTCTCTCCCCGCCGACATGGTGGAACCGGTGGCCCGCACCCGGGCGGCGGAAAACAAAGTGTTCGTGGTGGCCGCCAACGCTCCCGTCCCCGTCCGCCCGGGAGGCGGCAGCCCGGTGGACTGTGGCGCCAGCCTCGTGGAGGGCGGCGCCAGCCTGGTGGTGGATCCCGACGGCCGCATCCTGGCCCAGGCCTTTGCGGGTCGCGAGCAAAGCATAGCGGGCCAGGCTCACCTCTGCCTGGCCCGCGCCAAGACGATCGTACCGGGCACGGACGCTCTCGCTGATCGGCGCCCGGAAGTTTACACCGCCCTGACCGACGCTACCCGGTCACCTCGAGAAGGTTGACGACGCCACCCACTCCCTCCACCGTCCGCACCACCCGCTCCGCCCTGCGCCTGGCATCCTCGGACGGCACGGTTCCGTGAAGATACACCCGACGCTTGAGCGTGCCGACCCGAATCTCCTTCGCAAAAGCCGCCGTTTGATCATGCACCCGCAGCTGCACGATGACCCGGCTGGAGACGGTGCTGTCACCCAGGTCCCTGTCCAGCCCCTCCGGTAGCTCTGCCATGCCCCCTCCTCCTCCCTGGCAGCCGTTTGCCATTCGAGCATTATAACAGCAGGGGACCAGGCAGGCAAAGCTTCGCAACCCGAAAGAACGCGCTCGCTGGGCCGTGCCACCCCGTTTCCGCCAGCCGGGCGGGTCCGGACACCACCGGGCGGCTCCGCACACCACCGCGCGGCTTCAGACACCGCCGGGCTCAGGGCGGGGACAGGCGTCCCGTCCTGGCAACCTGCCCAAGGAAGAGGGCGCTGGGGCGTACGGTGCGCTCCTGGGTCTCGAAGTCCACGCCGATGAGCCCGAAGTGGGCCCGGTAGCCCTCTGCCCATTCGAAGTTGTCGTGGCTGGACCAGTAGAAGTATCCCGCCACCGCGATGCCCTCTGCGAGAGCCCTGTGCATGATCTCTAAGTGCCCCCGGATGAAGCGTACTCGCTGGGTATCATCATCCGTGCAGATGCCGTTCTCCGTGATGATGATAGGCTTTTTCCCGTATCGCGAGAGCCAGCGCAAGATTTCCAGCAGCCCCTCCGGGTACACCTCCCATCCCAGCTGATTGAGCTCCGCCCCGGGGGGCGGCGGTTGGGCTGCCGCTGCCGCCAAATTCAGCGAGAACCTGACCAGTCCTCGGCTGTAATAGTTGAGCCCAAGGAAGTCCTGGGTGCCAGCTAAACCGGCGACAACGCGACTCCCCGGGGACAACCACCCCCAGGCGGGCCACCCGGCCTGGCCGGTCTCTATACCTTCCACGAACAATCGGTTGAACACGCGATCGAGGAACCCGGCCAGCTTGCTGTCGAGCCACGGCCCGCGCCGCACCGGGTGAAACGGGCGGAGGTGGTGGGCCACTCCCACCCGTGCCGCCGGACAATGCTCCTTGATAACGCGGTAGGCGCGGGCGTGGGCCATGAGCATGTGACGCACCACGGTCACCGTCTCGCCCAGGCTGCGGTGCCCCGGTGGCCAGATGCCGGCCAGGTAGCCCATGGTGGCGAACACCAGGGGCTCGTTCACCGTCAGCCACCAGGTAACCCGATCACCCAACGCCGCCACCACTGCTTCCGTGTATCGGGCGAACCAGTCCGCCACCTGCGGGTTAACCCACCCTCCCCTGCGGGCCGCCCAGAGCGGATTGGTGAAATGGTGCAGGGTGACGAAGGGCTCCATCCCCTGCTCGCGGCACGTATCCACCACCTGCCGATAGTGATCAAAGGCCTCCCGCGAAAACTGCCCCTCCTCCGGCTCGATACGGCTCCACTCCAGCGAAAAGCGATGGGCGTTGAACCCCAGTTCCCCGAGCTGGGCAAAGTCCTGCCGATACCGGTGAAACTGGTCGCACGCCATCCCGCTGCGGTGAGCGCCCCAGATGGCACCGGGCCGTTCCTCCCAGAGGGTCCAATCGTTGGTGTTGCCGCCCTCCACCTGATGAGAGGAAGTGGCCGTCCCCCACCAGAATTCGGCCGGAAAGGTCAAGCCGGTTTCCACCACGTCCCCCTCCCCTGCCCGTTCTCCCTACCGTGCTCCCTGGAGGGAACTGTTCGCCGCCACCGCCCCATCGCCTCCAACTGCCCGCTGCTATTGGTGTCCGGTCTGATACTCTATGTGTTCTGGCCGGGTACGGCTGGGCCTTGAACCTCCCGGGGTTGCCGGTAGAGGGGAATCATTCGCGAGGCCAAGAGCCCCCGCGGGGCACGCTCCCCGCGGGGGCTCTCCAACAGCTTCCCGGCACCGACCTACTCTCCCGGGCGGCCCCCCGCCAAGTACCATCGGCCCTGGAGGGCTTAACGACCGTGTTCGGGATGGGAACGGGTGTGACCCCTCCGGTATGGGCACCGGGAATCCCTGCACCCTCAAAACCACACAGCGGAACACCCAAACCGCCCCGGAAGGCTCAAGCCCTCGGTCTATTAGTACCGGTCAGCTCAAGGCATTCCTGCCCTTACACCCCCGGCCTATCTACCAGGTGGTCTGCCTGGGACCTTACCGGCTTTCACCGTGGGAGGCCTAATCTTGAGGAGGACTTCGCGCTTAGATGCTTTCAGCGCTTATCCCACCCGGACATGGCTACCCGGCTTCTGCCGCTGGCACGACAACCGGTACACCAGAGGTCCGTCTGCCCCGGTCCTCTCGTACTGGGGGCAGCGCCCCTCAAGCCTCCTGCGCCTGCGGCGGATAGGGACCGAACTGTCTCACGACGTTCTGAACCCAGCTCACGTACCGCTTTAATGGGCGAACAGCCCAACCCTTGGGACCTGCTCCAGCCCCAGGATGCGATGAGCCGACATCGAGGTGCCGAGCCTCCCCGTCGATGTGGACTCTTGGGGGAGACCAGCCTGTTATCCCCGGGGTAGCTTTTATCCGTTGAGCGACGGCCCTTCCACTCGGTACCGCCGGATCACTAAGCCCTGGTTTCCCACCTGCTCGACCAGTCGGTCTCACAGTCAAGCTCCCTTGTGCCTTTGCACTCCACGCGCGATTTCCAACCGCGCTGAGGGAACCTTTGGACGCCTCCGTTACCTTTTGGGAGGCGACCGCCCCAGTCAAACTGCCCACCTGACACTGTCCCCAGACCGGTTCACGGCCCCAGGTTAGAACTTCAATGCCCAAAGGGTGGTATTCCACCGCCGGCTCCACCCGCCCTGACGAGCAGGTCTCTCCGCCTCCCACCTATCCTCTACATCAGACACCAAAGTCCAATGTCAGACTGCAGTAAAGCTCCACGGGGTCTTTCTGTCCAGCCGCAGGTAACCTGCGTCTTCACAGGTCACTCAATTTCACCGGGCCCCTCGCCGAGACAGCGCCCAAGTCGTTGCGCCATTCGTGCGGGTCGGAACTTACCCGACAAGGAATTTCGCTACCTTAGGACCGTTATAGTTACGGCCGCCGTTCACTGGGGCTTCGGTTCGGAGCTTCGGGTCACCCCTAACCCCTCCCCTTAACCTTCCAGCACTGGGCAGGCGTCAGCCCCTATACCTCGGCTTGCGCCTTAGCAGAGACCTGTGTTTTTGTTAAACAGTCGCTTGGGCCGTTTCTCTGCAACCTCCCAGGCTCAGCACCGCTTGGATGCCTCACCCGTTCGGCACCCCTTCTCCCGAAGTTACGGGGTCATTTTGCCGAGTTCCTTAGCGAGGGTTGCCCCGCGCGCCTTGGGATCCTCTCCCCGCCTACCTGTGTCGGTTTCGGGTACGGGCACCCATGACCTGGCTAGAGGCTTTTTTCAGCAGTACGGGATCAGCCACTTCGGTACTCTAATTTCCCTCCCCATCACCCCTCAGGTTTCGCCCCCCCGGATTTCCCTGGAAGAGCACCCTACGGGCTTGGCCGCACTCTACCAACGGCGCGGTTGGCCTACCCCCCTGCGTCACCCCATCGCTCATAACGGTCAAAAGGTGGTGCCGGAATGTCAACCGGCTCCCCATCACCTACGCCCTTCGGCCTCAGCTTAGGCCCCGACTAACCCTGAGCGGACGAGCCTTCCTCAGGAACCCTCGGGCTTCCGGCGGGCTGGATTCCCACCAGCCTTTTCGCTACTCATACCGGCATTCTCACTTCTGCCCACTCCAGCTGTCCTCACGATCAGCCTTCCCAGCAG